>CAZFDW010000627.1:0-3786 GCA_964517865.1 uncultured Chitinophaga sp.
TTTCTTTGGGGTTGATAAAGGACGTTGAACTAAACCGCTCCGCAGTGGGCAAGGCGTCGCGTTTTCTGCGGACCACCTGCGTTTGTCAAATGATGATTCGTTCAATCTCGTCCAGGCTGACAGTGTCGCTCGTGCGGTCGTACAGTTTGGTTGTGCGCGCCGACTCGTGGCCAGCGATGCGTTGGGCGTGTTCCAGTGAGCCGCCGCCCAGCAGGTAGCACGTGATCCCTGTGGCACGAAACGTATGGCAACCGATGCGAGTTGAGATGCCCGCCGTGGCGGCGCGGCGTTTGATCATCCGCAATACGTCGATGCGGTGCATGCTGCGTCCCGTCAGCGTCTTCTCTCGTGACACACTGCGGAACAATGGACTTCGGCCTTCGTTCCCGATGGCTGCCGACTCAAGATACTCGTCTATGTAGTCTTCCGCATTGTGATGCGCTGGCACATCATGATGCCTGCCACCTTTCTCCTTAAGACGGAACCACATCCGTCGGCCCTGAGGATAGTAATCAGCCACCGTCATACCGATAACCGCCGACACACGAGCGAAGCTGTAGACCATGACGCTGATCAATGCTCGGTCTCGCAGACCGATGATGGTCGATGTGTCAATCGCGTCCAGAAGCTGGCGAGCTTCAGATGCCGTCAGCACCGGGGTCTTCCCGACTTTCACAACATGCTTTGGCCCGCGCACGGAAGCTGCCGGATTGAGCGGCAACACTTGCCCCACAACCAACCAGTCGAACAACCCTCGAATTGCTGAAAGATGTTGTTTGACGGTCGGCGCACTTCGCTGATGCGTGAGTTGTTCGATGTACGCCGCGACGACGAACGGTGACACCGCAGTCAGAGACACGCCACGATGTTCGCACCAGTTGCAGAACTGATTCACAGCATAAGCGTAAACGATGCGAGTACCGGGATTGCGAATGTTCGCCGTGAAGAACTCGATGAACCGTTGCTCTGCATTGAGGCCGGCAACCTGAATTAAAGCCGGAAGACATGGCGTCCCTTTCAGCATCAGTTCACTGCTGGAATCGATCGGTTGTTTCCTGTCGATTTGTTGCGGGAATTGGATTTTGAGCATGGCTCATCATGCCACATCTTTGGTGTTTCCAAAAGGACATTTTGATACACCGGTTTTGATCATACACAAAAGCAAAATTCTTAAGCCATAAAGAAATTTCTGATGAGCGCCTTCGGTTTTACGACACAGAGTTGCGGACACATTTCCCATTCTTTTACTCAACATAGAAAGAGTCAAATGACACCACTCCGACAACGCATGATTGACGATTTGCGGCTTCGCAATTTTTCACCCTGCACACAGAGGGCATATCTGCAGGCCGTGCAGAGATTTTCTCTTCACTTCGGGCGTTCGCCGGACAAGATCAACCGCGAAGACATTCGTAAATATCTCATCCATCTGATTCACGTGCGAAAAGTTGCATGGAGTACCTACAACGTCGCGCGTTGTGGACTGCGATTTGTCTACGACGTCACGCTCGGTCAGCCCGGAATGCTGGACGGACTGCCATGTCCGAAAGAGCCGAAGCGACTGCCGGTGGTCTTGACATTCGATGAAGTGGAGCAGTTTATCGCCGCCTGCGACAAGCTGAAGTATCGGTGTATATTTCTTTGCGCCTACGCAGGAGGCCTGCGAGTCTCTGAGGTCACGCAACTACGATTGAGACACATCGACAGCAAGCGAATGGTCCTGCATATCCAGCAAGGGAAAGGCGGCAGGGATCGTTACGTTCCACTGTCACCGAACTTACTGGAGATGCTGCGGGAATACTGGCACCAATACAAACCTGCTGACTGGCTGTTTCCGGGAATCCCGAATTCTAAGCCGATCGGCAGTGGTTCGGTCATTAAGTATTGTGCTCGGATCAGCGAAGCAGCCAATCTCGGCAAAAACGTGACGATGCATTCCCTGCGACATTCGTACGCAACACACCTGCTGGAAGCGGGTACGGATCTGCGGACAATTCAACTGCTGCTTGGACATCGGAATATTAAGACGACGGCCCTCTACACGCATGTCTCTGGTGACCGTTTAATCTCGACGTGCAGTCCGCTGGATCTGCTTCTGAATCGTCATAAACTCGGCGATAAACCAGGCGAACAGGCGGCGTCATGAACTCTTCGTCAATCGAGCTGGCCGACATCGTGCGTTGCTTCGGAGACCGTGTACTTGAGCGTCACGGCCGAGCCATGTCCTTCGAGCAACGCCGGGCCTTGCGAGACATCGCTTCATGCCGCACGGCTGTTCTGGGCGGTCACGTATTCGGCTGCGCCGATTGTGGACATCGACAGATTGCCTACAACTCATGCCGCAACCGACATTGTCCAAAATGCCAAGCCGCAGCACGGGCGGAGTGGCTGGCGGATCGGGAAGCGGAACTGCTGCCGGTGCCGTATTTTCACGTCGTGTTTACGCTGCCACCGGCGTTGAATGAACTTGCACTTCAGAATCCTCGTGCCGTTTACGGTCTGTTGTTTCGAGCAGCGTCCCAGACTCTGTTGCAAGTCGCTGCGAACCCCGACCGGCTTGGAGCACAGATCGGATTTCTTGCCGTGCTGCATACGTGGGGCCAGAATCTGATGCATCATCCACATCTCCATTGTGTCGTACCTGGTGGTGGAATATCTCTGGACGGAAAAAGTTGGGTTACCTGTCGTCGCAGTCAACGCAAGCGAGACTTTTTCCTTCCTGTTCGAGTGCTGAGTCAAGTTTTTCGTGGCAAGTTCATCGCGGGACTTAAGCGACTGTTTCATGCCGGCGAGTTGAAGTTCTTCGCCGCGATGCAGTCCCGAGCAGAGCTGCCCGCATTTGAAAATCTCCTGAATCAGGCTGTTCGAAAAGACTGGGTGGTGTATGCGAAGCGACCTTTCGGAGGTCCGCAACAGGTACTGAAATATCTTGCCCGCTACACGCATCGTGTAGCCATTTCGAATCAGCGACTGATCGGAGTTGATGGCGACCGCGTCGCCTTTCACTACAAAGATTATGCAGACAATAATCAGCAGAAGGTGATGCATCTTGATGGTCCGGAGTTTCTCCGTCGGTTTCTGATGCACGTCCTGCCGCGTGGCTTCGTCCGGATTCGACACTACGGATTCCTTGCCAATCGAAATCGAAATGACAAGCTCGCGATATGCCGTCGCTTGCTGGGAGCTAATGAGCCGTCGCCTGACGCTGCGTCCGATGTTGACGACAGTGATTTGAAGAACACCATTCGCTCCGAAGATCCTCTGAGGTGTCCGGTGTGCCAGAGTGGCCGATATCTGCGAGTCGATACCGTACCAATCGTACCACTGTCGCTCCTACCTCATTCACTGAGATGGGCGTCACCAACACCCGTGCCGCCGGCGCCGTTGCAGGATGCCTCGTCGAATTCTTCGAAGTCGTCCGCTGATCGTTACCAAACATCCGTCATGAACAAGACAGACACATCATGACTTTTGTCGCAGCGATTACCGCCAATTTCCCACAATGTCACTGTGCTTTTCACTGGCTGATTCCGGAGACATTTTGCGCTCTCCCCAAAAACGCCGGCACGCGCGAATCGTCCAATCGCTACGCCCGTCACGATCGCAACTTAAGCAGATCTGCCGTTCAGACACTCGGCATCCGAACGTGTGGTTTATTCTTGCCATTCGCTGTTCAAGATGATACTTGAAGGTGATTGAACTCCCATAGCACCGCGGTTCAGTTCAACTGGTTTTATCCAAAGTGCCGACCACGCTGAATCTACGACTCCGTGCGCTCATGCGGCA
>CAZFDW010000628.1:0-3786 GCA_964517865.1 uncultured Chitinophaga sp.
CGGTTATGGGCCCGTAACAGTGCTTCCACTCGCTCTCGGAGGGCCGGGGAATCAGAACAGGCCTTGTCCAACAACGCCTCACGCGCAGTGGCCGTTTCGCAGTCCAAGGCGGCCGAGAAGATTGTCATTAGCTGTTCGTCGGCATTCTTCATCGGCAGTCACGGAGTCCTTAAAAACAAGTGCCTTGCAGTCGGCATCGCGCACTATGGGGCATTCCAGCCACAATTCTATCAAGTCTGAGGGATGGCATCTGGTCGATCACTTTGCGTCGGGTATCAGCGCCATCACTGCCCAGTTGGTTGCGGCCGCGGAGATCCACTGGTCGTGGCCATGAGGAAAACCGCCCTCGAAATACGGCTGGAACGGGATCGCTCGACTTTGAACGTGCCACGAGCCGTCTTCGAACTGGGTCGATAGCAGGAACTTCACTCCGCGCTGGTAGGCGGGGTCCGAAGCTGCGACTGTGCCTGAATTGTGCAGCGCCGTCAGCACCTGACCGGTAGCAAATGCGTCACTGGTCATCGTCGGGAGTTGCGACCAGCCGCCGTCTGCTCGCTGTTCGGCTAACAGTTCGGCAGTGAACTTCCGCAGCGAATCCTTGGGATCGCCAGCCCATGCAAGACCGAGAATCTGTCCAACCCGGTCTGCCGTCGATTTGGGTTTGGCAGTTCTCAGCCAGTCCGCTGCCCGCCAAACCGCCTTCTCGTAGTCCGCTTTCAAAGCTTTCGGCATATAGACCTGGAGAGCTCGCATGGAAACAGCGGTTACCTCGAATTCGCTCGATTCCAGCGGCGGTCTGTTCGCAATCAGCCGCCATCGGCCGTCCGGCATCTGGTCGTTCTTCAAGTATCGCGCCATCGCATCGGTTGCGGGGTCCGACGGATAGTTCTCGGCGGCCAGCCCAGCGAGAAGATAGTCAACTGTATTCGAGTCACCAGGGACTCCCATACCTTGAAGGCTCCTCTCTCGCCACATTTCAATGAACGCTCCAACATCATCCCGCTGAGTCCTTGCGACTTGCTCGTCCACGGAGAAGCCCGCTGTTCGAGCCAATGAGACCGTCATCGAGGTCAATGAGTTGTTATGGCAGGAGACACAGCCGGACTTCCGCAGAAAGGTAACGTCCGCGTGCTGCAACAGAGGCAGACTGCGTTCGACAGCTATTTTCGCCGACGTTGCCGGTTTCGGTTTTAGGACTGGGTACACGTCGTCCCCTCCCGTTTTCGCCCCAGCCTTTTCCAGCAATTCCACAATTGGGGTTCGCCCTGTTTGCCGCGCGAAGTCGAGAGCCGTTTTCCCATCCGCAGTGGTCACGTTGACATCGGCCCCCAGCCCGATCAATGCTTCCACCGTTTCAACCGGAACATCATCTGAACTGACGGCAAGCATCAGCAGCGAGCGCCCGGCGGAATCGCGGACCGCGACATCGGCCCCAGCCTCAAAGAACGTCTTCACTGCCTTCGTGTCGAGTAGTGCCGAGGGAGCGCCGATCGGCGGTACGAGAAGGAGTCCCGAACCTTTCAACGCGGCGGGGTCAGCGTTCTTAAGCGTTAGGCTCACGCAGTTGGCGTCGTTTGCATTCATTGCCGCCAGGAGTGGCAAGAAGCCACCCATAGCCTTGGCATCAGCATCTCGGTCCAAAAGCAGGCGGAGCATTTCCTCGTCACCCGCCTCGGCTGCCAGACGGAGCGGGGTCATCGGTCCGCGGTACGTGTTCACCATTTGAGACGGGTTCGCCTTGTGATCAAGCAGCAGTTTGACGACGTCGTAAGATCCTGGCCGAGCCGTCGCAATGAGCAGCGGCGTGCGGCCGTCATCAGATCGAGCATTCACATCAACTCCGCTGCGAATCAGCAATCGCGACTTGTCTAAGTCATCCATCGCCCACATCAGTGCTGTAGCTCCGGCCTCATTGCGAATGTTTGGGTCGGCACCAGCTTCCAACAAGAGACGAACTGACTCCGCATCTCCGTAGAGGGTTGCATACATGAGAGGTGTCGAACCGTTGGGTCCCTTGCGATTGGCTGCTGACGGTTCCTCCTTCAATAGTTTGCGAAAGGCCGCCCGGTCACCATCACGCAACACTTCCATGAAGCGTGTTGCCATTGGATCAGCGGGTGGGGCGGGGACTTCACCGGAGGCCTCGTCCGGCCATACAGCCCCCTGATCGATCCACGCTTTGATCAGCTTGATTTGTTCAGGGCTTAACGGGCCGTCGGGAGGCATTTGGAGGTGGCCATGGCTTCCAACAAGTCGAAAATAGAGATGACTCGCTTCGCTGTTTCCGGGAGCAATTTGGTTGGCGACTCCGCCACGGAATGCATCGCGACGGCGGTCAAGACGGAACCCATTCTTCTGTTGCTTAGGCCCGTGACAGCCCGTGCAGTGAGCCCTAAACAGGGGTTGTATTTCATGTATAAAGTCGACTTTGGGAATCTCCTCAGCGGATACTTCCATAGTCGCAGAGGTCACCAGAATCATGGCTAAGAAACAGTGCTTCCACATACGACCTCCAAAGAAATTGGGCTTGTTCTGACCGGAATTCGGTGTTCTCCATCTCAACAGGCTTCGACTTCGACCGGCGGCTACCGACGTCGATCATCATGGCGTTGTCTGCAAGTATGCCACGGAACCGTGGACTCGGAGTTTCCAGGAACAGTGCCCCGTCTGGCAGAGAAGTGTGCCAAAGATCTTAGAGAATTCGCCAAATTCCAACTTAAGAATGGTCCAGGGCATCGATAAGCCAGGCCCTCGCGAACGCCCAAAGCCGGGCGGCGCTCCTCGTGGAGAGGCCAAGTATCGCTGCAGCTTCGGGAAGGGGCAGGCCGGCAAAATACCGCAGTTTTACGAGTTCTGCAGCTTGTGGGTTCGTACCGGCAAGATCGCTGAGAGCATCGTCGAGTTCGAGTAAGTCGTCGTCTGGAGCCGTGGCAGGATCGGCCAACAGGTCAAAGTGAACCCGTTCCCGATCTCCGCCGCGTTTCAGCCGGCGCTTGTCGCGGGCGCGATTAATCAGAATGCGACGCATTGCCTCTGCGGCAGCTGCAAAGAAATGCCCACGAGAATCCCAGCGATGGGCCTCGTCGACGTCCACCAGCTTCAACCAGGCCTCATGCACCAGCGCTGTGGCCTGCAGTGTCTGGCCGGGCTTTTCCTGAGCCAGTTTCGCAGCCGCCAGCTTTCGCAGTTCGTCATACACAAGCGGCAACAATTGCTCGGCTGCCAACGGATCACCGGATTCGATCTGGGAAAGAATTTGAGTGATATCAGCCATCGGCAGAGGCTCCGGGAGAAACAAGATCCTTACCCAGCATACTCAACCTGTGAACAACAACCGATCCACTTGTGCCCCGAATATTAAGATCGCGGGCCGTCGCTCACCGATTCGCCAAAAGTCGTGAAACGGCGCAACCGTGGTCAGGACGTCAGATTGCTCCATCGATATGACAAAAAATTCTCTTTAACAAAGCTGCACGGATGATCGCGGCATCGCCTCTCAGCGGCTCCAGTTCAAACTGCACAGGAGGGCATGTCCTGAGTCAGATTTGCAGGAACTCACTAAGCATCGCTTTGAGACGCTCACCCCTGTAACATGATTCGTTTTCAAACTGCTCCGGTCACATCGACCCACGCAGTTCGTGCGGCTAAGTCCACCCGATTGGTGTCGTCATTTTGATGTCGCGTCGGGATAAGATTTGAGCGATGCCGTGGATCAGATTGATGCCGCTCCGGCGTGTCGGATTGCGTCAAGCAAGCTTGGGAAAGGGGGATGAAATGTAGAATGCA
>CAZFDW010000629.1:0-3786 GCA_964517865.1 uncultured Chitinophaga sp.
GTTCCGGGAAAATCGTCTCCGTGACTTTCATGCGTTCCATCACGCGTGCATGATCCCGTGAAATGACTTTGACATACACATCGCGAATGCCCAGATCGTGAACGGCCATTGTCGCCAGGATACTTGCCGTGATGTCATCGCCCGTGCTGATCACCGCTGCGTCAGCTCCCTTAGCACCGATTTTTTCCAGCGTATGCAGGTTTTTTGCATCGCCCACCGCCGCGCGGGATACGTATGACGAGACGCGATCCACGGCCTCTTCGTTCGTATCGATTGCAATCACTTCATGCCGTTGCGCAAACAACGACTCTGCGACACTCGATCCGAAATTTCCCAGACCAACAATCAGGAATCTTCTCATAGGTTCAGCTCTTGGAAAGCGGTTTTAACCAATTACAACGTCTTCGTATGCGTAGCGGAATTTTGCGACGCGAGAACGCGGAACGGTCAGCAACGCTGCCAGCGTCAACAAACCGACGCGTCCCAGAAACATCATCAGAATAATCACCCAGCGACCGGCGACCGAGAGTTTGGGGGTCAGCCCCATTGACAATCCCACCGTATTGACCGCACTGCTGACTTCAAACATGTGTTCTGTCAGGCCGCGAGCTGTGGCGTCTTCTGTTGCGGACAGCAGGAACACACCGGAGATCGCGAAGCCGATCGCAATCACAAATAAACCCACGGCCCTGGATGTCGTTTCTTCCGGGATCGAACGACCGACGCAATTCGTGGATTCTGAACCACGCAGGCGTGACCAGGCCATTAATCCCAGAATTGCCAGCGTTGTCGTCTTGAATCCGCCCGCAGTTGAACCGGGCGATCCTCCAACCGTCATCAGCATGATCGTCAGCAGATTGGCGCTGTCGGTCGCCTTTCCGTAGTCGATCGCATTGAATCCCGCCGTGCGCGGCGTGATGCTCATAAACAGTGAATTGACCAGCTTGTCGCCAATCGGCAATCCAGACAGACAGCTATTCCATTCAAACACTGCGAACAGCGGTGTCGCCGCCACCGTCAGCAGGAGCGTGACGAATATCACAAGGCGACTCTGCAGCGAAACGCGAAACGCTCGTTTTCTTTTCCAGGACACCAGCGCGTGCCACATTTCCGTGTGCGTCAGAAATCCAATTCCGCCAGCCAGAATCAGACAGGCAATGACAATCAGACTGGCGGGACTTTTTTGGAATCCCATCAGGTTATCCGTAAATGTCGAAAACCCGGCATTGCAGAACGCACTCACCGAATGAAAAATTGCAGGCCATGCCGCTCCCTTCCACCCGAGCTTGGGAACCCACAACGCATACAGGAGGATGGCACCGATCGACTCGAACAAAAGTGTAAAACGCACAATATCGAGCGTGATGTTTCGCCCTTCCAGATGCAGCGCCGACTCCGCCGCAACGATTGCGCTCGCTTCAGCCCGCAGAGACAGACGCTTCCCCAGCGCAACAAGAATCAGACTGGCGAAGGTCAGCATGCCAAGCCCGCCAAGTTGAATCAAAAGCAGCACCCAACCCTGGCCGAACGGCGTAAAAATCTGAGCCGTATCTTTTACTGTCAATCCAGTGACACAGACAGCGCTGGTAGACGTGAACAACGCATCCAGCCAGGTCATTGATTCACCGGTGTAAATGCCAGGCAGCAGTTGCAGGCCGGCAGTTCCACTCAGAATGAGCAGCGCGAAGGATCCGACGAACATCTGCGGAGGTGTCAATCGCTGCCAGATCGCCAGTCGATGTCCATGCGGGATATCCCAGCGATGAGCTAGTCCAAGTCTTCTGGGCTTCAACCTTCACCACCGTTTTGTCGATCAACCTTCGGACACGAATGTCCATCCTACAGGAATTGCAGTCGGACAGTCCGAAGCATAACATCTGGCGTGCCGCTCGTGAACGCTACCCAACCACTGCCGCTGAAATCACCATTTCCACAAAATATCCCGGTGCCAGCTGTGCTTCCACGCACGCTCGAATCGGCAAATGCTCCGTCGGAACCCATGCATCCCACAGCTCATTCAAAATCGACCTATCTTTCAGATCTGCCAGAAAAATCAGCACCTGAAGCAGGCCCGTGCGGCTGCTGCCAATCCGTTCCAGAGTCGCGTTGATCTGCGTCAGCACCTGCGTGATCTGGCCGCGAACATCCGCCGACTCATCGTCCGCGACTTCCACCCATCGTGCCTCGCCGCGATAAATGACAACATCCGACCAGCGGGCTGATTCTCCAAATCGCTGAATCTCAGACATGCACAGGTTCCGGGTGAATCCAGGGATCGCGGTACTTGCGGCGCAACAGAGCCGTCGCTTCGGCATCACCGGTGACGGTGTGCGTCGCAGGATCCCATTTCAATGTTCGACCAAGCTGCATCGACAGGTTTGCCAGAATGCAGCTTGCCGCTGAAATGTGACCTTCTTCAATATCGGAGACCGGTTTTTCACGGGATTCAATGCAACTGAGGAAGTTCAGCATGTGGCCTCGGACTGCCGACGCAACGTGACGTTCCAGATCTTTCTCCGTTTCGTCTTCAGGAAATTTGTCGTATTCGAACAACGCTTTCCCCGTCAGTTTTTCACCACCGTTCCGCGGAGTGAACTCATACATGTTGACACTGAGCTTGAGCGTGCCTTTGTCGCCATAAATCGTGGCACCCCATGGATAGTCCTTGTCTGGTGTATCTCCCCAGGAACGATGCTGCCAGGTGACCGGGAAATCCGGATGCTGAAACGTGGCGATCTGCGTGTCGGAAATATTTGCCGCCGAATTCGTCTGGACGAGAATGCCGCCGGAGGATGAGATCGTACTCGGCCAGCCCAGCTTGAGCATCCAGCGAACCATGTCGTACATATGCACGCACATGTCGCCGAGAATTCCGTTCCCGTACTCCATGAAGGCGCGCCAGCTTCGCGGATGAGTCAGCTCGGTGAATGGACGCATCGGAGCCGGCCCGGTCCACAGGTCGTAGTCAAAGCCCTCCGGGACCGCGATCTCCGGCGGATTCCTGTTCGCCCGCATGTGATAGTAGCAATAGCACTCGACCATTCCGATATCGCCCAGCAACCCGGTATCGACGACACGGTTTTTCGCATCGATCAAATGCGGTGTGCTGCGCCGCTGCATCCCGACCTGCACGACGCTCTTGTTCTTCCGAGCCGCCATGAGCATCGCCTGGCCTTCAATCACATCCACACTGACCGGCTTTTGCACCCAGACATCCATGCCTTTGTTGACGCAGTCGATCATCTGCAAAGCATGCCAGTGATCGGGCGTATCGATGAGCATGATGTCAAACGGCTCATCCTTGAGCATCTGCCGATAGTCCTGCCATGTGCGAGGTTTCTTCTTCGACGCCTGACGCTCCGCAACCATATCCGCTGCCGCATCCGACATCCGGTTATCAACGTCGCATACACCCACCACTTCCACAGGAGCCACCTGCAGCAGGCGGAACAGATCGACCTTGCCATACCAGCCCGGCCCGATGATACCCACTCGCGGAATCTTCGTCGCCGCTGCCGCGTACGCACCCTGACTGATCGACATCGCCGTCAACCCGGTGCTGGTCGTTTTGAGGAAAGCTCGCCGATCCATTGAGATGACCCTTGAAGTTGCTGCACACATTTGTGCATTGGATCGTTTAACCACTTGCCCAGCAGGACCGCGATTGTTCTATCAGAAATTTCGTATTTGAGATTTGAAATACGAAATACGAAATACGAAATACGAAATACGAAATACGAAGCGCGGGGCGTTGCCCACGCGGTTAAACGAATGTGCCATCCTCAA
>CAZFDW010000630.1:0-3775 GCA_964517865.1 uncultured Chitinophaga sp.
GCAACTCGACTCGGAGGGCTGACGCCCAGCCGCTCGCCAGAATTCAACGCGGATTGTTATTTGTCCGTGTCCTTTCGCAGTTGCCCGATGACTTCTCTCAGTTCCTTCATCTCGCGTCGCAACTCTTCATTTTCAGAACGAAGCTGCTGAAGGTCAGATTTTGGTTCCTGATCTTTTCCTTCACCGTTCTGCATCAACTTTGCGAATTCCATTTTGGCTGTGTGCATTTCGTGCTCCATGCCTTCGGCCTTCTTCATTAAATCCTGAGCCATGTCATGCATTTCTGCGGCCTTCAGATTCTCTGCGGCGACTTTCACATGCTGCAGCCGCCGCGCGGCGTGTTCCAGTTTCTCAGCCTGAGCCCGGAACTGCTTTGGAATTTCCTGTCGCTGGTGCGGACGTTCCGAAAGATGGGCCAGTTTGCGTTCCGTCTGGCTGATCTGTTCACGGATTTCGTCCAGCTCCTGCTCCGGCGCTTTCCTGGATTCCGCCTGCTCGCGAGCGGCGCGAAGGTCCTGCAGTCGTTCATGCAGCTGCTGACTGTCCGGATCGTCGGCGCCTGACTTCTTTTTGTGATCTCCTTCAGACTTGCCTGACTTTTCCTGTTTCACCAGGTGCCGCACTTTCAGAAGCATTTCTTCGGACTTGCGCTCCAGATTGTGGGCTTCATCCTCGTGCCCCTTCTCAAACAATTCGGCAGCCTCCTTTTTCAGGGCCAGCGCCATTCGTTCCAGCTCTTCCACATCCTGAGCCGATGCCGGAATTCCGGATGCAAGCAGAGCCAACCCAACTGCTGACATCATGAGAATGGAATATCTCATAAACCCGTCCTTTCTGAAATACGTTTGCGTTGTCGTCAAAAACCAGATGCCACCGGCTTACGACCGTCAGTTTAAGAAGTCAACGGCCGCACGACTATTCCACCGGAGAAATCGCTGGTCATGGTGCATCGTTTGGACGAAGAATGTAGTCCGCTCTCGCAGAGAGCGGAAAACCGGCTTTCGGCGAAAGCCGGCTACACTTGCCGGTATCGGCATCATCGCAGCGCCAGTTAGTGGTCGTCGGAGTAACGGGCACGTTGAAAACGTGCCCCACGTCGTGGAGCACGATTTCATCGTGCTCGACCTTGGTTGACTATCCATCACGCGCGGGCCATGTCATCTTGCATCGACGCGGATCTGAGTTACTATGGCAAGACTGAAAGCTGTTTCCTGCTGACCTCGTGAACGTCCCATGACAGACGAATCCAGACGATATCGACGACGATTGCAGAATCCGCAGCGACCTGGTCGCCGCGATGTGCTGCGAGCGGGATCAGTCGGGTTGCTGGGATTGACGCTGCCTGAATTGCTCAAGGCTCAGACGCTGGCAGCTGATCGGGGTTTGAGTTCTCCCGTGCGTAAGGCAAAAGCCTGCATCATGCTGTTTATGTGGGGTGGGCCGGCGCATCAGGACACGTGGGATTTGAAACCCGATGCTCCGGATGAAGTGCGGGGCGAATTTCGGCCGATTGATACTCAGGTTCCCGGGATTCAGATCTGTGAACATTTTCCGTTGCTGGCCCAGCGGACTCAGCACTTGGCCATCATCCGGTCGATGACTCATACCAATGTGGATCATACCACTGCCACGCATTATTTGCTGACTGGCAAACCACCAATTCCGTCTGGTGACCTGCGAAAGGACTGGCCGCATATCGGAGCTGTTCTGGCGAAACTGGGGCGGGGTCGGGATCCGTTGCCACCGTTTGTATCGATGCGGCCCAAGCTGGAAAACGATGTTCCGCGGTTTGTCGAACAAAGTCACGGACAGTTCGCGGGATGGCTGGGGCCGACATGGGATCCGCTCACGATCGACGCAGATCCGTCCCGTGCTGACTACCGAGTTGGTGAGATTGAGCCGCTGGACGAAGTTCCTGCAGCCCGCATGAATCGCCGTCGTTCGCTGCTGAGTTCTCTGGAAGACACAGCCACACGTCTGCAGCAACTGGACTCCACGAGAAACCTGCAGCGAAATTATTCACAGGCGTTTGATCTGCTGGCTTCAGCGGTCGGTCGATCCGCCTTTGATCTGACTCAGGAACCCGATGCCGTGCGTGACTGGTACGGACGAAACCCTCACGGACAGTCTGTGCTGCAGGCGCGACGACTGGTCGAACGGGGCGTCCCGCTGGTGACCGTGTATTGGCCGAGTGACGGCATTAAGAATGTGAGTGTGTACTGGGACACGCACAGCCGCAATTTCATTGATCTCCGCGATCGACTGATGCCCGTTGCGGACCGCGCGTTTTCAGCACTGCTGGACGATCTGGATCAGCGAGGTCTCCTGGATGAAACTCTGGTCATCTGGACCGGAGAATTCGGTCGCACTCCAAAGATCGGCCAGCGCAACAGCGATGCCGGAGCCGGAAGAGATGGACGAGATCACTGGCCAAACTGTTTTACATCGGTGATGGCCGGTGGAGGCATTCGAGGTGGCCAGATCTACGGTGCCAGCGATCAACACGCAGCGTATCCGGCGCTGAATCCGGTCAATCCCATCGATCTGGCGGCAACCGTTTACGATCTGATGGGCGTACCGCCCAATCTGGAACTCACCGACATCGAGGGCCGCCCTTTTGTCATCTGCCCCGGAAATCCGATCCGGGATCTGATGATCAGTTAGAGACCCACGCGGACGTCTGAGTCATGCAGCAGTGGAGTCAAGTATTGGGTGCGCTGGCGGAATGGTCGCCTGTAGGATGGACATTCATGTCCGTCGGCCGACCGTAAAACGCAGTCGAAGCGAAGGTTTGTGTGCCTTGACAGCCGTTCGACAGTGCTGAGGTGCCTGGCCAATATCTCGGACATGAATGTCCAAGCTACATGAATCTTGGCGCGGGTTTCGCCCGCAACCGAAACAAGTAAGCAGATTTCGCTGAAATCTGCTGTGCCGACTTCGGCGAAGTCGGCCTACATTGAGTCGGCCTCAAAATGCTGCGTTGCCGGGAATCTTCTCAGAAATATTCAATTCTCAACGTTTGCTGAGCAGCGCCGGACCGAGCTGCCGGAACTTGGCCCGTCTCGGTCTTTGGTGGCGAATGAGATAGAACAAGGCATCGTCTCGGCGGAGCGAGACGGCTACTTTGTTTCGGACCACAGTGCATTGATCTGTTCCAGAGTTCGTTCCACGAGGACCTGACCGCCTTCGGGACCGACTTCGTTGCTCTCGGCAATGGCACTGTACCCGCCACCCTGCACCGCGCGAGCGGATGGAAGATAGGTGCCGGGGCCGGCAAGCTGGATTACAAATGTCTGCAGCGCCGGGCTCTGCGTCTTCATCCTGATTCCGTAGTCGGTAAACAGCTCAAACGGTAATCAGCAGATAGCAGTCCGCACCATACGCGACTGCATGACAGCGACCTGCAGGGAATCGTCATGGAGGTGTCATGTTACCAGTCGTGGGTTCGAAAAGGCGAGGCTGGAAGACCAGCGACGCTGGTCAGTTTGTGAATCTGCAGGACCTGACTGATCGGCAACGAGCAAGGGCTGACGGGACGTTGCCCTACGAATGTTCGGTGCTCCGAATGCGCATCGACGGATGCGACGTCACCTGCATCGCTCTCCCGGATCATGAGCATTTTCCGATCCTCCACTGGAATCCGCTTGTTCATGAAGCCAGGATGGTTCAGAATTCTCCTCGGGAGATCGACGAATGAAAAGTGTCGCGGCGCTGTTATTTCTGCTTGCTTCGGGATCGGTCGTTGTGGCTGATGGCTCCACGGCTGATGGCTCCA
>CAZFDW010000631.1:0-3773 GCA_964517865.1 uncultured Chitinophaga sp.
TCGGCTGGTAAGCCACTCGGCAACCCGGCGACCTGTTTTCGATAACGGCAGTTCTGCCAGCTCACCCGCTGTGAACCACTGCGTGCTGCCCGTTCCTGACGATCCTGCATTCGTGCCGTCGCACAGAAAACTTTTCAGGCAAACGCGATACCGGGTCACGGAATAAGTGAATTCCGTGGCAGCCACAACGTCGCCGATTTTGGCTCCGATTTGATCGTAAACCTGCTGCCTGACCGCCGTTGGCAACTGGCTGTGAGGTTCGGCAAAAAGGCTGCGATCGGATGCTTTTCGCTTTTTGAAAGTGGCCACCGGGAGGAATTCCAGTTCCGATGCGTCCACTTCAAATCGCACGAAATCCCACATCCCGGCCCAGCGTTCTCCGTCTGTGCGGCGGCGCAGCAGATATCGGTTCCTGCGACGAATAACGACGCAGATTTCATCGACGGCGGTCACTGGTGTGCGAGGTTTTCGACAAGGCAATTCATTCTGTCGCCCCAGCACAAACGCGGCGCAGCAGGTCCTGAGGGGGCATCGCTCGCAGTCCGGTTCCTGTGGACGACAGATCTTCGATCCGATGTCCATTAAGGCCTGATTGAAATCACCAGGGCGATTCTTCGGCACGATTTTCGTCGCATAGTCCCATAACGCGCGTTGACTGCCAGAAGATCGAACGTCGTCAGTAAGGGCCAGCAGCCGCGCGTAAAGTCGTTCGGTATTTGCTTCCACAATCGGAGCCGGTTGATCAAACGCAAACGAAGCAATGGCTCCCGCCGTGTAGCGACCAATTCCCGGCAATGTCTGCAGCAATTCTGTGTCGGCAGGAAACACACCGCCATGATTCTGCACAATCGCCAGCGCCGCTCTGTGCAGATTTCTTGCGCGACTGTAATACCCAAGTCCCTCCCAAAGTCTCAACACGTCGTCCACATGCGCCGCCGCGAGCGAACTTACGTCCGGGAACTTTGAGACGAATCGTTCAAAATAAGGAACCACGGCGGCCACCGTCGTCTGCTGCAGCATGATTTCACTGAGCCAGATACGATAGGGATCGGCGGACGTTCTCCACGGCAGCATACGTCCATGTTGATCGTACCACTTAAGGACCGCTGATCGAAGTTTTCGTTGACGAACAGGGTCGATAGTGATGATCTCACGGCGTTACGTAGGATGGACATTCATGTCCGTCGTTAACCAGGCGACACTTTTAATTCCAGAACTTTTCACCGTGCCAGTTGATCGGTGGATGTGTTTCCACTTCCAGATCGCCGCTGACCCTGGTCTGACAGGCAAGACGGACCTCTTTTTCCGGGTTGGAAAATATCTTCAGGCCAAGTAGCGGGTTGAGCCACTTCCAGAGCCCTTCCAGAATTCCTTTTCTGGAGGCGTTTTCTTTGCCCTTTGCCAGCACAACATTGCAACTGCAGCACATTCCCAGACCCATGCAGTTCACCAATTTATGTGGGCCTGAATACAGCTGCACACCATGCTTGCGGGCCACTGTTCTGAGGTCTTCGCCTTCAGCGGCATCGACGGTGATTTTTTCATTGACAAACCTGACTTTGGGCATAGCACCGGACTCTCGTCAACAGGCACAGGAAAAAGACTGCGAAGGGACTGGAATGCTAGTTACCCTACCCCATATTTTCCAGAGCCTGCCGGATGTCCCCGACACTGAGAAGCTGATTAACAAGGAATGTCGAATCCTGAATCAGGAACAAAAACACTTCGATATTCGAAATTCCGTGTGCGAAATTCTTCGGTTCCGTGAACGCATCGCTTTTCAGGGTTTAACGACAAATGAAGTGCAAGTCATAAGTTTCTGTAGGGCGTATGGTTTGCTGGCAGTGGTCAGGGCGGCGCTGACTACGGACAGAATTTACTCGCACACAACACTCGCTACAATCAAACGGCCTGTGGTCGCATGGGACAGCCGTGATACTTCATTGGGATTCTGCGGGAGAAAGTCATGGAAATACTGAGGGACTCCTGGGGCGAAATGAGTCTCCGGGCGCGTCAATTTTATTGGAATCGCGCTGGCGAGCCGCGGATCGATTCAGGAACGGGCGCGTGTCCGAATTGTGTCGTTCCGACACGATTTCAGAAAAATGGTTAGGATTCATCACGCCGTTCGTCGTTTAGGGTGTGAATGGCGCTTACTGTCGTGGGGTCAGCGGCCCGGATTCCGTCGCGGACGGCGGTTTTCCGGAAAGAAGATTGATTTAAACCGCAGAACGCCGAGAATTCGACATGTAGACTTTCGTGCCGTTTCTGGTCAGGTGAGTTGGCAGCGCGTTTTGATGACAGAGCAGGTGGAGAGATGTGGTTCGAGACACTCATGCGACGAAACCGGCGGCGAAGTTCCGCAACTCGTTCATTGCGGATGGAAGCCCCGGAAGTCCTTGAACAACGTTCCCTGCTTAGCGCGGTCACGGTCCACCTGGGCGCTGATCATGACACCACAATCTACGACGTGTTGCCGGGCGATATGTCAAATGGCTTAGGTCAGTATATTGTTGCAGGCGGTCTGACGGGATCCGCTGCGGCGCGACGCGGGCTGGTGTCGTTTGATATAGCATCGGCAGGGATTCCCGTTGGTTCCACCATTCTGGACGTGGTGTTGAGCATGAATCTGGCGGAAACCATTGGGGGGCCGTCCAGCGTCAGTGTGCATAAATTGTTGAAGGCCTGGGGCGAGGCTGGATCAAACGCAACCGGGAATGAGTTTGATGGTGCGGCAGCTGAACAATTTGACGCGACATGGCTGTTCTCCATGTTCGATGGAACGGCATGGTCCAATGCGGGTGGCGATTTTTCCGGTAGCTCAGCCTCTGTTTCAGTGGACTCGATCGGCATCTACGAATGGATTGGCGGCGGCCTGATTGGTGATGTGCAGGCATGGCTGGATGATTCGGGCCTGAATCATGGATGGCTGATCCATGGCACCGAAGATGCCGGAAACGTGAAAGCCTTCGACAGTCGTGATTCTGCAAATGTCGTGCTGCGACCGACACTGGAAATCACTTACGAAGAACCTGTGCTGCCATCGATCATCGAAGGTCGCAAGTTTCTCGATCGCAATGCTGACGGGATTCGTCTTTCGACCGCCGTCGCCAATCTGAAACTGCAGTACCATCAAGGGAAAGATTATTACAACGTCTACGGCGGCCAGGAATACTGGTATCGCTCACAAACCGACAATTCGTGGTACTTTGTTCGACCGTCGGGAAAACTCGTCAGGTGGGACAATCAGGCGCGCAGTCTCACCGGGCAGACCATCGAATCGCTCGACCCGCGTGTCTGGTACACTCCTTCGACTTTGATTACCAACGGCGTCTCTGCGGCGGAGCCATGGCTGAATGGGTTCACGTTTGAACTTGTGGATTCTCTCGGGACCGTGGTCGCCGCAACGACATCGGGAGACATCGATCGAAACGGTGACGACATTATCCACGAAGAAACCGAACGCGGTTGGTATCGGTTCGAAAATGTCAGCGCCGGCGCATTTACGATTCGAGAAGTCCCTGTGAGCGGATGGGCTCAAAGTGCATCGGTCACTTCACCGCTTGCCACGACCGCGTATTCCCTCGACAGTTCCCTGGGACTGAAATTCACCGGCAACTACCATGAAAACTATGGTGGTCGAGGCGAACGCTGGCTGGGAGCGACAGGAGCGAAGTGGTACTACGTGACTCCGACTGGCGATCTGTACCGCTGGAACGGAGCGGCTGCTTCCACGAGCGTGCTCGTCCATGGCACGCTGGTCGCTTCGCTGG
>CAZFDW010000632.1:0-3770 GCA_964517865.1 uncultured Chitinophaga sp.
CCCAGATTGAAAGGCTGGGAGCCAATTCGGCCATCATCACGTTGAAACTGGAGCGCTGTCGCTTCGTCCAGTCGTGCACCGATAATCTGTGCTCGAGGGTCAAAAGTGGATGTTCCCTCAAACTGGTAACCGCCGCTGTACAGGAATCCGGAGCCGTCAGGATTCCAGAATCCCCCGGACAATTTCATTCCGTTGGTTTTCACTTGAGGAATAACTGACGCTGATGCTGCGTCGAAATACCGGAACCACTGCAGTCCATCAACGATTCCGTTGCTGTCCGGGTCATTCTGTTGAAAATATGTCTGGACATTATCCGCACCCACCAGGCCGCGCATTTTCCGATTGTACGACTTCGTGAAGTCCAGATTTACGAACCAGTCACGCGGCTTGTTCGCTGCACCGAAACCGCCAACCGAATTCTTAAACCATGTCCCGTCCCGCTGGTATGTCTGTTCAAACATCCCCTGATAGGGCGACTGAGCCGGATACATGCCGTAGGAGCCCGGAACCTGCTGCGCGCCAGCCATGGGCATCCCATAGCCTGGCATGCCAGGGCCAGCCATTCCAGGCATTGGTGGTCCACCCTGAGCCTGAGCAGTTCGTGCGCTCGCCAACATCAGTATGACGGGAATGAGCGATTTGAGTGAA
This sequence comes from uncultured Chitinophaga sp., assembly GCA_964517865.1. GTDB lineage: Bacteria > Planctomycetota > Planctomycetia > Planctomycetales > Planctomycetaceae > SXXK01. The sequence continues at coordinate 649 of CAZFDW010000632.1, forward strand.
TGCCGAATCCGCATTGATCCATCCTTGGAGAAGTTGCAGCTGTGCACTGCCTTCGCTGGGTGCTCACCATCTTGTGACATGCACTGTCTGTACGGAAATACCAACAGACTTTGCGCATCGGGACGGTCTTATCGGAAGTATCGGTCAGGCAATTTGTGAAACTGTAGAGTTTATTCCGGATGTATTGGTTTTCCGGACGAGCCGTCGTGCGGCAGATTCTGCCGTGCATGACGGGGAAGCCCTGAACGGCAACGCCGTGACAACGGCGCACCCGAGGCTTAGTTGTGAAACCCGTTCCGGGTTGAATCACACGATTTCCCTGCAAATAATCCTTCACGGCGTTGCCCTTACCCCATCGACAAAATCCTGGTCGAGAGGAGGGAATATCGATTCGCCAGACACTGTTGCCGCTGGGTTTTCGACATTCAAGACCCGTGCGGGAGGAACGGTCTCAGGAACGCCCCGCAGAGTTTGACGGCTCAGCCATTGCGCCGGTGGCAAATGTGAAACGATAATCTGTACGAGAAGCGTGGCTGATGTTATCATTTGAACAACCACAGGAGTCCGCCATGTTGACGATCATCTGGGAAGAGACTGGAGGCGGAAATGCGGAACACATCGCGGAACACTTTCTGAGTTTCGAAGATGTGGAATCGGTACTCACGGGCCCGATTGCCAAACTTTTCAGCCGTTCGTCGAATCGTCCGATGTGGCTGGGTTACAACGTGGCCGGTGAAGAAACGTACGTTGTGTTTGAATGGATTGATGACGACACCGTTTATCCGGTGACCGCCTTTCGAAGGGAACAACTGTCATGAAACAGACAACCACCAAACGAGCTCCGACGCCTGCCGAACGCAAACGGTTTCAAGCCGCGTTGGCTGAGACCAACATTGAACAGGAACGTACGTTCTGGAATCCGATCGTGGATCAATTGCGAGGCCAGGCCGACATTGTTTCTGCCGTGGATCTGCTGAAGGCTGTGCGAGAGTCTCAAGGCGTTTCGCTGCGAACCCTTGAAGAAACTGCCGGGATTCCGAGAGGCAATATCTCGCGACTCGAAAACCACAAAAACACACCGGACTTTGAAACTCTGCAAAAGTACGCCGCTGCTCTTGGCAAAGTAGTTCGCGTGGTTGTTGCGGATCGCTGAATGCCATGGAAACACTCCGTCGGGACGATCTGTTCTGGTATCGTTGGTTTCCGGAAAAACACGATGCGCTGCATCACTTGCACAGCGTGGCTGGGAAACAGTCAGTTGGTCGCCTCGAAGCATGATCTGCAATTGCGCGACGAACATTTCGATCGGGCATCGTCGGAAGTTGTGGCACTCCCTGAGGGTGACCAGTCAAGCCGCGTTGGTGCAAAAACGGGTTTGGTGGCCATCCAGGTGGCCAGTTGGGCACGCGAAATGGTGAAAACAGGCAAACCGACCAAAAAGACGAACCCCGTAAAAACCAATGTTTTACGGGGTTCTGCGGATAGTTTCGGTTCCCTGCGGGAACAACTGATGGGCGCTGAGGGACTCGAACCATTTCCGCCAAACATGGAAAAACAGGGGGGAAACACGGGGAGAATGGATTTCGTCGAAACCGGTGGGGCTCAGGGTGGGGCAATTCAAAACGATGCCGACTCGGCCGGGCAATTGTGGCAGCAAGCCATGGACGATCTGCAACGCGCTTGGAAGTCAATCCGGCGGATGGAAACTCTGTCAGACGATCCCTCGGAAGCCACGGTGGCAGGACGCGCCTTGGCGTTCGTCAATAAGGCGTTCGCCGAACTCGAAGGCGTCTGAGGCACGGTCTCGATGCAGTGGCGGAACATTTTCGAGACGTGCCCGTGTGTCTCCCGGATTGTATTATTTGACAAACACCGACCGGGAGATACAATCGGCGAAAAGGGACGAAGATGGCGTGGTACGAATTTATCTGGCTGGACGACTTCACCGAGGGCAACATCGAACACCTCGCGCAGCACGGATTCACGCCGGAAGAATTTGAGTTTGTGTTCGCAACTTACGAAGGTGAAGAGATCAGCGACTCAACCGGTAACCCGATGCGATTCGGGCACACTGAAGACGGTCGATCTGCGGCCATCGTGTTTGAGTGGATCGAAAAGGATATCACCGTCCTTCCAGTGACGATGTTCCCAGTGCCGGAAAGGCAGAGGTAAAATGGCCAATACCCGACGAAAACCGACTGAGGCGGAAAAGATCCGATTGCGGAAAGCGATCGCGGCAGAATCGAAACCGGAATCGATTGCCGCCAACGTCGCGAAAATCCAGAAGCTGCGAGCGGCAAAGCGGCAGTCTGGCAGCATCGCACAGCAAGTCCTCGACCTGCTGCGACAGCGCAAGGACGCGGAACACTTATCGCTGGGTGACCTGCAGGCCAGAACCGGCATCGACAGCGGCAACCTGTCCCGTCTTCTGAACGCCGACGAGCCCAATTTGACGCTGGAGACCGTCGAACGACTGGCAACGGCCATGCACTGCACTGTGCATGTGACGCTTCAGCCGAACGAATAGACGGGTAGGCGGTGGACGATGAGCAGTCCGATATGAATCTGACGCCGGCACAGCGAGCGTTGCAGCAACTGGCCCTCCGGCAGATGGCGGCGATTCAGGAAACGCTCAGGCGGCTGCAGGGCATCACGGCTGATCAGGGCGACCGGGAAGCCGCACAAGATGCCTCAGGCAGCGTAGCCGCGGCGGTAGGAGTTCTGAGGGAATGGTTTGGACGGGAACCTGACAACGAATTCCAGTAGACTCTGTGACATCGAAGCGGATAGGCCGGCCAGCCGACAAGTCTCAATCCTGAGGGGCTTCCGCTTTCGTTTTTCTTCAGGGGATCCGGAACACAGGAACCGGAACGATGAGCAAAGTTCACTTTTCAGCGGATCAACTCCCATCAGCGGATTCAGTCCTAATCTTGCTGCAGGGAATCGAGCGTCGCTTGAAATTCAATCCTAAGGCCGTCAAAGCGCGGTTTCTGGAAATTGCCAATCTCATTCTCGAATGGCTCCAATCGCCCCGGATTGAATGTTGGTGGATGGATTTGTTGGCACCGACGATCAATCTCGAACAGTGCATTCGCACGCTTCGTCTTCCAGATTGGCTTGCG
>CAZFDW010000633.1:0-3762 GCA_964517865.1 uncultured Chitinophaga sp.
GTAGTAGACCAGCACTTCCTGTTGTTCGACCTCGGCAGCAAAGATCACTGGTGTGTTGCATGCCACAAGAAAGCTGCCCACCAGGAGGAGTGAAACACTGCGTGCTTTATGAAGCCATATTACTTGCCTCGGCGAGTGGCATGCATCAGCTTGCCGGTACACTTGCAATTTGTGCGGACGAGTCGCAGTTGTACCGGTGGGCTGACGCCACACCGCTCGCCGGTCGTTAGAGCAATTCAGCATCGCCGAGTTTCCTATTCCAAAACCATGCAGCCCGGCGACAAATGTCACCGGGCCGCCGATCGTCAATCCGACTGACTGCGATTACAGATCCACGCTGCTCAGGATGGGGTTGGTCATTTTCAATGTATCCAGATGCTGGGCTTGTGCGGCCGTTGAGCGTGGTGCGTTGCCATCATGGATGACTGGTGATTCGCCGCCGCTCTGCAAGACCCCAATGGCGGCCAGCGAGAAGCAGACGATTCCGGAAACAACGCGATTTTTCAGTGTGGAACGGTACATGACATTTTCCTTTGTTCGTGTTTGAACTTGTAAAACTGACCACTGCCCTGTTAAGCGAACTTGTCCTGACGAACCGGACAAAACCGGACAAAGATTTTTAAAAAGATTCTGAATTCACCTGAGCGGCTACTGTTGGCCCGCCGCTCCGCCGGCGGTGCCCCCCACGGCCCGTAGCAGAATTCGTGAGAATTCTGATGCCACCAGGAGTAGGCTGGGACTGGGCTGCGAAAAGTTGCGTTATTGGGGTAGTATGTTGATCCGGTTTTCGTTCCGTTAACACGGATGGCATTTCCGAGGGGTTTTGCCGCAACGCGGCGTCATGTGAAAGCCTGGGGCAACGCCCCAGGAAACGGCAATTTCGAACGTCGAAGCCCTGAAAGGGCGTCACGGGGATGCACGGTCATTTCGCCCCTTTGGGGCTTTGAACGTTCGTTTTGCATTTTCCCAGGGCGTTGCCCTGGGCTGTCACATTGTGTGCCTTTGGCACGGAAACATGTGGCGTGCCGTGCTGTTTGTTTCTCCCTGCTCTGGATAATCAGGACCATCCTGCCGGAACAAGACCTGAATAATTCAAAAGCCCTCAACAACCCGACTTTTGCGAAGCCCAGGGTGAGTCAAGCAACGCGAAGATCCACCGAGATCTGTCTGAGCTCCACACTGGTGGTGCCGAATCCCAGGCGACGGAGCGGCTGGAGAACAGCAAATCGCATGAAGCCGTTGGACGCACCCAACTCACGGAGCCGGTGTTTCACCTGCCAAGGCAATCATCCGCTCCAGCAGTTCGCGGGTTGGCGTCAGAGCCGTGACTCGGCGGCCATTGATATACAGCTTGCCCGCCCATTTGATGTCGACCGCTTCGACTGCCTGAATGCTCTGCACCAACGCGACCGTCACAGCCTCGGACTGCATCTGTTCTCGCACCTGCTCCGAGTTCAGTCCCAGACTCGCGGCAAATTCCAAAGCGTTTTCCAATTCGAAATCCGCCTGGTGTTGCAGAATCCACGCATGCACCGACAGAAACGCCGCATCGCCGCCAAGATCCGAACTGGCTTGTGCCAGTCGAGCCGTCTCAGTCGAAGTCCCGTAAAAGTCCTTTTCCCACTTGTCGAACCGAGGATTCAGCGACTTGCTCAGCGGAAACAGAACCAGCCGCAACTGGACTTCGGGATGCTGCTCAGCCACCGTGCGAGCCAGCTCATCCAGCCACGGCGAGTAGGGATTGCCGTAGTCATAGACCAGAGTCATCCTGACCCGAGCATCCGCCATCCCGATCGACCAGCCGGGCAGCGAATCCGGGAAGGAAACCGCTTCGCCTTCCTGCCAGCGGGCGACAAGACGATCCACACGTCCCAGCGGCACATCGGCGGCCGCAGTTCGCGCTGGCAGGTTCTGATTCGTCAGAGCCTCGATGGCCCTGGTTAAAGTCCCTTCCACATCGGCGTTCGGCAATTCCACTCCGTTCAGATAGACCAGCGGAGTCCCATCCAGTCCCAGTGCGGAGGCTTCTTCCACATCCAGCCGAATCCGTTGTTCCAGATCCGGATGCTGCAGGGTTTCGGTGAACTGCAACACGTCGGAAATTCCCAGTTCGGGTAGCGCTGCGTGCAGTTCCTGCTCGGTGAATTGACCGGCTTTCGCGAACAGCCACTGGTGCATTTTCCAGAAGCCGTCGGCCTGACCTGACTCGCCGGCCGCTTCCGCCACACGAGCGGCCACGCACGCGTTGTCGTGAAACTTCGGATCTTTGATCGTCGGATTGCAGTCGCGACACAACGGGAAATGCCGAAATGAGACAGCAATGTCGCTGCGTCCGACCAGCAGTGTTTCCAATTCCCGATCGAGTTTCTCGCAGTCGTGACACTGGTAGTCACCAAACACGACAATCCGAATGGCGGCCTCTTCGGGACCTCGACGCCAGCGGCCTGTGAAGATCGGATGCGCAGCACTGACGTCAGCCGTGGTCCGAGACGACGCAACCACTTCGGCGACGGTGGCCTGAGTTTCGCGTTCGGCGGTTTCCTGGCGCTCCGCCACGACATTACCCTTGAGCACCGCCAGGAGGCCGGTGACTGCGAGTGCTGTGATCGTCATCCCTGCCAAAGGATTTCTGGCTGAGATTGGAGCCGAATGTGAGCGAAGTGACCGAGCGATCTCTGCGACGATGAGCAGCAGAAAGTTGCCCGCATGAACTCGAACACAGTATTCGCAGTATTCCCCTTCCAGCCACATCAGACTCAGGAATCCGACGGAGGCGAGGAATCCGGCACGAATCAGCCATGTGGCCGCAGAAGACATTCGCCCGAACGACAGCAGCCACAGCACCGTCAACCCTGAAAACCAGGCGAGCCCTAAAAACGAAACCGGCCAACCGACAATGCTTCCCCAGCGACCTTCCGCCAGGCTGGAACAGCCACTGCCCTCGCCGCAACCGGGAAGAGACACCGTCTTCAGATGGCTCAGCACCAGGAACAGAGAACCAAGTGTGCTGGACAACACTCCGAGTAACCCCAGAACAATGCAAACTCGAATTCGCCAATCATTTTTTGGGAGTGTTCGTTGATGGGTGGATGAGGACACGGATGCGGAACCATCCGTTGGGTTCGACACAGCGGGCGATTCGGAAGGTGTCATGAATGTCTCCTCGCGTAAGATTTCTTCGGATGTTCTGATAATGCTGAGATAAAGCATCAGGCAACCACCAGTCCCTTCTCCCCCGAATTCGGGGGAGAAGGTGGCCGACAGGCCGGATGAGGGGGCTTGTCTTGCACTCGATGTCGAAGGTCCCTCAGGCCGTCTTCGTCATCGGAACGGTGCGGTCGCAGGTTGGGTCGCCGGCGTCGCAGTTTGCAATCAAGACGGGAACGGTGCGGTCGCAGATTGGATTGCCGGCGTTGCATTCTGCAATCAAGACGGGAACGGGGCGATCGCAGTTCGGATCGCCAGCGTTGCAGCCTGCAATCAAGACGGGAACGGGCTTGGGCCCGCCATTGCAGCCTGGGTCTTGTATGTCGCAGGCCGAGGTGCTATGCCCGGACATGCTGAGGGCCAACAACGCAGCTGCGAAAGTTGTCAAAGTGAAACGGATCATGGTCAACTCCTTGTTCTGGTTTTGAAACGTGAAACTGAATCGAACTACTCAGACAAGCGAAACCCCGGACACGAACCGGACAGAAATTCCAAAAAATACTTTCAAATGTAGTCATCACGCTCCGCCGCGATCTCATTTCAGCAGTGGCTCAT
>CAZFDW010000634.1:0-3761 GCA_964517865.1 uncultured Chitinophaga sp.
ATTAGCGCAGATCAGCGGCGATTAGTGTTCCATGCGTTTGTCATTTTGGGTTGCGGGCGAAGCCCGCGCTGGGTTCATTCGTGTCCATCTGTTCTGCAAACGTTGAGAGTGGAATATTCCTGAGAAGATTTTTGACAACGCATCATTTTGAGGCCGACTAAATGTAGGCCGACTTCGCCGAAGTCGGCACAGCAGATTTCAGCGAAATCTGCTTACTTGTTTCGGTTGCGGGCGAAGCTCGCGCCAAGGTTTAAACTGTCATTCACGAATTGTCGTGAACGGTGACGCCAGGGCTCCCCCCAATTGCATGAAGCACTGGCAGAGCCAGTGGCACACATCAATTATACAACTGACACAGCACTACGCTGCGTCAACGACACCAACGAAGAAAGGTTAAGAATGCGATTCGCCTTATTCCTCAGCATGGCGTTCCTTGCCAGCCCTGTCAGTGCCGATGACAGCACGGCTGATCTGCCGTTGATCACAAAGCCCGAGTCGTTTCCGACGCTGGTGAATCCGAACTGTTCGCATTGCCGTGACGAAGCGACGTTGCGCGCCGGCGATTTGCGGGATGATGATCGCGTCCTGTGCTGGATTCGAGGTTACTCGAACGGCGGCGCGATACCGCATCGATTCTTCCTCAATAAATGGCGTGTCATCAGCGACAGTTACGGCGTTTTTGTCTACGACTCCGACGCCGGATATGTGCGCGGCTACGCACCGTCGTACGAATTCAGCTTCCATGGTTGGCGAAATGGCGTAATGGTCATGGAGCGGACGGACGGCACGCTGTTTTCCTGCCTCAGCGGTGAAGCTTTCGCTGGTCCCGGCAAGGGAACCCGCCTGGAACCGGTGCCGACGCTGCCGAGCGACTGGGGATTCTGGCTCAAGCATTATCCGGACGCTGTCGCCTACAGAATGTTTGATAAATACCAGGCCATTCCATTGCCCTCCGATCCAAATCAGGATTCAGTGAGCACTCGCGGCCCGTTCGATGCACGGCTCGACGCCGATGAACCGGTGTTGGGTGTCTGGACCGGAAAGTCGGCAAAGGCGTATCCCTTGTCCGTATTGGCAAAGAAAGGATTCGTGGTTGATGAGATCGATGGCGAACCAGTCGTCGTCTTTTGGGAGCCGATGTCAAATTCTGCTGCGGCCTATCGCCCTGTCGCAAATCAGCCACGCAAGTATCGGGCTCCGCAGCCCGACAAGAACGGCGTGTCGCCGCCGGACGCCGGTGTTCCGTTTCCTGCCGGTGCGGCTGAACTGCCATCGCGGCCCGTGACACTGACGCACAGCGACAAGCCAGACGGGCGAATCACCGACACCGAAAGTGGTTCGCACTGGGACGTGGCTGGTCGCGCAATTGACGGAGAGCTAATGGGATGGACTCTGACATGGCTGGATAGTACGCAGGTGAAGTGGTTTGCGTGGTCGGCGGAATATCCAGAGACTGAACTTTACGAAGCTGGCAGTGGCAATGGCGACTACAAGCCACTCACAGATGAAAACCCCGAGCCCGCTGGTCCGCTTGGCAATCTGGATGTCTCCGTTCGCCATTTCGCCATTCTGAAAGCGATCGATCTGGAGAATCAGCAGATCACGTTGCAGGTTGAAGGTGAGTCCGCACCCACAGTGCGAGCACTTGAACCAGGAGCCGAAGTGTGGTGTTCCGGATGGTGGGGGCGACTGGACCAGTTTCTTGTGGGCGATCGAGTCTGGGTCTGGTACAGCAAAAGTGACGAAGCAAAATCGATCTCGTTGCTGGCGGACGAATTGAGTGAACAGGAATTCTATGGAGCGTCAAGTGTCAGCATGATTGATCGCCAGTCAATCGATTCTGCTTCAGTGACGCTGACAATGGGACGTGGCGGAAAGCCCGTGAATCGCACGATCGGATTGCCAGATGCCGACTCAATTGAAAGCTTGAAAGTGCATGATGTCCTCTATTATCAGACGACCGAAACCGCCACCCGACTTGCTTTGACCTCTGCTGAATTTGAACAAAGTCGCGAGATTCAAATGGCCGAGCTCGTGAAACGCTGGACGAACGAGGGCCTGCCCGGAACTCTGGTATTTCGACACGAGGATCAGCAACAGATCGAACTCATGCTGGATCATGAGTCCATGTTCTGGGGCCGAACGTTGCGCGGCGGAGACACGTTGACGCTGACACTGGCACAAAATATGTCGATGACTGTTATCGTTAAGCAATTGCGACCGTGGAGGGAGCGAACTCAGTTGCTCCTGCAGATCGCCAGCGATATTCCGTCAGAACTCCCGATCGGCCAGCGCGTGTTGGTCAGGCTTGCGACTGTGCCGACCAGCTTAGCTCCGCACGATTTGCCAGGCCTCGACCAGCCACGCACAGCGGCAGAACGCATAGACTGGCTCATGTCGGGGATTTACTGCACCTGCGGCATGCATGACATGTGCGCCGGGCACTTTTATACACTTGCCGCCTGCGACGCCGCAGGAAAAACTCCATGTGGTCTGGCAAAACGCATGCGTGCTGAGATGATCGAACGGATCGCACAGGGACTGACCGATCGACAGATTCTTGAGCAGTTACTCAAGGAACGCGGGGCAAAACTGCTTCGGCCTCACATGTCACCGTAGGGAAGCAGTTGAAATGTCGCTTCAGCGAATCCGGCCACTGACAGTAAACCGGTAGGTTTCTTCCCGGCCCTTAATCCTGACCACCATTTCCTCGGCAAACTTTCCGGGCGCATCGGGAGCTGTGAATTCGAGTTCCACAATTTGCAGCTTCTTCTCTGCAGAATCCAGCTTCACTTTGAAACAGTCCTGCATCTTAGGGCAATCTACGTCTTCCACTACGAATGGTTTCGTGCCCTGGATGACAACTTTCACAGTCGTCGCTTCCCCTGGCTTCAAATCACGAATCCTGACATTGTCATTCGCCAGTGTAATATCAGACTTCACAATGCCTTCAACCATCAATGGCACGTTGGGACTAGCCGCATCGTCAGTCACGATCGTGATGATTTCGCGAATTCGGCCCGGGCGAGCCGCCGGAGCCAATGTTATGGTCAGTTCAAAATCCGCAGTTCCAAGGCCAGGATTCCGATCGATCTCTTTGAGGCTGGCATTGAGATCTTTGTTTGAGTATTTGATGTCTATGATCTTCCAGTCTGCGCGGCCAGCGTAGGCAATTTTGCAGGTCACCTCGCCACCGGTGCCAACCTCGATTGAACCGAAATCAATCTTGCCTGGGGTAAATACGACGTCGGTTCGAATGTATGCGGAAACAGGTATCCGCACGCTTTCCAGCTGGGGAGCGTCAAACGTGATCGTCAGGAAGGTATCACGCTGGTGCTTAAACGATCGAGTATTCATCCGGACTTCGATTGTGGCTTTTTCGCCCGGTTCCAGGAGGTTCCGGGAAGGCTCGCCCGGCATCACACACTGGCACCCTGGAGACGCTCCGCTGATATGCACCACAGCGTTCGTGGTATTTTCTATGGTCAGAACTCTAAGCGACTCGGAACCTGCGGCGATGACGCCGAAGTCCAGTTTCTGCGGTTGGACGAGCTTCTGCGCCCAGGAATCCTGAGCCACGGCAGACGAATCAGAACAGCAGATCGCGACGAGAGCGAGACAGAAGGTTGAAAGTTTCCCCAGCATGATACCGCACCCGTTGAAGTCAGATATTTGAACTGAACAGGGAGAACCAGTTCTCCAATCTTATTATTTGTGAGCCGCAAGGCGCTAGCCGCGGGTGTTGATTGAATACCAACCCG
>CAZFDW010000635.1:0-3748 GCA_964517865.1 uncultured Chitinophaga sp.
GGACAGGCGAATTCCGGACAGGCGATTGAAGACAGAAATGATCGTTCAGGACACGAATGGTTCTTAACGGATCGTTACCAAAGAGAGGTACTGAATACGAAAATGATGGTAACAGCAGTGAACTATTGGATCCCGCGATTACGTCGTGTCGTGTCGTGGCGACCGGAGCATTTCCGTAACGCAACGCCCACATCCGCAATGTGCGAAGTTCCCAGTTCGCCGCCCCTCTCTCACCCGACCCTTCAAAGCGGTCTGCATTCCGCAAACGATTGCAGGCCAAACTGAATTCATCTGTTGATAAAGGCACAGATTCCAGCAGAAGTCGCGCTTCATCAAGATCATCTCGGATGTCGAATTGGCGCATCATCTTTCTGGTGGCCTCCGTTAACGTTGTCAGCAGAACCTGGATCGGCTGAAATTCTGGATTGTCAGTGTGCTGGTTTGCATGACGTTGCCTCTGTGCTTGAGTGAAGTTGTTAACTGGCTGGAATTTTTGAGATTCTGAAAATCTGCAAAGCCGGCAATGCCTGGCTCCCTGTTGTACCTGGCTGTCTACACGCCAGGAGAAACATGGCTTCATCGAAGTTTGCAACCCCTTTTCAGACGGTCGTACATTGACATTCACAGGTCCGGCCAATAGCTTCCCCCCTTCGACCGACGTACCTCAATGAAAGGGATTCAGATGGCAGCGAAAAACACGGCAGTACCAGCTAAGGCAATGAGCAAGGGCGAAATCGTCACGGCTTTGTCGGAAGGTACGGGCCTGAGCAAGAAAGATATCGCCAGCGTATTCGACGAACTCACCAAATTGATTGGAGAGAATCTTGGCAAGAAGGGGCCGGGTGTCTTCAATCTTCCCGGTCTGATGAAAGTGAAAGTGATCCGCAAACCGGCTACCAAAGCCCGCCAGGGGATTAACCCTTTCACGAAAGAGGAAACCGTCTTCAAAGCCAGGCCAGCCCGAAACGTGGTCAAAGTTCTGCCGCTCAAGGCTTTGAAAGATATGGCTTAACCAGTAATAGCCGGATTGCATTACTGAATCAAAAGGCTCGCAATGATCATTCGCCTCTCGCAGAAGCTGGCCAAGAAGATCAAATCTGGAGCCCTGTCTGAGGTTCCGCTCCATGAACGTCAGATCGCTGATTGGTCGGCAACACTGTTCAACGTGGGACGCACGCAACATGTGTTGCTGTCCAATACGTCATCGCTGTGTACGTGCCTGATGATTGCAAAGGGACTGACAAACAGCGGGCTGTTCGAACAGCGAGCAGCAGAGGTCATTGCGGATGCTGTCCGCCAATTCGGACAGAACCATAAACAGAGGATTACAGAATTTCACTCACCATTCAGTTACGCAAAGTCGCTGAATCGCTCTGTCATCGGATCAATGAATGATCTTGTCTTCGGAGCCAGGTTGATCATTGAAGGTGGTATCGACTTACCGGAAACTGCCGATCGTCTGAACACGACTCCTCTGAAAGCACTAACCAATCGCGATGGCCGAAGATATGCCAATCCGAGTGAAGTGTTTCGTCGCGTCATCGAAGACGCATGACATCGGCTGCACATCACTTTTTGTCTTCAGCCGATCAACGGAATCGCCAAACCAACTCGCAACGGTGCCGACATCGACAACGCCACACACCAACCCGTGGCTTCCGGATGCGGAGATGAACCGTCTGGCACCCTGCACATTTGGCCTCCCACCTGGCTGCATGTTGAATCGTCATTGGGACACTGGGCTGCCGTGCTGGATCGCCCACAAACTGAAACGACAGCGACATACGGGCCACACACCGACAGCGGTATCCGCTCAAACTCTGCGGACGCTTGTATGTGTGGTACGTCTTTTGTCAGATCGAGCTTGCCACTTGAGCCATACGAATCCAGTGCTGCATCTCCACCGCAGTTTAGCCAGAACTGAAAGTCAGACCGTCCGTCTCGTGCGTGAAGCATCATCTGGTCATGGTTGCCCAGGATCGGCACAAGATTGCATCGGTCACGAAGCTCAATCAGTAGATCGAGTACGCCTTTGGAGTCAATGCCTCGATCAACATAGTCGCCCAGCGGGATGATTGTGTCGTCCGGCTGCGGGTTGATTGCCTCAATCAACGCTTCCAGCGCGATGGAACAACCATGAATGTCACCGATGGCGATGGTTCGGCTCACGGTTTCGCCTGTCTCTGTAATAAGGCCAAGAGTCAATTCGCATCGGGTCGGTCGTTCCTGACGACTGCTTCGTACACGGCCACCGCCGCCTTTGCCATCATATGCATGGTGTGGCGATCAGGCAGCAGAGGCAGCTTCTTCAAGCCCATTGTCACGATCACATCGGCAATGGCTTCTTCGAGTTTACCTTCCAGTTTTTCGACGGTCTTTCGGTCCATATCGTTATAGCCAATCTGACTTCTTTGTGTTGAGCGTCTTCATTTGAGTGAGAGTGATGTCAATCAGCTTTTCAGCAGCGGCCCTGAGCTCGGAATTTCCTTTTACTCTTCCCTCCGGCTCGTACAAAACAAATTGAATTGCAGTAATCGCCACCATTCGTTGCAACGCCTCAATACTGGCGTATTGCCAATTCTTTGCCCCAAATGGCGAAGGATGTTGGTCTCGCAACAGGGCGTCGATATCTGCCTGCAACTCCATGATCTCCATTAGCTTTTTGCTGACAAGCCCGCCCGTCTTTTCAGCATCACGTCGTTCTTCATCAGACACAGAAGGATTGCCATGTCCTGAGCGGCACATGTTCGCTGGTTCACTACGTACGGAAATGATAGCCTGCCGCCCATTCCTCGCGCAGCGACTCAGCCTGCTCCAGCGCCAGTTTGACAGCAGCGTCCTGCAGTTGTGGCTGATATTCGCACCAGCTTCGCGTCGAATTCAGTGTGACTTTGGGTCAATCCAATACCACTCCGACTAAGAACACCGGCAGGGTTAGCAGCAAGCACATGGCCGGACTTCAGCCGGGGGTCACTTGACTGATGTCAGGCTACCTCGCCGCCGTCCGTGGGATAAACCAGTGTCGAAAGATGACCTACGTTACAAGCACGGGTAAAAGGCGGCGAGAAACCGAGGCCCCGTGTGGCCGTCTGCCGCGAATCACACGCTTGATGGCGCTGGCCATTCATTTGTTTCATGGCCATTTCTGCCTCCGGGATGTGGATATTCTCGTGACTGTGGTATGAAAGGGTCATGGCGCACAGAGAAATCAGCGCACGCTCTGACTTGGGGCGGTGGCGGTATGTTACGATAGTGAACGAAGTGAATTAGCGTTCCGTACTTGGTTCGTGTTTTATCCTCACTTCAATGGCTGATACGGGGGATTTCTATGCAGATCAAAGTTTTGCGTCTCACGGTTGCGTCGATGGCTATGGTTCTGAGTTCCTTCGCAAGCGCTGGTGAGCCCGGCGAAATCGACGCTCCGGTGGCTCCCCCTGCGGCAGCAGTGGATGAGCCACTCATTAGCAAGTTCTCGCTGGAATCAGCAGCACATTCGTTGGACACCATCGCTCTGAACTGGCAAAGAACCAATCAATGCGCTGCGTGCCATACTCTCCCGCCATATCTGATGGCGCGTCCCTATCTCAATTCGTTTTCTCCCGAGCCTCCGGACGTCCGTCAGTTTTTTGAGCGCACCGTCGAGGAGCGTCGTGAGGGAGAGCCGGACCTCCCCAGGGATGGAATCAGCGCCGTGTTCGCATTCAAACGCAATTGGCGTGCTCGTGCTCAGTGAAACGGTGCTCGTGCT
>CAZFDW010000636.1:0-3740 GCA_964517865.1 uncultured Chitinophaga sp.
AGTACGAGTACGAGTACGAGTACGAGTACGAGTACGAGTACGAGTACGAGTACGAAAAGCCAGGGTAATCTGAAGATGAATGCACTCAGATGTGGGTAATGACAAGGCCGATGGCCTTGGCTATTAGAACGGCTGGCCCTTTGGGCCGGAACAAGAAACAGAGCGTCAAAAACACGGAGCCTTAGTATGAAACTCAACGGATTCATTCGCGTCGGCGCGGTGGCGATGACGGTCACCTTGTTTTGTGGGACTTTCGTGTGCCTCGCGGTCGCAGACGACTGGCCGATGCTCGGTCGCGACGGGACGCGGAACAGTGTCAGTCCGGAGATCGGCGCTCCTGTGGAATGGACTGTCGAATCACGAGAAGGCGATCGGGTGATCCGTGAATCTCGCGGCATTCGCTGGTCAGCGCCGCTGGGTTCGGAAACGTACTCGTCGCCCGTCGTTTCAGATGGACTCGTCTGGATTGGCACCAACAGCGATCGGCGTGACGTTGAGTCGCCAAAGGAAGTCCACAGCGTGCTGAAGTGCTTCCGCGTGGCGGACGGCAAGGAAGTGTATGAGTACGATTCGCCCAAGCTGGGTCCGCGCGTCCACGACCCCGGCTGGACGGGGTTGGGAAGCTCGCCGCTGATTGAGGGCGATCGACTTTGGCTGACGACAAATCGCAGCGAGGTGCTTTGCCTGGACATCGGCCCGTTGATTCGCGGCGAGGGACCGCCACGCGAACTGTGGATGCTGGACCTGATCAAAACCTTCGACATCTCCCCGTACGTTCCGCTCATGGGTCCGCCGCGGCCCTGTTCGATCGGTCCCTCGTGGAACGGCCGGATCTTTGTGACAACCAACAATGGAGTCGGTGAGGAACGCGTCAGCGTTCCCAAACCGGATGCTCCGAACCTCTTGTGCCTCAATAAGGAGACGGGCGAGGTTTTCTGGAAAGATAACTCGCCCGGCTCCAACGTCCTTCTGACGCAATTCGCCAGCCCAACCGTCACGGCGATTCGCGGCCAGGTGCAGGTAATCGTTCCACAGAGCGACGGTTGGGTGCGCGGGTTTGACCCCATGACCGGCGAAAAACTCTGGGAGTTCGACGTCAATGCAAAGGAGTCGGTCTACGCGCTTGGCCGCCCACGTCGCAACATGTTGCTGGGGAATGCGGTCGTGTACGAAGACCGCGTGTATGTGGCCTCTGGAATGGATGCGGAAGAAGGTGGAGGACCGGGCCGACTCGTCTGCATCGACCCGACCAAACGCGGCGATGTGAGTTCGGAGTTGGCGGTTGACGCCGAGGACCAGCCATTGCCGCGCCGGCGTGTGCAGGCGGTCAATCCAAAGGCTGGCGAGAAGGCTATCCCCAACCCCAACTCGGCGTTGAACTGGGATTTCGTCAGTTCCAGCAATGTGTTTGAAGACCAGATGCACCGGACGATGAGTTCCGTGGTTATCGCAAAAGGCCTGATCATCGTGAGTGACATCGATGGACTTGTCCATTGTTTCGACGCGAAGACGGGGCAGCGGCATTGGAAGTACGACATGTTCGCGGAGATCTGGGCCTCGCCGCTGATCGTCGATGACAAAATCTACATTGTTGACGGAGATGGAGAAGTGGCGATCTTTGGCCTCTCGGCCGACCCCAACGTCGCCATGCGGACGTTGAATGGCGAAATCCGGCCGCTGCATGAGATCGTAATGGATACATTCATTTCCTCGTCGCCGGTCTTTGCGAACGGCGTGCTGTATCTCGCCCGGAGAAATACTCTCTTTGCCATTGATGGCAACAAGTCTCCGCCCGATCCGCGACGCACAGCTGGCAACTGGCCGCAATGGCGCGGACCGAACCGGGACAATATCTCGTCGGAGACCGGCTTACTCAAGGAGTGGCCTGAAGGTGGACCGCCTCTCGTGTGGAGGTTGCATGGTTTGGGAGATGGAGTGGCCCCTGTGTCCGTTGGCGGTGGACGCATTTTTACGACCGGCCTCTTCGAAACCACGGATTATGTGCGTGCATTGAACGAAGAGACGGGGGAACTTCTGTGGTCGGCGGTGCTGGGGCCAAACATGCCACAGCATCCGCTGATGCGATGGCTGACGCAGCGTTCGCCGACGCTCGACGACGATCGGGTATATGCCATGTCTCTCCTCGGCGAACTGGTCTGCCTGCAGGCTCGTGACGGGCGGGAACTCTGGCGGAAGAACTATCTGACAGACTTCAACGGGAAGCACGCGCAGGTTGGTTACTCGGACTGCCCGCTGGTCGATGGGGATAAACTCATCTGCAGGCCCGGTGGTCCGGACGCCTCAATCGTTGCCCTCGACAAGGTAACAGGAGCTGTCCTCTGGAAGTGTGCCATTGCGGAGGGCGGTTATGCAAGCTATGCAAATGGCGTTGTCGCGACGATCGATGGCCAGCGACAATTTGTGGCGTTCCTTGAAGGGGCACTGGTGGGATTGTCAGTGGACGACGGTCGGCTTTTATGGCGTCGTGACCGCTCCGCGGATGAGTCCTATTACCAGGTGCATACGCCGTTCGCCCGAGACGGCTTTATCACCTGCATCAGTGGACGGCCCGGAATAATCTCGCGGTTGGAAGTGATTCCCGACAACGACCACTTTTGTGTGAACGAGGTCTATCGGCAATCAGCGGCTTTCTTTTCCATTTTTAACGATGACACGGTTGTTCTGGGAGACCGATTGTATGAATTCACCAGTGGGATCACTTCGTGCTATGACCTGAAGACGGGCGGGGAGATATGGCGGAAGCGCCTGGAGATTGCAGCCCCTGGCTCCAATGCCGCACGCAATCGCGGCGTTGGATCGAGATTTACGTCTCGTATCGCCGCGACCACCTACGCGGACGACCGGTTCTATTTGCATCACGATGATGGGTTGATGCGACTTATCGAGGCCGGTCTGACTGAACTTGTCATCAAGGGTGAATTCACGCTTCCCGATCATAAGGGATCATCGGGGTCAACCAGGCCGGTTGTGGCGGGCGGACGACTCTATGTTCGCGAAGACGATCAGTTGTTCTGCCTCGACATTCGCGAAGATGCACCGGTCCGGAAGGCTGAACCGCAAACGATCCAGCTCGAAAAACTGCCTGCTTTGGCCGACGTCGACGAGGCATCCGACGAAATGAAGTCGCGTACGCTGCGATCCATCTTTGTCCCCACACCGCAGGACGTCGTGGAGAAAATGCTGGAGCTGGCAGAAGTAAAAAAGACGGATGTTGTTTATGACCTCGGCAGCGGAGATGGTCGCATCGTGATCACCGCCGCTCAGAAATACGGTTGCCGTGCGATCGGTTACGAACTTGATAAGGACCTGGTCAATTCATCGCGATTGAAAGTGGAAGCTGCCGGACTGAAGGACCTGGTGACCGTTGAACTTCAGGATATTTTCGAAACTGATCTCGCAGACGCCGATGTCATCGCGGTGTACCTGCTGCCCCGGCAACTGGAAAAACTCCTGCCGCAATTGGCGAAAATGAAACCAGGATCACGAATCATTTCACACCAGTTTGAGATTCCCGGTTTTTCTGCGGATCAGGTGGTGAAAGCCGAGTCGTCGGAGGACGGCGCCCAACATACGCTTTACTTATGGACCTTGCCCCTGAAGAAAGAGAACAAGTGACGATTCCTCCGGCGAGCGGTTGGGCGTCAGCCCACCGAGTTCGTTCCCGGTCGCCGAAGGAATCGCACTCGGAGGGCTGACGCCCTGCCGCTCGCCGAGACCAG
>CAZFDW010000637.1:0-3728 GCA_964517865.1 uncultured Chitinophaga sp.
AACCGCCTAAAATCCTCGGTCGTTTTCTTCCAACTGCGATTGCAACTGATCCCGTTCGCGGCGAGTCGTCTCGAGGTCGAACATCAGGTACTTCACGTCCAGTCGCAACTGGGAAAGAGCTTCCTGCACCAAATTGAGGATTCGTCGCCGCCGCAGAATCGATTCCGCGACTCGATCGTAAGCCGCTGATAATACCCTTTTCTCGGGTCCATCGGAGGCGTCGATCAGCCGCGAGAGTTCCTGCATTTCCGCAGGGAGGATGGTTGATTCCAAATCACTGGTTCGTCTGGAGGTAGACATTTTGGGGAGTTCCCTGGACGTCACTGAGCCCAGTAAAAACTTTTGGGGAGGGAATAATTTTCTTCATTCTGCCGAATATGAATGCCCGTCTCAAGCATTTTGGCCTCCGAATGATGTTTTTTTGCAACGAACCCAATAAAAGTTGCCCTCGGAGCAACATCGAGGGCTGGGTTATACTGCACGCGGTCATGATTGAGACAGTTGGCGAGCGGCATGCGTCAGCTTGCCGGTACAAAAACGAGGGACCGGAGAGTTCCAGACACTTTTTTCAGCCCCGAAATAAATGGAATCGATAACCATCGACCACGAATGCACTTACGAGTCAATCACTGGTTGGTGGTCGGGCAAATTGCGCCCGTGGCGCATTTCGTTCACGCACCGAAATGGTGGTCGGTACGGGACGTCGAGCTCAGACACCTCGTGGCCCATCTGCACGCTGGTATCGTTTCTTTGCCTGTTGCATTTTTCCACCGTTGCATCCAAAGCCGACGACGAATTGTCGAACTGGATGCCACCGAAGGACAGCAGTGTCACTCAAATCACCCGTGTTAAAATTCCTGAAAACGACTCGACCGCTCATCGATATCGAATTCGTAACGCGGGAGTGCATGAAGCACTGATCTTCAAGTCGCCACGGACTGCTTCTCGACTACACAACGATTTCGAAGCATCCATCGCCATTGTTGCATCGACTGCCGGAGCGAGGCCCGGTCTGATCATTTTGCTGCCTCAGCAGATTGATCCGAGAACTGGCCAGCCGCTGCAGACTATCATTCGCGGCGAGACGCTGCGTGATGTCGATGTTACAAAAATGCTCTCCGTGAAGGCGACGAAACAAGCCATCGACGCTCAATTACGCAGTCTGCGCGCAGAACTGTATCAGCCGGACATCAACGCTCAGGGAGCCATCGTCATCGGCCTGGCCGTGGTGCTCGATGCGATTCCGGGAGAACACTTCATTGAATTTGGGTCGATCGAATACGGCCCCGTAATTTCGCCGGATGACGACACGATTGCCCTCGCGGCCGCTGCTTTCGGAACGAAGAAAACGCAAACGTCTGCCGGTCGCAGCTTTGTGCCGCTCGACATCTCGCTGGATTCGATTCAACTCAATCACGCGCCCTCGATTCTGCGGATGGCACCGGATCATGGTGAATCGATTGAGATGCTGCATCAATTGGGCGTGAATACGGTTTGGGGCCAGGACTTCCGACAGGCCGACCGGGCGCGTGAGTTGTACGAGTCCGGTTTTGCCGTTCTCGCCACACCACCGCATCCGGAATTTGAGCCTGGTGACTTTTCGAAGCTGCTGCAGGCACTTCCGCCGCTTGAACAACTTTGTCCCAACGCTTCCGGTTGGTATCTGGGGACTCGTGTTTCGCGCGAGGACCTGACGCATCTGCTGGCATGGTCGCGCGAAGTTCGGAGCGGTGACCGTACATTTCAGAGACCTCAATTGGCAGATCTGACCGAAGCCGAAGGCGCCGCCGCAAGGGAAATTGAACTGATCGGCATCGGACGTCATGTCGTCGGGCGCTCCGACAGTTTCGGCGAACTCCGGAATCTGCTGTCCCGCCGCCGTCGATCCGGCGGACAGCTGACTTTTCCCTGGACGTGGATTCAGATCGAACCTTCCTCCTCACAACAGATGTGGCGCTCAGCCATGAATCTGGAACAGTCTTATGTAGAACCTGAACAGATTCAGCATCAGGTCTATGCCGCAATCTCAGCAGGCTGCAAAGGAATCGGGTTCTGGAAAACGGCCCCGCTGCGACCCGACGATCCGCGTGATCAGGAGACAGCCATTGCGATCGAACTGGCCTGCCTGGAAATCGAACTTCTGGAACCGTTTCTGGCGCGTGGCCGACTGGATGGTCACTTAAGTATACAGCCGGCATCAGCCAAAGGGGCGGCATCTGATCCGGGGCCTGGCCGCCTGCGTCCGTCAGGAATTGAATCGGCTCCAGGCAGCGCAAGCATCTCCGCCAGCGCCGGGGCTGCCGACGCGCCACCAGGTTGCGATGCGGCAGTGTTCACGGCCGACCGCGCCATGTTGATTCTGCCGATGATCTGGGATGAATCATCGCAGATCGTCCCCGGTCCGATGTATGAACGCAGCATTGAACTCACCGTAGCGGCGACGGAAACTGCATCCGCATATCAGATTTCCACGACTGGAATTCACTACATTCCCAGCGATGTCAGAGCTGGCGGACTGCACGTGCGAATCAACGACTTTGACCGCTGTGCGGCAATTGTTGTTTCGTCGGATCAGGAACTTTTTCGCAGACTCGAAACTCGTGTGCATGACCTGGCCGAACGTGTGGCGACGCAATCGACAAAACTGGCCAACCTGAAATATGTGCGCGTGCTGCAGGTCGTGGAGGCTCTGCGGGAAGAACACAGCGTTCCACGCGGCGCCGATGCCTTGCTTTCATCCGCCAAACAGGCGCTGGATCGGGCAGACCATGAACTCTCAGGTCGTGACTTTGACGAAGCCGCAATCCGGAGCAATGATTGCTTAAGAATTCTGCGACAGGTGCAGCAAGCCTGCTGGAATGATGCCATCGCGGAACTCTGTGCGCCTGCACAATCGCCTCATGCACTCTCCTTCACAACGCTGCCGCAACACTGGAGGCTGATGCACTATGTGACTCAACAGAGCAGTCGCATTTCGGACAATCTGCTGCCATCGGGAGATTTTGAAAACGTGCGGCTGTTCTCCGAAGACGGCTGGCAACGCGATGCCGCACCAGATTCACCGTTCTCCAGCACGGCACATCTTGTCAATGAACCATCGACCAGTAACACCGTCCTGCAACTGAAGGCCTGGCAATCACACACTGGCCCGACGCCGGAAGTCACTGCGTTGTCCCTGAGCACTCCCGGGATTTCAGCGGAATCCGGTGACGTCATGCTGGTGCGAGGTCGCTTGCGTAAGGGACGAACGGTGTCCGGAACGTCGGCACGTCCTGTGCTGATCTTCGATTCCGAGCTCGGGCCGGAGAGTGGTCTGCGTTTAAAGCTGACTCAGGATTGGCAGACATTTGAACTCATCCGTCCGATTTCAGCCGCCTCAGAATTCCGCGTATCATTCGCTCTGACCGGCCAGGCCGAGATCCAGCTGGATGATCTGGAAATTCAAAAACTGCCGCCTGTTGAATCTCGCAACATTCTGCAACTCACCGGCGACGAGACGGAAGTGCCGTGAAAGGATCGTAAACCGTCCTCCCGGATTTGACACCAATCGCACGCCAAACTGCGGAATTTGCAACCGCACTTGCGTGACTGTCGGCAGTCGATATAAACCGGTTGAGAAGATGGGGTCACGAACCAATCGCTCTGCCTCGCGAGGTTGAGGATAGCACATTCGTTTAACCGCGTGGGCAACGCCCCACGCTTCGTATTTCAAATCTCAAATCTCAAAT
>CAZFDW010000638.1:0-3711 GCA_964517865.1 uncultured Chitinophaga sp.
TCGATGCCGCTGGTGTGTGACCTGCGTAGCGTCCACCGGTGCGGAAATTGTGATTCAGTGAGGCAGGATGCCGGTCGCTGAGTCTTCAGAACAACCATTTCAAAGGAAACGAATGAAAACCTACACATCCGCCGAAGCTGCTGAGGAACTGCAAATCGACGTTTCTCGCGTCCTGCAGTTATGCAGGGCCGGACGAATGGGCGGCACGAAATTCGGCAAGGCATGGGTTATCACTGCGGGGGAAATCGCTCGCTACCAATCGCTCGGGCCGCGCGCATCTGGCAGGCCGAAGAAACAATCTGAAAAGCCGTAACGGCGTACTACGCCACCGCTTGCGCCGAATCTGCGGAAGAATCTGGTTATCTGTCCCTGTTTCTGCCTTCCGCGTATTACGCGAATGTGTAAAATAGGGGCCATGACACGAAAACGCGAAACAAATCCGGCGAAATTCCGGGTGGTAGTGTCCGCCCGAGTCTCGCCGGAAGTTCTACGATACCTGCAAGAAACAGGGCAGGGTCTCACGGGAATCTGTGAGCGGTTGATTCTGCGGAGTGCGGAGTTTCGCGCTTGGCGGAAGTTGCAGTGATCCTAATCCACGAAAGATTTACCGGACGGACGAAAGACTTTTGAGGAAGTGAAAATGCAAACGACTGAATCTGAAATCCCACCCGTTCCGGTGGAAGCCATTGTTCACACGCCTGGCCCTTGGGCGTGGTTTGGGAATGGAAAACATGGCGTGTATCTGGCGACGATTCACAGCGGCCGCAGATACATCATGGACTTCGTGCGAATGGGGATGCGTGGCGCACAACCGCGATTCCAGCCGCATCGCGGCAACGGAATGAGACCATCGTCAGAACTTCTGATGTTCGAGGTCGGAAATCAGGATGTTCGAGGAATCAAGGAGGCAGAGGCAGACAGTTCTGTTTATCGATTCGATGTCCGTGGAATTGATTGTGCAGATGCCAGGCTCATCGCGGCGGCTCCAGAATTACTGGATGCACTTCGGGCGCTCGTGCGAGCGGAGTTGCCAGAGGCTGACAATCTCGACGATCCAGACATAGTTAACATCGCTGTGTCGCACATGGATCACGAGGACTACAGGCGGAGAATTCGCGAGGCGAATGAGTTAATTTCGCGAGTCGTGTGAACGCTGCCGCCTTGCTGCGGCGCAAACGATATTCCAATTCAATGACAGTAACCCGCCGACAGTAACGGCGGCTTGTTAGGTGTGCCAAGATGTTGAAAAGTGTTGAAGCTGAATGGAATGGGTTCGCGTCAATGGTATTCGCGAACATGGAGCCGAGCAAAACGCAGCGCGTCGAAATGCGTAAGGCGTTCTTTGCTGGAGCGTGGGCGCTGTTCAACATGATGGAACAAATCGGCGAGCCGGAAATTAGCGAGCAGCAAGGCGTTGACCATCTGGAGTCGATCAAGGTTGAATGTCGATCTTTTCAGGCGAGCCTCATCAGGCAATACGGAGAAACAAATTGATGGACACAAGAGACGGGAAAATCTACCGGCGCGAAGATATCGAGATAATGTCGCCGGATGATTTGAAGTACATGCGAAAAATGGGCCACCATCCCACGACTGTACAGCGAGCCAGAGGCAAGGTTGGTCGGAACGACTTCTGCCCGTGCGGCAGTGGCAGGAAGTTCAAAAAATGTTGCGTGGGTAAGTCCACCTAACGCTTGGCCCTTGCTGCCGCGCGAGGGATTTACCATTTTCTCAGCACGTTGCACGCGGTCAGCAACGGGCCATTGTTAAGGTGTTTTATGTTCACGACTGATAGTAGAACCGAAAACTTTTTGACGGCGATTGGTGTGAAGTTTGAGTACCGCAATGGCCTGAGACTTCCAGATGAGTTTGCGGCAGGTTGGGACACAGAGAACATCGGCAGACCTGTCGCGGTTCGCGAAGATGCTGTGCTTGAGTACGCAACACTGATGGAAGGGGGTTCAGCCGCTCCGGCTCCAATCCTGTGTGAAACCGAATCAGGCTTTCGCGTTCTCGACGGCGTGCAAAGGTTGTCTGCGGCGCAATTGCAGCAGACGACGCGAGTGTCAGCGTACATCGTGACGACAGATTCTGAAGACTCGCTGGCGTCAATACGAGTTCTTGCAAACGCACGAATGCAGGGCCGGGCGGAACCGGCAGAGTGGACACGCCGCAGAGCGGTGGAAGTGCTTGTTGTTGATCGTGGCATGAGTCCCGCAGAAGTCGCCAGGCTTGGCGGCTGGAAGCCGTCAGACGTAAAGCGAATCGCAGAAGCCATAGAACTGCAGGAGCGAATCAGCATCGCTGGAGGTCCAGATTTGTCTGATGCAATGCTGGCCGAACTGAGGCCGCACATTCAGGCCAGTGCAATACTCGAAAGCGCAGCTGTTCCAGTTACTGGATTTCTGCAGACTCTGAAGCAATCACGAATGGCGGCATCAGACGCAGTGCCGTACATCGCTGCGTTCTTCGCTTCGCTGCCGAAGTCAGCGAATCCACACAAAACGTTCACGGAACGGCTTGAAGAACTGCACGATGACCCGGAGATCAAATCGCGATTGACCGGGAGACAATGCACGGAGCTACCGAAAGACGTTGTATTGCTCCGGGCGTTGAAGTCGGCTGAAACGATACTTGATCACATTGCAACTCACGCGGAGCGTGTGCCGAACGTGGATGAGTTTTTCAGACTCATCGACAGGATCACTCGGAAGCTAAAAGAAATCGCGCCGAACAAACCGCCGCAGGCGGCAAGAGTTCCCGCAGATATGTGGAGCAAAAACCAATGAGCGTTTCACAGGTCAAGAAACGGTTTGGAGAATTCGAGTCATTCTTGAAGGGTGACAAGGAAGGGCTCCGCAGGTTGAAGCTGCTGAAAGATGACGTCAACGTCCTGCGGACAAGTCTCGCGGCGGCGGAAGAGGCGGAGCAATTGGCGCAAGTCGTCAAGGACGCGGCAAGGGAGCGTGCGGATGCCGCAGAGAGTGAATTGGTTGAAATGCGGATTGAGATTCACGCATTGCGACAGCAGGTCGCTGGCCTGATGCGAGATCTTGACGCAGCGTTGAAACGTGCGCCCGACCCGGACGACGAAGATGCGATGGTTTGTTTAGAGCCTGAAGACCACGGGTCATCCGTCTTCGCGGATAAAATGGTAGAAAAAACGATGGAGGAGTTTGAAACAAAACGTGTGATCAAGGAATTGCGCAAGCATCAGAAATTTTGCCCCAGGGCTACAAATGCCAGACTCCGCACGAGACACTTAGATGATGCCACTGGCGTTTATGACAGGGAATCGCTGGCAGCAGGTTGGTCTCATCAGAGCTTGTGGATTCTCGGAGCATCAGTGGCACTGATCTCTGCGTTGAATGGTCGTGTGGTAATTGAATCCAAGCAACGAACGCAGAAAATGACGATAGCAGGAGATCCAGACAAATCGGCGTGTAATCGGCATCTAGTACAATGGTGGGCAACTAATAACGTGCAAACGGAAATGACTTCACAACGTGCGGGATTTGCGAGAGTGATCGACAAGAATGCCGATACCGTGCTGCATGATACGATTGAAGCCAGGTTGGCAAAGAGAGCCGAGAAAGACAACTCCGCCACCTGAACGAACGATATGCCACATTGCGGGCAGGAAGCCCGCAACTGACTTGTGATTGAATGAGGCAGGATGCCGGACCCAATCACCTGAACGCCTTTTTATTC
>CAZFDW010000639.1:0-3703 GCA_964517865.1 uncultured Chitinophaga sp.
GCACTGAATATATCGAATATGGTCGGCATCGGGCCGTTTATCACGATTCCGGGTTTCATTGCCGCGATGCATGGTCCTCAGGCATTGATTGCGTGGGTCGTCGCTGCTGTGTTGGTGATTTGCGACGGACTTGTCTGGAGCGAACTGGGAGCTGCGTTGCCGGGCAGTGGCGGAACGTATCATTTCCTGCGTGAGATTTTTGGCAAGCGCGATTCCGGATGGCAAAGGATGCTGCCGTTTCTGTTTGTGTGGCAGTTTCTTGTGAGCGGAACGATGGAAGTCGCGTCCGGCTACATAGGAGCGATGCCATACGTCGAGTTCATCTTCCCGGGGCTGTCCGATACGCTTCACACATGGCATGTTCCGGGCGGGACAAGCACCATGGCCGCGTGTTGCTGCCTGATGGTGACATGGATGCTGTCTCGCCAGATCAACGTCATCGGTTGGTTTGGCATCGTGCTCTGCACTGGAACGATACTAACTGTGGTGATAGTCATTGTTTCCGGGCTGACTCATTTCAACGCCTCACTGCTGACACTTCCTCCGGATGCTTTCAGGATCGATGGCAAGTGGGTCAACGGCCTCGGTGCGGCGATGCTGATCGCGATCTACGACTATCTGGGCTATTACAATATCTGCCACCTTGGCGAAGAGGTACGTGATCCTGGCAAGACAATCCCGCGAGCGGTAATTACGTCGGTGGTTGTCGTCGCTGCGGTGTATCTCCTGATGAACGTGTCAATCATCGCCGTCATTCCATGGGAACAGGCGATGAAGTCAGAACAGATCGCATCGCTGTTTATGGAAACACTGTACGGTCGGCGGATTGCCGTCCTCTTTACCGGACTGATTCTCTGGACTGTTCTGGCGTGCATGTTTGCGATCACACTCGGGTATTCAAGAATTCCGTTTGCGGCAGCAAAGAACGGAGATTTCCTCGCAATCTTTGCGCGCGTCCATCCGACAAAAAAGTATCCGATAGTTTCACTGTGGACACTGGGCGTCCTGACCGCGATCTTCTGCTACCTTCCGCTGCAGACCGTCATCGAAACGGCTGTCACGGTGCGGATTCTGGTGCAGTTCGTCGCTCAGATTTTTGGCCTGCATGTGCTGCGTACAACTCGACCGGATATCGTGCTGCCGTTCCGCATGTGGCTTTATCCGCTGCCAAGCCTGATCGCGCTGCTTGGATGGCTGTTTGTCCTTGGAACTCGACTGCAGCTGCTGGGGACGGCTGTTGGAGTCATCGTCAGCGGAATCGTCGTGTACCACATATTCCTTTCGAAGTCTGCAGCCAAAGCCAATCCGTCCTGAGAAAAATCGTTGGCTTCAGGGAGCAATCACATCGGTCTGTCTCAGAATTCTGACCGCTTCAATGGCGCCGGTTTCCGGTGCCAGTGCTGTGTTGGCGATGCCGGACACGACTCTCGTGATGTTGTGATCGACTTTGTCTGCGATGCCCCAGGTTTGTCCATCCGCACGAGTCATGTAGACGGAAAGTGTGTGATGACCACTGCCCGGTCGTTCTCCGATAATGTGCAGAATGGTGAACGTGCCATCGCGGCCGCCGAAGAGTTGCTCTCCAATCCGATACCCTGCCCGGACACGTCCTGAATTGACCACAAGATTCTCCGGAGACACGGTGAATTCCGTTCCGGCCAGCTCAGTTCGCATCCGATGAATGAGACTGAGCAACTGGTTACCGTCCATCACCGCGAGTGCATTCAGGCCGTCAGAGATGACTATCTGCGTGTTGAACTGTTCGTGGCTGTCCCGCCGCAACGTGGCAATCACGCCCGCAGAATCGTCTGACAGGTGCTCCCCCGAGACAGGATGAAGAATGTAATCCGTGCGGTCCGCAGATCGAGTGCGTAATTTCGTAACGTCAGGGACGGTCGCGACAAAGGCATCATCCAGCTGCATCCAAATGGAGATTTTCGCGTCGTCGTAAATGTGTTGAATGTGCCTGGCCAGCGATGGTTGCAGAACTGAAGGCTGTGCGCCGAATCCCTCGGCAATGAATACGCCTCGTGAACGAACGGCCGAGATCTGTGTGGCCGCTTCCGATTGGATTTCCTTTTCCGACCGGGCGTCGTTTTTCCGGCGACAGTACTGCTGATAAACCCACGAAGGATCACCAAAGTGCTCCGTGGGCTGTCCTTGTGCATCGATTACGCCGAGCTGCTGAAAGAACTGCCACATGCGGTCGTTGACTTTGAAACCAAATTTTTCGCGAATGTGAACGTGATCCTGGTAGCCGGTGGTGAGATATCCCAGCATCGGATCGATGCGAGTCGGCAGAGCCATCAGGTAGCCGGGGTTGGCTGGCATGATCTGATCGATGCACCATCCCAGATCATCGAGACTGACGTCCATGTGCAGTGTGGAACAGACATCCAAACCAATCATCAATCCGTGCAGTTTGCCCATTACGATGTCTTCCAGACAACACCGCACGAGCTGTTCGCGTGATCGAAAAACTTCAGGGCCGATGAAGCCGGCAACGTCGTTCAGATGGACCCATGGATGTTCGTTTCTGCCACGATTCGCAAGCGTCGCCGCAACCGTCTGAGTGAGCGCTCGGGCAAAGCCGTACTTTCGTGATTCATGAATAACCATATCAACGCCATGACCATGGCCATTAGTTGAGTCGGCTCCCTGACCTGTTTCAAAATACAGGCCAAAGCGTCCGTGTCGCGCCTTGGCATGTTCCGTCATTTTGTCGATGGAAATGTCAAACGTCGCATTGGCGGCGTCATTCCCTGCGATGCTTTGAAACCACAACGCTGTCAGGCCGGGGTGCGCGTTTTCCACTGCGGCCTGTACATCGATATGTGCGAGCACGCAGTGTGGCAGGACATTATCGATCCCGAATGTGACCAGCACATCCCTGAGAGTTACTTCAACGGCCGCAACGGATTCCGGAGTGCTGGATACCGGATTGGTCCCAAGCAGCACATCGCCGACAGCGTACGCAAAGGCGTCGAAGACCTGCCAGCGAATATCATCGACGTTATCGGTCGGTGAGTTGGGCTGAACCCGGGCTCCCATATAGCCACGAGCGCCAATGTTTGAGTCAGGCAACGGATTAAAAACCTTCGCACCAATCATTATGAGTTCAGCGTTGCTCATGAGCCGGACAACACACGCGATGACGTCGCTGGAGAGTCCATCACGAATGCCGTGAATTTCGGATTCGCTTCGTTCCAATAGAAACGATTTCAGCGTCCCGAGCGTCATGTCGCCGATCTGTTGCTGAATTTCGCGGTTGAGGGACGACGTGAGCAACTGGAACAGCTCGTCGCGAAAAGGCGGATGCTGATCAATTTCGCTCAACCGCGTGGAAGTCAGCAGATCACGAGCCTGCCGACGAGCATCGTCATCGACGGCGGCAACGCCAATGATGGCATCACCTTCCTTGAATTCATTCGCAGCCCCGAGAAGCTGTTTGTACAGCGCAGCATCCCACTTGCCACGGACTCGCAGGATGTAATCAAACACACTTTCGCCCAACGCAGCGGTTGCCAATGGACTCGCACTGACCTCGGTTGACGAGATCCCCAACCGCGCCAGCGTTCCGCCGGCGAGCCCCAATGCCAGAAATCGTCTGCGATGCAGCATGGAAAAAGTCCCCGAGAACCGACTCGATCGGTGAATGAAGCTGCCGTGCATTATGACAGCGGAACGCAGATTCATCTACCAA
>CAZFDW010000640.1:0-3700 GCA_964517865.1 uncultured Chitinophaga sp.
CGGCATTGCGGCGAGGGCAAGGCATCCCGGTCGGCAAGAAGGTGTTGATCGTCCTCGATCAGTTCGAGCAATGGCTGCACGCGAAGAAGGAAGAACAGAACACCGAACTGGTGCAGGCCCTCAGGCAGTGTGATGGTGGCCGAGTACAGTGCATCGTGATGGTACGGGATGATTTCTGGCTGGCGGTCAGCCGCTTCCTCCGCGAATTGGAAGTTCGACTCGTTGAAGGTAACAACAGTGCGTTGGCTGACTTGTTTGACCTCGAACATGCCAGGAAAGTCCTGGCAGCGTTTGGAAGAGCGTTCGGCAAACTGCCGGAGAACATGACCGAAACCACGAGCGAGCAGAAGGACTTCGTCAAGCAATCGGTGGCAGGTCTGGCCGAGGAAGGCAAAGTCATCTGCGTGCGTCTGGCGTTGTTTGCCGAAATGATGAAGGGAAAGACATGGACCCCCGCCACGTTGCAGGAAGTCGGCGGTACGACCGGCGTTGGTGTGACGTTCCTGGAAGAAACATTCAGTGGATCCACGGCACCCCCTGAACGCCGCTATCACCAGACAGCCGCCCGTGCCGTTCTGAGAGACCTGCTGCCAGCTTCCGGCACCGACATCAAGGGTGAAATGAAATCCCGTGACGAACTTCTGGCAGCGTCCGGCTATGCCAGCCGTCCGAAAGACTTCGACGAACTCATCCGGATTCTGGACAGCGAGATTCGCCTGATCACGCCGACCGACGCCGAGGGCAAGGATGAAGGAGGAAGGCTGAAGGAGGAAGGAAAGACAAGTCCTGCTGCGTTTGATTCATCCTTCATCCTTCATCCTTCATCCATCCGCTTCTACCAACTCACCCACGACTATCTCATCCCTTCTCTCCGCGAATGGCTGACCCGCAAGCAGAAGGAAACCCGCAAAGGCCGCGCGGAACTGAAACTGGCCGAACGTTCTTCACTGTGGAATGCCAAACCCGAAAGCCGCCATCTGCCTTCACTGACCGAATGGCTCAGCATTCGCACGCTGACCGCGTCGAAGAACTGCACCGCAGCGCAGCGGGTGATGATGAAGCGGGCCGATGGCTTCCATCTGTTTCGATTGACGACCGTGGCCGTGGTGGCTTCGCTGATCGTGACGGGCGGTTTCTGGACCTGGAATCGGGTCGAGCAGAACAAGCGTGAACTGCTGGCACAGAAAGCCACGGAGCAGGAAGCGACGCGCATTGAAGGGCTGGTGGGACGGCTGGTGAGTGCTGAGCCGAAACAACTGCCGGAAATTGTGAAGGAACTTGATGCGAATCCCGAGGTCGCAACCACCTTTCTGTTGCCGCTGGTTTCTTCCGACCCGGCGACTCCTGACGAACGCCGCGTCCACCTTCACGCCCGGTTGGCGGTCGTCTCGCGCGATCCGTCGCTGCTTGAACCGCTGACGGAAGAATTGCTCTCCAACAAGGTCGCCTACGCCTACGTCGGGCCCATTCGCCAGCAATTGCAACCTTTTGCCTCACAGCTCACGCAGAAGTTTCAAGGGATCCTGCGCAACGAGAAAGCGGAGACCGATCGGCGGTTTCGTTCTGCCCTCGCGTTGGCTGTGTATCTCCCGGTCGCTGAGAAGGCTGCGTGGACTGAGCAGGACTTGGCGTTTGTGGCGCGACAACTTGTGGCCTCGAATCCCGAATTTCAGTCACTGCTGCGCGAATATCTGCGACCGATCCATCTCCTACTCTTGAGTGATCTGGAGACGATCTTTGCGGATCCAGAGGCAAGTGATGGCCAGCGGCTGAGCGCCGCCAATGCGTTTGCTGACTATGCCGCCACCGATATACCAAAGCTGTCCCAGTTGCTGGTTGTTGCGACCCCGCAACAATATGCCGTGCTCTATCCCCTGGTCGCGGCCAACCCGGCACCTTCGACGGTGGAGGATCTCGGCAAGATCGCCTCAACGTTGCCCGCGGCGGAACTCGGTTCGGTGGAACGTGTGCCATTTGGTCAACGGCGCGCCAACGCTGCGGTCACGTTGCTGCGACTGGGCGAGCGTCAGAAAGTGCTGCCGGTGTTTGAGATGACCGACGACCCGGAGGCGCTGACGCAGTTTATCTTTCGGTGCCGCGACCGCGCTGTTCGCGTGGAAGAACTGCTGGACTGCCTGCGCATTGTGAGTGACGGGCCAGTCGATCGCTATCCACGGAACACGCGGTATGCGCTGCTGCTGGCGCTTGGAGAATACACGCTCAGCCAGATTCCGGAATCGCAGCAGGAAATACTGCTCAAGCAACTCGCTGAATGGTACCGCAACGACCCCAGTTCGGGCGTGCATGGTGCGGCGGGCTGGCTGCTACGGAAGTGGGGGCAGGCAGAGATTGTCCGTGAGGTAGACCAAACTCCCGTTCCGTATTCGGTCGACCGGGAGTGGTTCACACTGGCCATCACGGTGACTCCGACGTCGCCACCAAAACCAACAGAGAAGCCAGCGGATGAAAATGCGGCCCCGGAAGCGGAGACCCAAACATCCCCGCCCGCCGAGGGAGCGGCGTCCCAGGATGAAGAGACCGAGAAAAAAGACGCGTCCGACAGCACGGAGCCAGCGAAAGACGAAGCGAAACCGGAACCTCCTCCCGAACCACTGCCCCCGAAATCCTTCTACTTCACGTTCATCGTGTTTCTACCGGGAGAGTTCACGATCGGATCGGTCGAAGATGAGGCGGAACGAAGTCTGCAGGAGAATAATGAACTGCGTCATGTGGTCAATCTTACGCGTCCCTTTGCGCTGCTGGATCGAGAAGTGACCTTTGAGGAACTGATCGCCTTTTCGCCTGAGTACACAGGTTTCATGCAGGAGTTCAAAGCCCAACCTTCAGATGCCGGATTTGGCCCGCACTGGTACGACTCTGTCCGTTTTTGTCGCTGGCTGTCCCAGCAGTCCGAATTGTCTGAGTCGGCGCAGTCGTATGCAGATCCGGAAACGCTGGACAAAGAGCAATACCCTCGCGAACCGAATCCTGAGGCGAACTGGGCTCCAAGGAACTGGCCACTGGAGTTGGATCGTCGTGGCTTTCGTTTACCGACGGAATCCGAGTGGGAGGTCGCCATCCGTGCTGGAGCTCGAACAGCGTATGGGTACGGGAGCGACGTGGCTTTGCTGGGCCAGTTCGGCTGGTTTTCGGAGAATAGCGGCAAGCATGTGCATCCGCCGCGTGAACTGCGTCCGACGGTTCGGGGCGTATTCGACCTGCATGGCAATCTGTTTGAGTGGACACATGATTGGTATGGTGCCTTTGGCGAATCCGGCGTGACGGATTCACTCGGGGCCAAAGCGGGCTCGTACCGCGTGCGCCGTGGCGGCAGTTGGCGCTACGACGCGGCGCTTTGCCGGTCGGCGCACCGCGGCACGCTCGACCCGACGGACCGCACGTACAACTTCGGCTTCCGCCTGGCCCTGAGTTCCCCGTCTGCCCAGTTGCCGGCGGCGGAACAGAGAGCGGAGCCAGCGGGCGCAGGCACGGAGGGAGCGTCTGCGGAGCAGCGACCGGAGATGCCGTAGCCGGATGGCGTAGCGGATGATGGCATACGATTGAAACACGGGGGTGCAGTGGGTGTCCCCCTGCTCGCGCAAAAACTTTTTTTGAGTGCCTGAGAGCAGAAGTATGGGATTGTGATTTTTTGTGGTTCCAGTAAAACAAAGCGTGGTTGCATGGCACCTGCCACACCGCT
>CAZFDW010000641.1:0-3681 GCA_964517865.1 uncultured Chitinophaga sp.
TGAACACACGGAGGGCTGACGCCCAGCCGCTCGCCGCCGCCTCATTCCTGGCCGCTTAAAGTATCCTTTGTTTCATCGATCAGTGTTTCAACCTCGATACTGAGTTGTTCAATGTTCTGGTCAACGCCGTCGTCCCAGGGGATTGCAACCCCGGAATTCATCGGTCCGGAGACTTCCGATGATATCGGAT
Source organism: uncultured Chitinophaga sp. (assembly GCA_964517865.1). Lineage (GTDB taxonomy): Bacteria > Planctomycetota > Planctomycetia > Planctomycetales > Planctomycetaceae > SXXK01. Next base: position 191 of record CAZFDW010000641.1, read on the forward strand.
CGGGAACGGTTGAATCCTGCGGGGGCGGCTTGAAAATCATCACGACAGCAGCAACAACTGCACCAAGGACCACGATGGCTCGTACGAGCCAAGTACTCCTGAATCGCTGCGGCTCCTTTTCCGGACGCAGATCCCGCACAATCTGCGGCAAACGAAAAACATCCGGCTGCTGCACATGGGCGAGACATTCTTCCAGGATCTGTGCGATCTGTTCCACAGAGTCGAACCGGTCGGCGGCTGACTTGGTTAATAGTTTCATCACAACAGCATCGAACCATGCCGGGACTTCAGGATTCAGTTCCTGCATCGGTCGAGGCTGATCATCGGTGACTCGGCGCAATATGCCGTATGTCGATTCCGCTCGAAACGGTGGTCGTCCGGTGGACATCGCGTACAATACGCTGCCAAGGCTGAACATGTCGCTGCGTGTGTCCACAGCGTCGCCGCGAGCTTGTTCGGGAGACATATAATGCGGCGTGCCGGCGATCAGGCCACTGCGTGTCAGAGTGGCATCGTCGACCGCTCGGGCAAGGCCGAAATCCGTCAGCATGACTCGTTCAACACCGGGTTCCAGAAGAATGTTGGCGGGCTTTACGTCGCGATGAACAAGTCCCTGTGCATGAGCGGCCGCGAGTCCTCGTGCGACCTGCAGACTGATTCGCAGCACATCCAGAATCGGTAATGAGCCTTCTCGATCGAGTCGGTCCTGCAGTGATTCGCAGTCCACATACGGCATCACCAGAAACGGCAACTGCCCGCTGGAATCGACGTGCAGAATCGGCATGACGTTCGGATGCACAATCGCGGCCGTCGCACGTGCTTCACGGGCAAACCGCTTGCGAGCTGCAACAACCGAAGCCAGATGCGGGGCCATGACTTTGACGGCGACCAGACGATGCAGTTCGTCCTGAAATCCCTTGAGCACCATCCCATGGGCTCCCTGGCCGATGAATTGACGGATCTCGATATTGCCAAGTCGTCCGAGCGATTCTTTGTTCTGTGAAGGCTGCAGAAAATCGACAATGAAGTCGCTGGGTTTGAGTCTGGAGCCATCGTTGAATTCACCATCAGCGTCTACCCCGGAGATCGGCGTCTGCGGAATGAGCGCAGATCCGCCATGCGGTGCGGCTGCATGTTCGCCGCTGGTTTCGTCGCGTAGAACTCTGCCAACATGAGTCCAGCCTGCTGCTTCACTGGCCAAAGCTTCCAGCTGACGCCGCATTACCGTCATCTTTCCAGCCGTCGATCGACCGTGCGATCGTCAGCAGAATTTGCTGCGTGATATCCGGCACATGCCGCTCGGGAACGCCCTGCCGACGAGCCAGTTGGTTGAGAAACCCCTCATAGGCACAGACGAAATCCCGCCACGCGAGTTCGTTTTGCTCGCTTTTCAGCCTGACGATCAGGCTTTGGCGGGTTTCAAGAGGCGACATGGACGATTCCTTTGGCTGTTGAGTACCTTGAGTTCATGGTTTCTCACGCCTCGCTGGAAAAGTGTCAAAAATTTGTAGGATGGACATTCATGTCCGTCGCCTGGGAGTCCGTCAGAATACCGTTGTCTTAGTGAGCGGCAAGGCGCTAGCCGCCGTTTTTTGCAGGCGAATTACCCGCGGCTAGCGGGGTGTTGATTTAATACCAACCCGAAGCGCCAGCGAGGCGAGAAAGGCCGAAATCCTCGCTGGCGCTTCGGGTTAGTATGAGTTTCGGTTCGAAAACAAGACTAAATCAACAGACCGCTAGCGCCTTGCGGCTCACAGATTTGGTGTGTCGGGACAGACTGCTAGCCGTGCATCACCGTCCAAACAAGCGTTATTGTGTATCGGGAGAACATTCCCAATGGGACGGTGATCGGTCAGGTCTCGGACAAGAATGTCCAGGCTACGGGGCATAACCCTGAATCAGCATGTGACGGTCGCCCGACAATGTCACGTCCAGATTCAGTGAGGCGGCCTTCAACTGGTCGTGGATTTCCTCCGGCGTAAACGCAGCGAGCAGCGAATTGTAGAAGTCGATTCTCAGGACTTCCGCTTCGTCAGCGGTGACCACATCAACGATTTTTTGCGCGGCTTGAGGGGAATCCGGACGACGCAGATCCATCACGCAGATGAAGCTGCCCGGCTTGATGAGTCGCCGCACTTCGTGCCACAGCGACATCGGGTCCGGCAGGTGATGCAGGAAGTCTTTGGACAGCACGGCGTCGAAATAGCCAACAGACAATGGCAACCCTGGCACATAGCCCTGCAAGGCACTGATTGTCATCGACAGACCACATTCTTCGATGGCCGTCTGTGCCAGTTGAATCATGGCCGGTGAACCATCGACGGCTGTGATCTTGAGCGATGGACAGGCGCGTGCCAGGCGAATCATCACATCCCCTGGCCCGCAGCCCAGGTCCAGTACTTTTGTCGCAGTCGCCGGGATCCGTTCATGAACGATATCAACAAACGCCTGATTAGATACCCCAAAATCTGCCGACGCATAGGCCTGGCATTGTACGTCGTCGGTCATGAGTTCCGGTTCTGGTATTCGCTGCATGTGGATTCTTTTCGGAAAGATGGATCAGGTTTCGGGCGCTTCGCCCGCAATCGAAACAAGTGAGCAGATTTCGCTGAAATCTGCTGTGCCGACTTCGGCGAAGTCGGCCTACATTGCCATTTGGCTATTGGTTCCTGACCCCTTTTCCAAGCCTTTGCTGTGGAATTGATGATCACAAGCGTCTTGTGCATACAGTTTGCTGCCGATGGAAGCGGGCTCACCACGCTGATCAGTCGCGTCGGACCGATTCTTTGTCTGCTGCGTCAGTCTTGTCAACAGCGACCGCAGGCTTCGCCTGAGAAGCAAATGGGATGATGAACTGTCGAAGGTAGCCGAGTGGCAGCCGCCGACCCCCTGCCAGGCCATACGCTTCGGGCCAGGCGTCGGGCAGGTAGTAAGTGCCGAAGACTCTGTCGATCAGTGAAAGGTGAACCGAAAAATTACGATCAATCGCTTCCGGCGCGGAACTGTGATGCCAGTGGTGAAATGCCGGCGTCGCAATCAACCATCGGATTGGGCGGAACTCCCATGACACATTGGCATGAATAAACGTAGCCTGAATCACCACCCAGACGACATAGGCATACAACGCCGGTCCGGAGAAACCCATGACGTAAATGGGGATGTAAGTGGTCGCACGAGTTGTGATGGCATCTACCAGGTGCAGTCGAGATCCTGCAATCCAGTCCATCACTTCGGCAGAATGATGGATCGCGTGAAAGCGCCACAGGAATGGAATCGTGTGAAACGCACGATGAACCCAGTACTGCGTCAGATCAGAAATCAACAACACGCACGCGAACTGGACGACAAACGGCAGGCCTGTGACGACATTTTGAATTGCCGAAATTCGAGCCCAGTCGAAAAAGACCATCGCAGGCTTCATCGTCATCAGAGTCGTAAACTGCACCATGAAAGTGGTGACAAAAAAGTACGTCAGATCGGTCCTCCAGCCG
>CAZFDW010000642.1:0-3674 GCA_964517865.1 uncultured Chitinophaga sp.
GCCGGGACTACGAACAGAATTGGGACTAAATCAACAGTCCGCTAGCCGCGGGTAATTCGCCGGCAAAAACAGGCGGCTAGCGCCTTGCCGCTCACTTAGACAGCGTTATTCAGGCAGACTCTCAGGCTAAGCTCTCCTGCACGAAGGCCTCATCATAGAGGCACCGTTGTTGGCACCGCCGCCGGCACCGTGTATTCGTAGCCGCCCTGGATTCCCAGCGGCAGTCCGAGTTGCCAATACAGGAACAGAAACGCCGACCACACAGTGAGGAACGTGATCGAATACGGCAGCATGATCGAAGTCACCGTCCCGATGCCCGTGCTCTTCACGTACCGCTGGCAGAACACAACGACGAGCGGGAAATAGGGCATCATCGGTGTGATGATGTTGGTGGTTGAATCACCGACGCGGTAAGCCGCCTGAGTGAATTCGGGCGAGATCCCCAGAATCATCAGCATCGGTACGAAGATCGGCGACAGCATCGCCCACTTCGCAGATGCGGATCCGATCAGAAGATTGATCATGGCTGTCAGCAGAATGATTCCGGCAATCGTCACGGCCGGGGGGGCATTTGTGCTCTTCAGAAAATTGGCACCTTTCACGGCCAGCAAGGCTCCGAATCCGGACTGCGAAAATGAGGCAATGAACAGCGCGGCGAAGAACACGAGTACCAGATAATACCCCATCGACTCCATCGCTTTGCTCATCCCCTTAATCGCGTCGCGATGAGTTTTGAATGTGCCCGAAACGAATCCGTGAACGAGGCCCGGAATCAGGAAGAAGATAAAAATCAGCGGCACAATCGATCCCATCAGTTTCGCAGCCGGTGGTCTGAGCGATGTCAATCGACGATAGAGTTCCCAGGTTTCACCTTCCGGAGGCGTGGCCTGCAGGGATGAGCCAGGCATCAAAGCCCACCAGGCCAGAAGGCCGCCGCACACTGCGATCGAAGCGACCGCGCAGACAATTCCCAGATTGTCTCGGCGGGTGAGTTCTGGCAGCTTTGGCATGTCATTCGGATCGCCATCGATTACCGACGACTGCAGCTTTGGTTCGATCACTAAATCTGTGATCAACCATCCGAGGGCCACGATCAGAAAGCTCGAGGCACCGGTGAAGTACCAGTTGCAAAGCGGATTGACGATATACTCTTTATCAACAAGTTGAGCTGAGGTTGTCGTCAGGCCCGCCAGCAGCGGATCAATTCCGCACGGAATAAGATTCGCACTGAAACCACCGCTGACGCCTGCAAATCCGGCGGCAATTCCGGCCAGCGGATGGCGACCTGCAGCATAGAAGATGATGCCCGCCAGAGGAATGACGACGACGTATCCGGCATCCGCTGCGGTGTGACTCAGCACGGCGACCAGCACCACCATCGGCGTCAACAGAAACTTCGGCGTGAATGTGAGCATCGTCTTCAGCAGGGCACTGATGAATCCGGAATGATCAGCCACGCCGACGCCCAGCATGGCCACCAGCACAACTCCCAGCGGATGAAACCCGACGAAGCTTTCCGTCATGGTTGACAGGAACTCCGCCAGTTTTTCCAGCGTGAGCATGTTGACGATCTTTATGGGATCCGTCTGTCCCGGCAGCGTTTCCGTAAATCTGATCGACGAACAGATCGCCGACATCGTCCAGATGATCAGAATGCCCAGCACGAACAGCACGGCCGGATCAGGCAGTTTGTTGCCGAGCCATTCAATAAAGTCGAGAAATACCATCACCGGACCGCGTGACGTTGGCGTTGTCTTGTTTGCAGGCGTGTTGGCCATGTCGAGATCCAGTAGTCGTAGGGTGCGTGAAGCGGAGCGCAACGCACCAGTTGGGTCAGGTTCAAAAAATGGTGTGTTCCGCTGTCGCTGCACACACCCTGGTTGAATGTATCAAATTATCCCCGGCACCTGCCGGAACGGCGCTGCGCTTGGTCCGGCCTACCCAAAAATCAAGCATTGACGTCGCAGGAGCCTGTTTTTTACGAAGCGAACAGTTCTCCGTCGAGTCACTCGGTATCGATCTGGTATGCTGACGGCATGAATTTTCCTTCACCCGCAGAAAATAAGGACACGGATTTTCAGTTGCTGGGTCTGCCCATCAACGATGACTCCCACGCCCTGCGCTCGCGGGATCCCTTTGAATTGCTCGTCTCACAGTTTGTGGATGAACTGCGGCACGGCAAGAAGCCATCGGTGGAACTTTACGCACGCAGGTTCCCGCCTCACGCCGCACGGATTCGTGATGTATTCCCGGTACTCGCGATGCTGGAACACACGCGCATCGCCAAAGAGTCTCAGTCGATCCGCCGCAACATGCCCGACAGATTTCCGTTCACACGGATCGGTAACTGCGAACTCATCAGCGAACTGGGCCGCGGTGGCATGGGCGTCGTGTTTCAGGCCAGGGATCTGCAATCCGGACATCTTGTGGCGGTCAAGATTCTGCCATGGCGAGTTTCCATCGTTCCTGAATGGGTCGCGCGGTTTGAACATGAAGCACGGACAACGGCGCAACTGCGGCATCGCAATATCGTGCCTGTCTTTCGATACGGTCAGGAAAACGGTTACTGTTTTTTCGTCATGCAGTTCGTCAACGGCGTCGGCCTGGATCGCGTCGTCGATCGCCTCCGCGAAACGGATGGCATCGTTTACGCCGAAGAAATTCAGCGTCAGGAATCGCAGCGACTATCAGGAACTGCACAAGCGATTCCCGTGGCAAGAGCCATGTCCGATCCCGAAGCAGACAATTCCCGACGCCGCAGGTTGACGCGCACTTCGTGGAAAAGCTTTACCAAAATCGGAGTCCAGGCAACGCAAGCGCTGCGTGCCGCTCATGCTGCCGGCATTCTGCACAATGATATCAAGCCCGGAAACCTGTTGCTGGATGCCGATGGTCGGGTCTGGGTGACGGACTTCGGATTGTCGCAGCCCATCGAAGAACGCCGCTCCGACAAACCGGAACGCGCGATCAGCGGAACGCTGCGTTACATGGCTCCCGAGCGACTGCTGGGGCAACAGAACGCCAATTGTGATCTCTACTCCATGGGAGCAACGCTCTACGAACTATGTCTGCAGCGAGCGGCGTTCGAGCATCCGGATCGTGATGAACTGACGCGGATCATCATGGAAGAACGTCCTGTTCGACCGCGTGACATCAATCGCGACATTCCCCGCGGACTGGAAACGATAATTCTGAACTGTCTTGAAAAGCATCCGTCTGACCGGTATCCGACCGCTGATGCCCTGCTCGCAGATCTGCTGAGACATGCGCGCGATCAGAGCGTCACATCCACCAGCCGGCGATCGTTTTCCGGATTTTTCAGGGCTATCCAGAAGCGACTGTCATGGCGTTCAAGCCCCGAGGGCCCGGACAAAAAGCGAGGGTAATAGATTCGACATGAACTGGCTCGTCCTATCATATCGTCAGGTGATCATGTTCGAGCTGCCGCTGCTGCAGTTTTGTAATGAGTTTGGCGGTGTCCAGCGGACGGTTGCCGCAAAGCACAACGTGATTCTGGTTCGGGCGTTGGTCACGGATTCGGCCATTTGTGGAGTTGGCGATAGACGGTTTTCAGTAATCCGGACCTATCAAGGAGCTTGAGGTTTTGCGTTTGGAGATTGCCGCAACGCGGCACAATGTGAAAGCCTGGGGCATCGCCCCAGGAATCGGGCAAT
>CAZFDW010000643.1:0-3655 GCA_964517865.1 uncultured Chitinophaga sp.
TCAATGTGAGCGCTGGGACTCGAACCCAGGACCTACGGATTAAAAGTCCGTTGCTCTACCAACTGAGCTACGCTCACAAATGCCGCAATTTGCGGCGTTCGTGAACTCATTGACACGCGAAGTTTGCGAACCTTATCGGGAAATCCGGGATTTTCCATACGGTTCCAGCCACTGGATGCGAAAGATCCCTGGAAAGCTTCGTGATTTTGGAGTTTGAGAAACGACGGAGCTACAAATTACTCCTGTCCCTGATCCACCAGTCCCAGACGTTGCAGCTTAGATCGGCATTCGTCGCGTTCACGGCTGCGGTTGAGCGCGACCCATGTTGCGTCCTGCGCGGCCATAAAGTCGGCGTCGGAGAATGGCGGAGCGGTTCCCGCAGCGGCGGCATTGGCGGTCATTCGCTGAATGACACCGGAATCCAGCCGTGTCAGAAACGTGGAATGCATGCGATAGTCCAGAAATGCTTCCCATACGATCGGAAAGAGGGGGGCCACGATTTGCTCGCCGAGCGTTGTGGCATATTGCCGAATTTCCAGCTGCGCATGGCTGTCCATACGTAACGCGAGGAAATGCAGCAGATTGTGCAGATCAATTTTCCAGTACGCTTCCGTGTAGGTGGCCAACGGCAGGTCTTTCCTCGCCTGTTCCCGCGCGACACCCGATGATATACGGCGCTGATAGACGTCGCGGATTTTCGACTGCAGCTCTGTTTCTTCCTGAGTCAGCCGCTGCCCAAGGTCGGCCGGCAAAGAATCACCGCTGCCCTGGCGATTGGCCTCTGCCTGAGTCCGCCATTCGCCGGGGTCAGTTGTTTGTGCCGCATCAATCGCCAGCGAGTAGCGCGTGCTGTATTCGTTGATATTGGCCGTGCGATGCCGTACCCATTGCCGCCAGCAGTCCATCGGCACGCGGACCAGAAATTTGATCTCGACCATTTCAAATGGAGTCGTATGCCGGTGCCGCAGCAGATAGCGAATCAACGTCCGGTCGTCGCTGACTTTCTTTGTCCCCTCTCCGTAGCTGACGCGTGCGGCCTGAACAATGCTGCTGTCGTCGCCCATGACATCGACAAGACAGACGAAGCCATCATCCAGGACCGAGAATTTCTTCCAACGCAGCGATTCCACCTGAGCGTTTCGCTCAAGTGCCGACTGCCGGTTTTCAGACGCAATAGTTTCCTGAGTCATGAAGTGCAACTACCGTAATGAGAAACAGATTTGAAACTTTTCTTCAGTCCATTCAAAGGCCGAAACGGGCACTGTAAGATGTTGCGGGCAGTGTTTCCAATGTGTACGGCGTTATCATGTTCGAGGAGTCGGAAGTCATGTATTTCACTTATCTCAACGACACGCCAGTGGGGAAACTCCTGATCGCGGGTGATGAACAGGGCCTGCGACATGTCTCGTTCGGAAAATCGCATTTCAGTGCGCCCGTCACGACTCCCGGAGCCGACTGGGAACTCAACGAAAAGAGACTGAAGGAAGCCGTACGGCAGTTAAAGGCGTATTTTTCGGGAAAACTGCAGGCGTTTGACGTGCCGCTGGCCGCAGAAGGCACGGACTTTCAGCGACGTGTCTGGAATGCATTGTGCAAAGTTGAGTACGGGACAACCGCCAGCTACGGAGAAATCGCGAAATCCGTTGGCAACCCGGCGGCTGCACGTGCCATTGGAATGGCGAACGGACGCAATCCCATTGCGATCATCGTGCCCTGCCATCGCATCATCGGCAGTAGCGGCAAACTGGTCGGCTACGGCGGCGGACTGCATCACAAACAGACGTTGTTGAAACTTGAAGGTGTTGCGTAGAAACTGGGGAACACGTGCAGGCTGTGAGCCGCGGCAACATTGAATTGCAGACCCGGTTGAGAACTCGCCGATGACGGTTGTGGCTCCGCAAATCCGGCTGAAATGCTGCGCATCGGCAAGAATTGCCGAATCGAAAGCACGAGCCGCCTGGCTCGTCATGTGAGCGGGCCTGGAAAATGGGTCAGGAACCAACAGTGCGAAGCACCCTTTGGGCCATTTGGCTATTGGTTCCTGACTCGTTTTCAAGCCTCAGTCCTGGCCGCGCGGAGTTTAAACCGTTACCAGCAGCTGACGCTATTCCGCTCACGTAAGAGACTGATCAATGGCTGCAGTTCAATTTTCCGGTGCTGCGAGTGCCACTGATCGCCGTCGCAGACGATTGGTGACGGAGATCGATCCGGAGTTCAATTTGCCTGACACCGGCAACGATGCCGCACAAACCGACAGTGCCGGTGAGATCGCTCCATTTCCGATGTTGTCGCGAGATCGACTCATCCGGCGGGTCATCTCTCCACGCCTGTGGAAACACGTCACTGTGGCCGTAATACTTACACTGACTCCCATCATGTACGCTGTCTTTATCTGGTCCTCGTCGGCTGAGTCGCCGATCCCGGATCAACGACTGATGGCAAGCCGTCTCGATGCGTTGCGAGGTCTGTCAGGCTTAAAGCTTTTCGCGGCGGCACAGTTCTGCCTTGTCATCGCGTGGGTGCGTTCCGCCAGTGCGGTCGATTTTCGTGGCCGCTATCGCTGGTGGCGCTGGATGGCGGCTGGTTTGTTTGCTGCGTCGCTGATGATGTTGACCGGTGTCACGCCGTGGATCACAGAACTGATTGCGATGGGACTTGAACCGATCAGCGGCCGAATCGATGCGGCTCGCCCGGCCCTGCTTCTCGTTCCTGCGGGTGCCTGCCTCGCACTTGTCCTTCAGCGACTCATTCCGGACATGGGGCGATGCCGATCCGCGCAGGCTTTGCTGGTCATTTCGACGTTGTTGCTGGTTGTGCGGGCGTTCGCGGGGGCTCGCGCAAGTTCCGCTGCTACAGTGTTTCAGTTGTCAACACTGGAACTGCTGATTTCTGCACTCGTGCTGGCCGCATTTCAACTGCACGCCAGATTCGTGATTCACGTGAACCCGAATCCACCGCTGGCTGTTCCTCGAAAACCTGTCGCTGTTTTTGTCGATGAAACGGAAAATTGTGCCGCTGAAACAGTGGCAGCACAGATCGTTGATCTTCAGCCGAAAGTTGTTCTGACGACCGGATTATCCGATGCGCTATCGACCGAAGCGACGGTACAGCCCGTTGCGGAACAGCCCCGCATCGAACAGGATGCCATCGCACCCACGGTCACCGAAGCCGCATTCCCGGGTGCAACACAACTTCACGGAAATGGCAGGAATGGCAAGAAGCAAAAGCACCGGAAAGCAGGTTAGACCGAACTTGAACCGCCATTCAAATTAAGATCCGCAGCGGAACCCTGTGTTTTTCAATGAAAAGTCGTGATGAATCCTTGAAATGAAAATGCGAACTCTGGCTACGCATGTTCTTTCAGTGTCTGCATCGTGGCGGTGACCGAGACTCCTTGAGTGAAAGGTCTCGGTCGTTCAAGGAACGTCGCGGAATCAAGCGCGGACTCCATTTGCGACGGATGGATTTTCTGAGGTATGGCTCCGATGTCCAATTGGACCGAAGAAACACAGCGCCTGCCGAGCAATCCCGGCAGGAGCCAGACACGCCAGTGGCGCATCACGTGAATCAGAAAAGTCAGGTTCCCAATGCAACATTCCGCGGACCAACCCAACGCCGAATTTCTCCGGAATTCCACATGGAGCCACTAGATTCC
>CAZFDW010000644.1:0-3643 GCA_964517865.1 uncultured Chitinophaga sp.
GAATAGCTTGACAGATTGCCAGTGTGCGTTTGCAGATTGAGCCAGGTGGCAACGCGATCGATGATCGACTGAGGAATCTCAGCGTCCTGCGGATCTTGATACTCGACGTATTTCGACGATTCGAACACCAGACAGCGGCCAATCAGCCCGCCCTTCAGATTCGCCTCTGTCATCGACTCCCAAAAGCCCTCCGGGACAGCCGTGCCGAATAACACCAAATGCGGGTAGTGCAGCGTCTTGACCTTGCGGCGGTCCCCGTATGCGTCCCCGGTCCAGATGCTGTCAGCCGATGAAAAGATCTGCATCAGAACGCTTGCGATCTGCACCAGGTGCGGGCTTGATTTCGACTGCATCGCCATAGCCAGATGCTGAATCTCATCGACTTGGAACAGCATGTTCCACTGTTCAGCCATGGCGGAAATGATTCCGGCATGGCTGCCGATCCGCTCCGGCCCAACCATCTTCTCTCCGCCGGCCGTCCGAAGTATCACCCGATTCAGTTTTCGCCCATGGTCTTTCCCGCCACCCGAGGGAGCCAACCCGATCACAAACAGATTCGTCCTGGCCCCACGATCCTCAACCTTACCGCCAGTGATCGACGACATCAGAGCGATTGCCGACGCAACCGCCAGTTCCGGGAGCGGGTAGTGTGCTGTCGCCAGATTGTGGCTGACAATTTCGCCGATCAGCCCTGGGATTTTCAGACACTCGTCTGGGAATGGATACTCAACGGCTGGCAGGGCCTCCGGCTTTGGCCCGTTCAGGATCCCGCTGATATCGACAGGCTCTTCAATTCGAATCATCGGAAACTTGTCGGCTCGTGGCGTGCCATTCGTCCGACCGTTAATAGCCGCCTCCGATAACTCTTCGTCCTGAAGTGGCGGATTGTTTTTGACGTTCCAGTCGCGCAGCAATTCGAGAACCTCGGAATCTGTCAGCCGCGCGCCGAAGTCATCGACCATTGAATGCAGGTGACCAGACAGACTAAACGCCGAGTTTCGCAGATTGCCCTTGGAAGAGCCTGGAATCGTCTGCACATAACTGGCGGCCCGTTGCGTCAATGGCGTATCCGTGACCCTTGGCGGGGCTGGTAGCTGCTTTACGGCTGCTGTCTTCTGCTGCTCGCCTGACAGGTAGGTTTTGCACAACCAATCGACAACCGCCTGACCGTCGCCGATCGTGTCGTTTTGGTTCCAGCAATCGCCCGTGATCGTCCAGAATCTGGCATGGTCGTAGCATTCGATTTGCTGCTTATCGTCTCCGATCTTGTGCAGGCACTTTGAGCCGTCCGGCTTCCGTGCTCGCGTCGTGAACTTGATCCCGGTCCCGCTGGGACTGATCTCAGCGTAAGCCACGCCATCGAGCCTTGCGACGATCGGCAGAGCCCATGCCCTGATTCCGTCGTCTCCGATGCAGTTGTCGAGGTCAATGCCGGTGTAGGGTTCCGCGATTTCGAACGCCACTCCCTGCTGATAAATCGCAGCACTGACAGCAGATTCGAAGTCCGACCATGTTGTCGGATCATTCGATTTTGCGGGAGTGCCGTCCAGTTGCGTCGGGATCTTGACGCCATTTTTCAAAAGCCAGCAATGCCATTGGTTCAGGCTTTTCAATTCGGCGGGAACACGGGAGTACATTTATTGATTCCGTTCATGATCGCGTAATGATTCGCTTTTCGTATTCGAAACCAAGTTCAGACACTGCTGTTTCGATTACTTCATTCGTTTTATGATGTCGGCGAAATGTCTTCGTTGTCAGGCTCTGCGGATGGATATCAAACCGAAGCAACTGAATCAGTTTTGTGCGGTTGATGATATGCCACTTTAAGTTTTTTGCGTCACTCAGTGTTTGCTTTCGTGGAATACATCCCCACCAAATATTCCCCGAGTTGTCAGGATCGGTTCCGTCCATAATCAGCAGGAACACTCCAAAGAAAGTGACATGGACCCCGTTGTTTTTCTTTGTTCCGCTGAATAGATTCAACTTTGAGATCGTGTCCATCTGGCTCAGTGACGGCTTGCCGGTTCTGGTTTTAACCTCGACCTGCATGATGCCTTGAACTTCTCTTGTACCGATGCCGTCAACACTGGTCAGATACCGATGAACCGTGATGTCGTTGTCTGACGCAACGAAACCAAAGTCGTGTGAATACGAGGGAAGATCTGCGCAGGAACGCATCCACGCGCAGAACTCGGTATCACTTCCGTAAAACCTTTCCCGTGTCATTTATGCCACCTTCCAAACGACGATTTCGCGAGTCAGCACGAGGCAGGTCTTGTTTTCCTTTGACCACTCAACCATCTGCGCGTTGCATTGCTGTGATTCGTACGGCACTGAATACCGCATTGCGACAGGCAGTTTGACAGCACGCAGCATGTCGCCGACATGATCAGTGAACTGACGATCTGGAGCCTTCCACTGCGTTGGCTGGATGATCAACGCGATATGTGCGTTTGTCAGCTTCTTGGCAAACCCGCTTATGATTCCAGCGAGCGACTTATTGAAGTCCTCAAGACTCATGTTTGCCAAGTCTGTCGGGTCATCGCTGTACTGGCCTTCAGCTTGCTTCCAGTACGGCGGATCAAGGTAGACCAACTTCACGTCTTGCCAGCTTGGCGGCTTCGGGAGTCCTTCCGTAAGATCGTGAGTTCTGATTTCCTTTTCACGTTCAACGATTGGCTTTCGGTCAGTCACGAAGTAGCGACGGAATCGCTTCTTGCAGATGTCGATTGTTGAACCGCCACCCGCGAACGGATCGACAACAATGTCGAATGGTTCCGTGTACAGATAGAGCAGGTTATCCACCCACCGCGTTTCGCTGTTGCCGAAATGTGACGACCCTTCCGACTTCGTCTGTTGCTTCCAGATGTTGTAAATTGGAGGATCAAAGTCGGTTGCGTGAGTTGCAGTCGATTGTTCAGATTTATTCCGTTCGGCAAGATTGCCGGTTGGAATACTTTTGGCGATTTCCCCCTGAGTACACCCAACTTCCGCAGCAATCTCATCCTGCGTCCAACACGCCAGCCAAAGATCGAAGATCCGCTTATCGCGTGCCTCTTTCGAATCCTTATCAACTCGCGAAAGCCAATCGCGAACGGTGCGCTCACTCACACTCAGAATCTTCGCAAGCTGTTTCTTCTTAGCGTCACGTTCTTTGTCGGGAGTCGCGCCGTATATTCTCCGCGCCATGTTCTGTTTGTCGGCTTGCGACATTTGCAGACCATGTGCCGCGTTGCGTTCGATTGTCAGTTCAAGAAACTCGGCCTCACTTTTTGTCTGCGTGACAATCGCTCTGATTTCTTCGGCCTTAGCTTTCTTGTGAGCCGTCCACCGATGCCAGCCGTCAATCAGTTCGTTATGCTGGTTCACTTCAATCGGTGGAAGAACATCCAGATCCTCCGCGTATTTCTGCACTGTGACAGCACTGGTCTCAATGCGAGGGTATAAGTCTTCACGAAAAACAACGTCTGAAACTCTCATGATTCAATTCTTTCTAAGCATAAAAAAACCCGACCGCAACTGAGCAACCAGTCGCGATCGGGTGAAGACAGGCTTGCGCCTGAAAACTTTATTTTGTGGCCGCTGTTGCTCGCGACTTAGCCACATCCTAAACGCATTACGAAACACCGTCAACCTAAAAAGG
>CAZFDW010000645.1:0-3640 GCA_964517865.1 uncultured Chitinophaga sp.
GTCAACTCGTCGTCGCCTTCGCCGAGATCGATAATGAGCTCTGGAAACGTACAATTTACCATCCTGACCCTGTCGTTGCCGCCGCCGCCAAAGATACCAAGGTAAAGGAAAGCGTCGATGTTTCCGGATACGTTCGTTAGCGACAGCTCGTCATCGCCTTCACCTAAGTCGGCAGTGAAGACTTCACTGCTCGAGTTAGTGATATCGATCTGATCGTCCCCACCACCTGCGAAGAGGGCCAAACCCCCGTAATCACCATTGGCAGAAGTGACATGGACATTTCTTAGGGTCCATGAATCATCTCGCTCTACTCCGTCATAAAATTCTGTATTGTAAATATCAAGCGATCCAAAGCCACTCGTATGGACAGACGTATTTCGCACTTCGACATCGCTCGCGGCGATTTGAAAGTATACTGATGAAAATATTTCTCCGGAATCGTCTAAGGACGTTACATCCAGATTCCGGATGCGGACTGTGTCAGCTAAGAAACCGATAGTTGTTTGATTAAATGAGTACTCACCAATTCCGCCGGCCAAGATGGACTTGACGTTTACATTCTCCACGTCGATGGTGTCGTGACCTTTTAAATTTCCGAAAACAGTACCGATCACGATATCGGCAAAGACTTCGAACTCAGAAAGCAAAGTCACGTTAATATTTTTAAGGTTGAAAGTGTCGTCGCCTGGCCCTCCCTCGATGAAGGACTGGCTGAAATTGAATTTGTTGCTCACGGTTATATCGAGATTTTCGATGGTGATCATGTTCCCGGGATCGGACGACACGTAGTCGGGCAACACCCCTAGATCTAACGATGCGACGTTGAGCTTGGTGTTGGCAAGAGTAATCTGATCACGACCACCAGCCCCTTCGTGGTGATCACCCTGGAATGAGAACCCCGCAAGGTCGCCCTGGAAGGCCGTACCGCTGACGAAAATCGTGTCGCTGCCGTTGGTCTCGTTCTCGCCGATATCGGACAGGTCCCCATAAACGCTTATGGAAAGACGGGCCCCAACACTGGACGTATTCATGAGCTGCACGGTGTCATCACCAGAACCAGCAAGGACGCTGATACCACGGACTACCAACCCGCTGCTGCGAACGGTATCGTCGCCGTCGGCCACGTCAACGTACAAGCTACTGACATTCGAGAAGTTGACGGCCTTATTGCTGCCATTCACGGTGGTGTTGATGCCGCGAACTTCGACGATCCCCTCGCCGCTGCCCACAAGCCGTACACTATTATCGGCGGCGTCGCCGTAGACGCGGAGAGTGGTCCCGATGAGGCTGGCGGTCACGTCCCCCGCCAGAAGAGTGCGGACTTCCAACTGCTCAAAGCGAAGCTCGGTCTTGACCCCCGGACGCCGAACCGAATTGCGAAGCGAATTGCGAAGCATGAGTCTATCTCCAACAGTAGGTATGAAATCTTCGAACACTCCACTGGAACGACCTGCAGGAGCCAGGAAGCGAATCACTCAGCGACACATCGCTCGCCGTTTGCAGCAGGCAAACGGCGTAGTGTCAGCGATGCCCCCACCAACTTATAACAAGATTCTACCGCAATTCCTATTCAACCCGAGTATTGAGTCGAACGCTCCCCACCAACAAACGTGCCAACAAACGCGTGCCAACAAACGTGCCCAACAAACGCCAACAAACGTGCCACCAACGTGCCACCAACGTGCCCAACAAACGTGCCACCCACCTTGAGGCGTGCCCAACAAACGTGCCACCCACCTTGACGGGGATGTGGGAGAAGGTTATTGTCTGCACGTCGAGATGTCAACGATTTTCTGGACGGAGGAGTTTGCGATGCCACGGGTCAATCGAACGGAGATTTGTGCGACGGATGAGATTCAGGTGTTTCACCTGATCAATCGGTGTGTGCGGCGTACTTTTTTGTGCGGGGAAGATTTGAACACCGGAAAGGATTATTCACATCGCAAGGAATGGATTCGCAGCAGGCTCGAAGAACTGGCTGGCATCTTTGCTCTGGATGTGATGAGTTTTGCGGTGCTCAGCAATCATCTGCATGTGGTCGTGAGGACTCGACCGGATATTGTGAAGTCATGGTCGGATGAAGAAGTGGCTCTGCACTGGTGGCGACTGTTTCCGCAGCGTCGTGATGGAAACGGTCGGGCGGTGGAACCGCTGGAGTCGGAGCTGAAGCACATTCTCAGCAATGCGTCGGGGCTTAAGGAAAAGCGGCGGCGGTTGTGTGACATTTCGTGGTTTATGCGATGTCTGGCAGAACCGATTGCTCGACGCGGGAATTTTGAGGACCAGGTTTCCGGCAGATTTTGGGAGGGCAGATTCCGTGCGCAGCCGCTTCTGGATGAAACGGCGATCGTGGCGTGTATGGCGTATGTGGATTTGAATCTGATTCGGGCCGGGATTGCGGCAACGCCGGAAACCAGCGACTTCACAAGCGTGCCCAACAAACGTGCCACCCACCTTGACGGGGATGTGGGAGAAGGTTATTGTCTGCACGTCGAGATGTCAACGATTTTCTGGACGGAGGAGTTTGCGATGCCACGGGTCAATCGAACGGAGATTTGTGCGACGGATGAGATTCAGGTGTTTCACCTGATCAATCGGTGTGTGCGGCGTACTTTTTTGTGCGGGGAAGATTTGAACACCGGAAAGGATTATTCACATCGCAAGGAATGGATTCGCAGCAGGCTCGAAGAACTGGCTGGCATCTTTGCTCTGGATGTGATGAGTTTTGCGGTGCTCAGCAATCATCTGCATGTGGTCGTGAGGACTCGACCGGATATTGTGAAGTCATGGTCGGATGAAGAAGTGGCTCTGCACTGGTGGCGACTGTTTCCGCAGCGTCGTGATGGAAACGGTCGGGCGGTGGAACCGCTGGAGTCGGAGCTGAAGCACATTCTCAGCAATGCGTCGGGGCTTAAGGAAAAGCGGCGGCGGTTGTGTGACATTTCGTGGTTTATGCGATGTCTGGCAGAACCGATTGCTCGACGCGGGAATTTTGAGGACCAGGTTTCCGGCAGATTTTGGGAGGGCAGATTCCGTGCGCAGCCGCTTCTGGATGAAACGGCGATCGTGGCGTGTATGGCGTATGTGGATTTGAATCTGATTCGGGCCGGGATTGCGGCAACGCCGGAAACCAGCGACTTCACAAGCGTGAAGGAACGCATTGAAGATCGTGCATCTGCGGCTGAAGTTTCGACGGCGGACGCCCAGGATCATCGCGTTGAACACGGTGAGAAGGCTGGCTGGCTGGCTCCGATTCCGCTGGAAGTGAAGCGGAAGAAAGTGCGTGAGAAGCAGACATCTCGCCGAGCGGACAACAAAGGCTGTCTGCAGATGTCACTGGATGATTACCTGAAGCTGCTGGATTGGACGGGCCGCCAGTTTCGGACGGATAAGCGCGGTGCAATTCCAGCAGCGTGTGCTCCGATTCTGGATCGCCTGGACTGCAGCCAAGAGACATGGTTTGATCTGGTAAAGAATTTCCGCAAACGGTTCCGGAACGAGGCAGGATCTCTGCTCTCCGTCCGCGCGTTCCGTTCAAAGCGTCGAGAACGCAGGGCTCAGGCGGCAACGGCTTGAGTCAGGGTAGTATAGATTCAAGGAAGCGTCTTCTGTGTCGTGATCCAAACAGGGTGGGTGGCAT
>CAZFDW010000646.1:0-2048 GCA_964517865.1 uncultured Chitinophaga sp.
TGAAATCTCAAATCCGAATAAGGCTCGGTCCGGAGACCAGCCACCTGACTACTGAAAACTGACTACTGAAAACTACTTACCATGACCACCAATCATCAATTCTGCACCTTCTATGTGGACGACCTGTTCCTGGGCATCAACGTGCAGCAGGTTCAGGAAGTCATTCGATACCAGGAAATGACTCGTGTGCCCCTCGCACCGGTCGCGATCCGCGGCCTGATCAATCTTCGAGGACAAATCGTCACGGCGATCGACCTTCGATGCTGGCTGGGCATGCCGCTGCGTGATCCGCAGGAGCTGCCCATGAATGTCATCGTGCATGACGGAAGCAACGCCGTCAGCCTGCTGGTCGATCGCATCGGTGATGTGATCGAAGTGAATGATGAATTGTTCGAATCGCCACCTTCGACGGTTCGAGCCAATGTTCGAGGACTGATCCAGGGAGCTTACAAGTTGTCTGATCGACTCCTTCTTCTGCTGGATACCAAGCGAGCCCTGGCAGAGTGCGATTCACGTTCCGCGCAGAACGGACGACTTGCCAGTTAGTAAGCTGTAAAACAGGTGAGCGGTTGGGCGTCAGCCCCTCCGTGGAAACGCCTGAGAGAATCGACACGGTGCGGCTGACGCCCAGCCGCTCGCCAGATGGACCAGTCAGCCCTGATGGCAGGCCTGATCTTTTTACCCAAAACCCAGACGTAACCTTTTTTAATCTCACAGGAATGACTTCCAATGACTATGACTCCGACTGCTCCGAAAACCTCGTGGTATCAACCAAAGAGCCTGAAAGCGAAGCTCTTACTCTCCTTCCTCATTCTGGGCATGGTCCCGATGGCGATTGTGGGAGTACTGTCCTATCGCACCGCATATCAGGCGTGTCTCGACTCATCCGGCCAGCGAATGCTGTCTACGGCAGTCAACCTGTCGGACAAGATTGACCGCAATCTGTTTGAGCGATACGGCGACGTGCAGGCGTTTGCTTTCAATCCGATGGCTCAGGGCACACCAGAAAACGTGACGCAGGCTGCCAACTTCTACATGACCGCTTACGGCTGTTATGACCTGATGATGGTCGCCGATCCTGAAGGAAAGATCATTGCTGCCAACACGGTCAGTTTTGACGGGAAACCTCTCAACACCACCGGCCTGGTCGGGCGGAGCGTCAGGGGGCAGGAGTGGTTTGAGAGCTGCGTCAGCGGCCAGGTTGCGTCTGGCAAGACGTTTGTCAGCGACGCCACGGAAGACCGGGAAACTGCCGAGATCTGCCACAACGGGGGCTTGACGATGAGCTTCTCCGCTCCGATCCGCAATCCGGAAGGCAAGATCGTCGGCGTGTGGTCGAATCGCACTTCACTCGATCGAACGGTTGGTGAAATCTCAGCAGCATTGGAAGCCGAAAATGAGGCCACAGGACTGGCCGTGGAAGTACAGGTTCTTGACAGGAACGGCCTGGTTCTGCGGGACCCGGATCCCAAAGTGGTTATGCAGCTCAATCTTGTCGAAAAAGGACTTCAAGCCGCCAAACTTGGTTCAGAAGGTCAAACCGGCTTCGTCCAGGAAGAGCATACCCGGAAAAATGTGGTTCAGATCAATGGCTATACGCAGCAAAAAGGTTACGGAGCGTTTGCAGGCTTCGGCTGGGTCGTGCTGACGCGATGCGATTCTGCTCAGGCCACCATCGCCGCGACTTCGATCCGCAACTTTGTCGGCGCGATCGGTTTTGCAGCGGCGGTCGTTCTGACGATCATCGGAATCTGGCTTGCCATCGGGATCGCAAAGCCTGTCCAGCAGACGGCGGCAGCGCTTGCAGCGTTGGCCCAGGGTGACCTTTCCACTCGGCTGTCGTTTCGAAGCGGCGACGAACTCGGCCGCATGGGGAGCTCTCTGAACATGGCACTGGAAGGGATCAGTACTGCAGTGGATGCACAGAAACTCGACTGGAACCAGTTTGGCGAACAGCGTCGCCAGATGGTCGTTGAACGGGATCAGGCGAAAGGCCTGAAAATGATTGTCGATGAATCCGAAGCCGCTTTCATGACCATCAATCGTGA
>CAZFDW010000646.1:2148-3639 GCA_964517865.1 uncultured Chitinophaga sp.
TCGTCAACGCCGACTACTCGGGTCAAATTGCTGCGATCGGCAAGGCGCAGGCTGTCATTGACTTCAAGCTCGACGGCACAGTGATTACCGCGAACGAAAACTTCCTGGCGACGCTGGGGTATTCTCTGGAGGAAATTAAGGGTGGCCATCACGGCCGATTTGTGGACGAAGCGTACCGCAACAGCAGCGAGTACCGCGACTTCTGGGCTCGACTAAACCGTGGCGAGTATGTCGCCGGTGAGTTCAAACGAATCGCCAAAGGCGGCCGGGAAATCTGGATTCAGGGTTCCTATAACCCGATCGTGGACCAGAACGGAAAATTGTTTAAGGTTGTGAAATACGCCACCGACATCACCAGCCAGGTGAATGCACGAAACGAAATGGCACGGGTCCTGGATCTGGTGAACGCGAACGCGACCACACTGGGGTCGTCGGCTGAGGAACTCACTGCGGTCAGTTCTCAAATGGCGTCGAATGCAGAAGAAACGTCGGCTCAGGCCAGCGTTGTCTCTGCCGCGTCTGAACAGGTCAGCAAGAACGTCCAGACGGTGGCCACGGGTGTTCAGGAAATGAACGCGGCAATCTCTGAAATTGCGAAGAACGCCAGCGATGCTGCCCGTGAGTCGCAGGCAGCCGTCACTACTGCAGCAGCTGCCAATCTGACCATTGGAAAACTGGGCGACAGCAGCCTGGAAATCGGCAAGGTCATCAAGGTGATTACATCAATCGCTGAGCAGACAAATCTGCTGGCTCTCAATGCCACGATCGAAGCCGCTCGTGCAGGTGAAGCTGGCAAGGGATTCGCGGTTGTTGCCAACGAAGTGAAAGAACTGGCGAAGGAAACTGCCAAAGCCACAGAAGACATCAGTCGCAAGATTGAAGCGATTCAGGGCGATACGCAGGGTGCCGTGGATTCCATCCGTAAGATTGGTGAAGTCATCGCTCGGATCAACGATATCTCCAACACGATCGCCAGTGCTGTTGAAGAACAGACGGCCACGGCCAATGAGATGAGTCGCAATGTGGCAGAAGCTTCGAAGGGCACATCCGAGATTGCACAGAATATTACATCGGTGGCAACGGCGGCTCAGAACACGAGTCAGGGAGCTACGAACTGTCAGCAAGCCGCGAGTGAAATGTCCAGAATGGCGACTGAACTCCAGGAACTTGGTGCTGGCAGGGGAAATGGAGACAGCTCTGAAGATGCCGCATTGCGTTCGCTTGAAGAGATCAGCCAGGACGCCCGTCGGGCTGGCAACAGCGGAGGTAAAGGCAAGTCCAATGGCCGAAAAATTGTCGGCGGACGTGCGTAGAGGAAGTTGAATTCGCCCTCCGACCCATTGGGTCGGAGGGTGCGTTCAGGGCCAACGGTACAACTGCGTTGTGATCCGTCAAAGAGTGCGGTGGTTGCGAGACCACCGCTCCACTGCCACGAGGCCTTGACGTGACCCACATTCATGTTCAGAAGTCAGCCATTCTTAGTTTCAGCCG
>CAZFDW010000647.1:0-3626 GCA_964517865.1 uncultured Chitinophaga sp.
CAAATGGCCCGAAGGGTGCTCCGCACTATTGGTTCCTGACCCCTTTTCCAAGCCCACAAATTGCATCGCTGATTTTCTGCAGGTAGTCTCCCGTGTCCATATCGACTATGCCGACAATTGATTCAGTCGTAGCTCGTCGAGCGGCAGCGGCCAGATTGCGACTGCTGCAAATGCACTTTGAGAGCGGCGTTGGGCATATCGGCGGAAACCTTTCCTGCCTCGATATTCTTCTGGCCATCTACCACGATGTCTTGACGGACATCGATCACTTCGTACTTTCCAAAGGGCACGCCGCCGGTGCTCTCTACACAGCGCTGTGGTCGGTGGGACGACTTTCGGACAATGACCTGAAAACATTTCATCGCGACGATACGCTGCTGAGCGGTCATCCTCCGGCCAGAGGTATTGCCGACATTCCATTCGCAACCGGAAGTCTGGGTCACGGAGTTGGTCTCGCAGCCGGACTCGCACTGGGTCAGCGACTGAACGAGACGGCTGGCCGAGTGATCTGCCTGACATCGGACGGAGAATGGAACGAAGGCTCGACCTGGGAATCGTTGATCTTTGCGAAACATCAGCAGCTCGCGAATCTGGTCGTCATCGTTGATCAAAACGGATTACAGGGATTCGGCACGACCTCGGAAGTTGCTGATTTGTCTCCGCTGGCAGACAAGTTTCTGGCATTTGGACTCACGACACTGGAAGTTGACGGGCATGATCAGGCGGCACTGACGCATGTGCTGAACTCCACCAACTTTCCCGGGCCACTCATGATCGTGGCGAAGACCATCAAAGGGCATGGCGTTTCTTTCATGGAGAATCGCCTTGAATGGCACTATTTGCCCATGACTGCTGAGCAGTACGAACAGGCCTGTCTGGAGGTTGCACCTCCATGAGGCAGGCATTTTGCGATGGCCTGATGCGCGAACATTCGCGGAGGGATTTCGTTTTCCTGACCGGCGATCTTGGCTTTCGCGCGCTCGAACCGTTGCGGGATGCGATGGGGCCGCGATTTATCAATGCGGGAGTGGCCGAACAAAACATGGTCTCCGTCGCTGCGGGCCTGGCCAGACAAAAATTCAGGCCATGGGTTTACAGCATCGCACCGTTTGTGTTCGCTCGGCCGTTTGAGCAAATTCGTAACGACATTTGCCTCCATGACTTGCCAGTTGTGCTCGTTGGAAACGGCGGCGGTTACGGCTACGGCGTCATGGGAAGCACGCATCATGCTCTGGAAGACTACGGCGTGCTCCTGACCTTGTCGGCGATGCAGGTGGTTATTCCAGCCTTTGACAACGATTTATCCACGCTGATTCCGTCACTGTTTGAGTCAGAGTCCCCGACGTACCTGCGACTGGGACTGGGCGAGCAGCCAAAGTCGTGGACGACTCCGCCGTTTGCTCCGTGGCGGAAACTTGTCTCCGGAGAAGGCGGAACTCTGATTGCCATCGGTCCTCTGGCTGGCTCGTTGTGGGCAGCGTGTGCCGAGAAATCAGAATCGACAAGGCCGAATTTGTGGTGCCTGAGCCAGTTGCCGCTTTCAAAACTTCCCGAAGAACTACTGAATGATCTTGAAAAATCTTCAAGGGTGACGATTGCCGAAGAACATGTCGCCCATGGATCTGCAGGACATGCGTTATCAATGGCGCTGTTGCACCTGAATTGCTCTCCCGCTTCCCTGAGGCATGTCACCGCTCGCGGTTATCCGTCGGGCCGCTACGGATCCCAAAAGTTTCATCGGGCTGAATGCGGACTTGATCCTGCCAGTCTGCTTGGAACCTTTGAGCTTGAGGCGGCGCGATGAATGGTGCCTCGCCAATGACAACTGTCTTGCCGATTTCGGAATTGATGGTGGCCGAAATACGACGTCTGGACGGACCGATACTGGTGCTGGGGGCCAGCGGTTTCATCGGCGCCAATCTTCTGCGGACAATTGTGAACGTCCGCAGTGATGTCCACGGTACCGCAAGTCGTCTGCCTGCCTGGCGACTGGAAACAGTTCCGGCGAATAACATCCATGTGGTCGATTTGCTCATCGATTCCAACCTTGACGGACTTCTCGAAAAGGTGAGACCGAGAACGGTCTTCAATTGTGTAGCCTTTGGAGCGTACTCGTTCGAGACAGACGGGCAGCTGATCTACGCGACCAATTTTAATTTCACCACCCGCTTGCTGGAACGCCTGCGTCAGCGTTCGATTTCCATGTACGTGCATGCCGGCAGTTCGTCGGAATATGGAGACAATTGTGCCGGGCCGGGCGAACAGGCTCACCTTGAACCCAATTCACACTATGCGGTGTCAAAGGCAGCGGCGGCGCAACTGATCCATTACTACGGGAAGCATCTGAGCTTACCATGTGCCAACCTGCGTCTGTATTCGGTTTATGGTCCTTTGGAGGATTCCTCACGGCTCATCCCCAATTTGGTTCGCTGCGGACTACAGAGAAAACTCCCCGAGTTTGTGCGCCCGGACATTTCTCGGGACTTTGTCTATGTGGACGATGTTTCTGCCGCCTTTATTCAGACAGCCCTGCACATCAAAGAAACAGACTACGGCAATTCCTTCAACATTGGTACGGGGCGAAAAGTCACGATGGCCGACATCGCAGGTGTCGCGCAGAATCTCTTTGACGTGACCGATGCACCGAAATTCACAATGTCCAGTCGGCAATGGGATGTCGCTGACTGGTATGCTCAGCCGGAGAAAGCACGTGAGAGTCTGAAATGGACACCACTTGTGTCCCTGGAAGATGGCCTGCGTCAAACTGCTGCGTGGATGCGTACGCTTCCTGATCTGACAGCATACGAGCAATCGTCCAGGAAGTATCAGCTGGATACCCGGCGCAGCGTCAGTGCCATTATTGCCTGTTACAAAGACGGGCAGGCAATTCCGATCATGTACAGGAGGCTGAAAGAGACATTTCAGAAATTGAATATCGACCACGAAATCATCTTTGTGAATGACTGCAGTCCCGACGATTCGGAAGAAATCATCCGCATCCTGTCGCAGGACGATCCGCGCGTCCTGGGGATCTCGCATTCCCGCAATTTCGGATCACAGGCGGCCTTCATGAGCGGCCTGCGGATCGCAAATAAAAACTCGTGCGTCCTCCTGGACGGAGATCTTCAGGATCCACCGGAATTGATTGAGCAGTTCGTCACAAAATGGCGTGAAGGCTTCGATGTCGTTTATGGACGCCGAGTCAAACGTGATGCCACGCTGTTTATGCAGTTTGCGTACAAGGCGTTCTATCGAGTCTTTGATTACTTTTCCTATGTGACCGTGCCCCACGACGCAGGTGATTTTTCTCTGCTCGATCGCAAAGTTGTGAAGTCTCTGACGCAGTTCCCGGAACGTGATCTCTTCCTGCGCGGGCTGCGCGCGTTTGCCGGCTTCAAACAGGTGGGCGTTGACTATCATCGACCAGAACGTATGTTCGGCCGCAGCACGAACAATCTTGTTCGAAATCTCGGCTGGGCGAAAAAGGGAATCCTGAGCTTCAGCAACACGCCACTCAATATGTTGAGTGTGATGGGAGGCGGGTTGCTGCTGTTCACATTCGCCCTGGCTGTCGTGCAGGTACTTCTTCGTGTGTTTCGCCCGGACTGGGTCCCGCAGGGCATCAC
>CAZFDW010000648.1:0-3619 GCA_964517865.1 uncultured Chitinophaga sp.
TTGGGCCATTTGGCTATTGGTTCCTGACCCCTTTTCCAAGCCTTGACAGAGCACTGGTTGTGACGACTTCTATCTGGACTGCAGTTGCTCAATATCCAGCAATCGACAGATGTGATCGATCAGGGAATCAACTTCAAATGGCTTCTGCAGGAAGTGATTGGCACCAGCCGACTTGAGTTCCTGAATCTTGTCCTGTTCGACCATACCGCTGATGCAGATGATGCGAACGTCATCGAGTGCTGAATCGCCGCGCACGCGCTGGCAAACTTCTTTGCCATTGATGTCCGGAAGCATGACGTCCAGCACGATGATGTCCGGATGATATTCTTTGACCATCATCCCCGCATCGAAACCATTGTTGGCGACGCGGACTTCAAATCGACCGTCGGCCTGCAACGCATCGGTGATCATCTCGACGAGCTCGTGGTCATCATCAACGATCAAGGCCTTGCGCTTGCCGCTTTCCAGTGCGTCGGTTGGAATTCCGTTCTCTTTCATGAACTTGTACAAAATGTCCCGCGGAATCCGGCGAAATCGCGAACCGGGGACACGGAACCCTTTGAGCTGGCCGGAATCAAAGCAGCGAATAATCGTCTGCTGACTGACCTTACAGATCTTGGCGGCTTCGCCGGTAGTGAAAACTGTTTTCATGTGCACAATCCGTTTGTTGGAAAAGCGATGAGCTGCAACTGAGCAGCATCCCACCGTCCGACAGTACCTGCCGGACGCCATCCCTGACGCTTCAGCGCCGAACACTGGCAACCTGTTGCTTCTGATCCCAGGAACCGCAAATCTCGCTCCCGGTTGTGTCAGCAACCATTGAGAGAACCAGAAACCGGGACGTTGAAGACCACCGACGTAACTCTCGATTTTGTTTTCGAGTTACAAGGGCTTCCCTGTTCCTGCCAACCCTCAACTCAACCGATTGTATCCAATTACCAAAGACCGTCAACTGTAGTTTTATTGCGCAGCTTGCCTGTTTTTACGTGTTGTTTCAAATTCCAGTGGTGAATAGGGAGGTTTCGGAAGTTTGAAGCACATTTTTTCGTCCAATATTTTCTGCCAGGTCTCCCAGACTGCGTTCTTTTCGGTTCTACCTATTTTTACGTTACACTACGTGAACCTAGCTGTTTAACTACCATACCAGTGGAGTTCCTGAAGCGATCCGGTTTTGGATTCCAACTGAATTTCGGTGCGACATTCGCACCGTGGTCATGGCTTCGACGTTTTGGCAGCTCGCTCTGCCGACCAGACTCGACAAACCTCACCAGTCTTCGCGAAGCCATTTTCCACAATCGCTGACGTTAAATAACGATGCTCTCCCGTCTCACCATGCACGAATTCAAACAGAATCTTCGTTGTGGCTGGGGCATCTGACTGATCTACCGGCAGAGCAAAAAAGACGGGCTCGCTGCCGTCACCGGCGGAACTTTCCGTCGTCAGTTGCTGATGACCTTTGACGTTCCTCCAGTACACAGGGACCGTCGCTGTTGTCTTTTTGTCAAGTGCGAAAAATGCCACGTGACTGCGTTCCGGAACAGAATCCGCAGATGTTCGGAACTGAAGACCCTGTTCTGCAACATTCGATTCGACAGTTCGATAGACGGGAACCGGCAATGCGATGCGTTCGTCTGCAAGGTCCAGGCGGTACATGATCTGGTTATAGTCGTACCGCGGCGTCTGTTCGGTGTTGCCGGAAAACGTGTGAGTGTAGGTTCCTTCGAAGAAGATCACTCGACCATTCTCGCGATCGAACATCGGATGTTGTTTGGGATTGTAGAAACTGTATTTATCGTGCGTCACAACTTTGCGAGCGTAGAGCCATGGGCCGATCGGCGTGTCGGCCTCGGCAAACCAGATTTCACCAAGCATCGATGTGCCCCAGGACTCCAGCATGATCATCACCCACCGCTGGCGATATTCATTCCAGTACACGGATCCTCCGTGAGCGTTGACTGGCCTACCTGAATCCACATCGACAAGCTGAAAATGCACGTCCTCGGGTTTCAGGTCTCCGGATTTCAACAGTCGTTCCTGAAGTTGACCGCGCACCGTCGGGACTCCGCGTTTCCAGCTGTATCTCGCGATGCCGTTTTCATTACGATCAACGACGGCGTTCGTCTCGTTGCTGTCCGCCGTCAGGCACGTATACGATTCGTATTGAGTCAGATCCTGAAATCCATTCAGCGTGGCTCGGACGCGCATCGTAGGAAACGGTTG
Organism: uncultured Chitinophaga sp.; assembly: GCA_964517865.1. Lineage (GTDB taxonomy): Bacteria > Planctomycetota > Planctomycetia > Planctomycetales > Planctomycetaceae > SXXK01. The sequence continues at coordinate 2,221 of CAZFDW010000648.1, forward strand.
AGGAAAATAGACGTACTCAACACCGTGCTCTGTCACCTTGAGTGGATGACCTTCCGGAAACATCGGCGCGTCCAGCGGAATCTTTTTCACCAGTTTGAATCGTTCCGCGCTGGCATCAAATTCCACCAGCCCACGTTCGTAGGTTTCCATCGGCGGTTTGATTTTTACATAGTTCGCAAACATGCGTTCGCGATGATCGTCACCCTGCAGCACTGTCAGGCCACCAATCCATGTCGGGCCAGGACCTGGCATGTCGGCCGTCGCCTTTGCATTTCCCGCGTCATTCAGGAAGTAGCTCAGATCGACACCTGCATCTGGTTGCAGTCCGCCGCTTTCCGGCAATTGCGAGGTCGCTCCCGGAACATCGAAGATCCCGAGTGGATGCGGCGGAAGATTTGTATCACCCCAGAACCAGTGAATCCGGCCATTGAAGACCGCGTTCACGACACTGTCCGAACCCAGCACGCCGGCGTTGAGTAACGGCTGAGCAAGCGGAGGCTTGTCACCGAGCAACATGCTGTCGCGATAAATTCCTCCACCAGTGACTCGGTAGAGCCGTTCTGCGATGTTGATCCGCTTCAGTTTCAGCACGGCCTCGCCCCCGGCGGTCACATCGACCGCCCGTCCGCGAGCACCATAGCCGCCATCGGGTGATTCGTAGCCATGGCTCGACACCCGAAAGAACACCCGTCGATTTAACAACCCCGGTTCGTCGAAAGCCACCATCCCTGCAGAGTCCGTCACAAACCGCACATTGTTCACGGTCGTCAATTCCACCAGCGGCACTCCGCGCCCGGTTGCTTCATCGACGACTTTGATTCGAAAAGAGTCGGATGCCTGTGCGCCGCTGGACAATAAGCAGAACAACGCCGCCAGAAAAAATGGAGTGTGTTGCATCACGCGCTCGCTGTAATCATTTCTGCCTAAGCTCCCTCAATACCGCTCGTGCGATCTTGCCTGCGAAGCAGTCGATCGTGTCATGCTAATGGAACAGTGACAATCGTGCTAATGAGCAGACCTGTCGCGTCGCCTGGCTTCGACCCGAAACAATGTGGCCGTCTCGCTCCGCCGAGACGATGCCTTGTTCTGTCGCGTACGCTGCCGGAAGCTGTACAACGATTTCTGGACCTCTGTTCTGGTTCAAAGACAAAACCACTGCAATTTGAAAGCCGCCGAACTTTATGGCGCCAACTTTTGTTTTTTTTCGGTGCGTCACAGGATATCTGGGACCGCGTTGGTATTCTGCTATGGCGCAACGTGCGGGTGACATTACGTCCGTCTCCTTGGGGACTGACTGACCATTTCCCCAAAACCAAGGTCTGTGGCTGCGAATCGATGAAGACATACCCCATCGCCTGCGAAATCTCCGGCCCCACCGCCATGTGGACCCGGCCCGACA
>CAZFDW010000649.1:0-3613 GCA_964517865.1 uncultured Chitinophaga sp.
CGTTGGCTCGGGTTAAACATTCATCACCGCCAGAACAAACGCAGCGTACCGCGTGTCAGCTGCCACAGGGCATTGCGTTCGGCCTCACGGCCGTATTTCCAGCGGAAGATCAGACACTGCAGCAGTGACAAGCACTGATCGATCAGCCATGCCACGATTGGAATGGTCAGGATGATGATCGCCATGATTTCGGTAATACCACGTTTGCGGCCGACGTTGAGCAAATTACCAAGACCACCCGCACCGTCGGAATCATTCACGACTTCCACCAGCATGATGTATCCAAAAGCCAGCCCGAAGAGGACTCGTGCGGAATTAAAAATTGTCGGCAACGCCAGCGGCACAAGCACCTTGAGCACGATCTGCAGCCGCGACGCTCCGAGCGTCAAGGCGGTCTCCACATATCGCTCAGCCACATCCCGAATCGCATCCGCCGCATCCGACACGATGAACGCGACACAGGCGATGAAGATGAACATGAATTTTTCGGTCTCACCGCTTTTGAACAGCGCAAACACCAGAGCGGTCAGCGCCGCGACAGGGATATTGCGGCCAAACAGAATTAACGGGGACAGGAAGGCGCGGACCAGTGAAAAGCACCCTGCCGCCACTCCCAGCGGTATGCCGACCAGCAGCGCCAATGAAAACCCGATCGCGACGCGGGTCAATGACTTGATGGTATTATTGAAGAGATGACTATTGGGTGACTTGCTGTCCCAGAGCTTCGGAAAGTAATCGATCGCTTCCTTCGGAGAAGGCAACTGCGAATATCCCAGAATCCGTTCCTCATGCTCGCCGTGTGTGACATACCACCACGCACAGAAACAGATTCCAAGGCAGACGACGGCCGCGAGCAGACTCTGCCAGCGCGAAATCCCGGTTCGCAGTCCGAGCAGTGGGGTTCGATGGACGACGACTGCCGGCACGGGCGTCTTCGGAACAGCAACCGCCTCGGAAACGCCGGTCGCGGAGACTGACGCAGGTGGTGTGATCGGGGGTGGATCCGTTTCGTTCATGGCTGACAGTTACCTTCCCAGAATCCATGCAAACAGCCCGCGGGCCAGATGCATGCGATTTTCTGCCTGCTGAAACACGATGCTCTGTGAACCATCCATGACACCATCCGTCACTTCCAGACCACGCTTTGCCGGCAGGTCGTGCATGAATTTCGCGTCCTTTGGAGCTGCCTTCATCAGGTCTTCGTTGACCTGGAATTCGGCGAACGCTTTCATGCGTCTGACGGCATCTTCTTCCTGCCCCATGCTGGCCCAGACGTCCGTGTAGATGATGTCGGCGGACTTAACCGCATCGGCGGCGGAATGCACCTGATGAACGCGATGCTGCGGATATCGCTTAGTAAGCTCCTTCAAAAAGGCATTCGATAACTCAAAGCCCTTTGGCGCGGCGAGCGTCATTTTCATCCCGGCCATTGCGGACGCTATCGCCAATGACATCGCGACGTTGTTACCGTCGCCGACAAACGCGAGATGCACGCCCTGCAGGGTTCCCAGGGTTTCCTGAATCGTCAGTAAATCCGTGAGTGCCTGGCAGGGATGTCGTTCATCCGAAAGACCATTGATCACCGGGCAACTTGAGTGTTTGGCAAAGTCCACGATGAGCTGATGCGAATAAGTCCGCATCGTGATCACGTCGCTGAAGGAACTCAGGACTTTGGCAATATCCTGCAGCGATTCGCGGCCGTTCAATCCCGCTTCGGCGGTGGTCAGAAAGATGCCTGACCCGCCGAGATGAATCATGGCAGCTTCAAAACTGTTGCGGGTTCGCAGTGAAGGCTTCTCAAACAACTGCGCGAGGACTCGGCCCTGAAGCAGCGGGGGCCGTTCGCCCTTTTTGAACAGGGCCTTCAACTCCGTCGCGCGTGCCAGGATGGCGGACAGGTCCGACGGATTCAGATCATAAAGAGAAGTCAGATGCTTCATCGTTCGGCATCAGTATTCAGGCCGTTGCAGTCGTGAACTGTAAACGGTTGTTTCAGAAAATGAAAAAGACTGAGCCATCCCAACCTGCGGAACAACTCAGTCAGCCAGATTTCCCTGCGTTTCGAAAAACGCATGTTTCGGTCATTCGCAGCATCTTGATGCGACATGGAGCCTCATACGACACGACCCCCGCGCCCGTGGGCGCGGTTTCCCGAAAAAGGAAACGAGGAGTGTGGCAGGTTTTGGCCGTCGCGCTAAGTCTCGCACACCGAAAACCAGTGTTTTTCGGCGTTCTGCTGAAGCGATCTCCTGTTGCGCGAGCTGTGGATCAAACCGTATCAGTCCCGTAGCTGAATTCGTGAGAATTCAGTCCTCTTGCTCGAACAACTGAATTCTCACGAATTCAGCTACGGTAAGTTCTTTTCCGCAGCGCGTCTCACTGCTATGCCGTTGGCGTTTCCCGGGCGTAATCGAACATTGGTGACGATAGGTAACGTTCTCCGGAGTCCGGCAGAATGACCACGATTGTCTTGCCGGCGTTTTCGGGACGCGCGGCGACTTTCAGCGCTGCGGCCATGGCTGCTCCGCAACTGATCCCGCACAGGATGCCTTCTTCCCGTGCGACCAGAGGAGCCATTTCCATGGATTCTTCGTCCGTCACCTGAACGACCTCATCGACCAACGACATATCGAGTATATCGGGTTTGAAGCCGGCACCAATTCCCTGAATCCGATGTTTGCCCGGCGCGCCGCCGGAAAGAACGGGGCTGCCGGCGGGCTCCACGGCGATCGACTGCAGTGGCAGTCCTTTTTCGTTTTTCAGATAACGAGAGACACCGGTGATCGTGCCACCCGTTCCGACGCCCGACACAAAGATATCGACCTTGCCACCGGTGTCTTCGAAGATTTCCGGACCGGTCGTCCGAAAATGAATCTCCGGATTGGCTGGGTTTTTGAACTGTTGAGGAATAAAGCAATTTGGTTTCTTTGCCATTTCTTCCGCTCGTGAGATCGCACCTTTCATGCCTTCTGCTCCGGGCGTGAGGATCAGTGTTGCCCCGAATGCGCGAAGAATCATGCGGCGCTCGATCGACATTGTTTCCGGCATCGTGAGTGTCAGCTTGTAGCCACGAGCAGCACAAACATAGGCCAGGGCAATACCCGTGTTGCCGCTGGTCGGTTCGACAACTTCCATACCGGGCTTCAGGCGTCCGGAACGTTCAGCGTCCCAGATCATCGCCGCACCGATGCGACACTTTACGCTGTACGCCGGATTGCGACCTTCAATTTTTGCGAGTACAGTCGCCTTCAGCCCGGCGGTCAGACGGTTGATGCGAACCAAGGGTGTCTTGCCAATGGTCTCAGAATTGTCGCTGAATATCGCCATCTGTCGTAAACCTTTCTCAATTGAAACGAAGTAGTTTGATCCATCGACCGCAGTCTAACGACCGATCGTGATTTCGTAAAATCTGCATGCAAACCCGACGAAAGATACATTTTGTCCTGTGCGAAGCCCGGGCCAAAATCAAAAGCACTCGATGAACTGCAAAAAGCGAAGACCTGAGTTGCCCAACGGTTCGCCCCTGGGCAGCAGTAAGCACCAGTGCGGAAGTTCCTGCGTTTAACCGCGTGCCCATCGGGCCGCGCTTCGCTGCCAATCGCGGGGCGTTGCC
>CAZFDW010000650.1:0-3609 GCA_964517865.1 uncultured Chitinophaga sp.
CTCAAACCGTTAACGAAAACCTTTGCCCGGACTGTGGTTATGAATAATTGAACGGCATTGTGTTTACCGGAGAACTTTATGCCTTGTCAGCTTCCCCGTCCTGGGCTTGTCGTCTTTCTGCTGCTGGCGTCACTCATGCGCATTTTGCAGGCGGACGATGTGACGGTGGATTCAAGCCGCTTTGAAATCACCCCGCTTGCCACCGGTCTGATTCAACCGATGGAACTGGCGGTTGCGCCCGACGGCACCGTATTTTTCATTGAAGTCAGCGGCAAGCTCAAAGCCTTCAACCCAGTGAGTCAGCAGGTCGTTCCTGTCGGCGAGATCACGATCACAACCGAGCAGGAAAATGGACTCATTGGCCTCGCACTGGATCCGAATTTTTCTGACACACACTGGATTTACCTGCAGTATTCCCCGCCTGATTTTCCGGGACAGCATATCAGTCGCTTTACGCTCGTCGATGGAATCCTCGATCCGGCGTCGGAAATGATCCTGTTGAAGTATGAAGAGCAGCGCAAAGAATGCTGTCACCATGCCGGTTCGCTGCACTTTGGCCCGCGTGGTGAACTCTTTATTGCGTCCGGCGACAATACGCATCCGCATGGGGATTCGCAGGGCTACGCGCCAATCGATGAACGCCCCGACAAAGCTCCGTGGGATGCTCAGAAGTCTTCTGCCAACACCCAGAGTTACAACGGGAAAATTCTTCGCATCCGACCGACGGCGGATGGCGGCTACGAGATCCCGGAGGGCAATCTGTTTCCACAGGATGGTTCCAGGGGGCGACCTGAGATTTATGCGATGGGCTGCCGTAACCCATGGCGCATGACGGTCGATCAGAAGTCGGGATTCGTGTACTGGGGCGAAGTCGGCCCCGATGCCGGAGGCGACGGTCCGCGAGGTCCGCGAGGTTACGATGAAATCAATCAGGCGCGTGCGGCAGGGAACTTTGGCTGGCCTTACTTTATCGCCAATAACTTACCTTACGCAGACGTCGATTTTGCAACGGGGACCGTTGGCTCCGCGTTCAATCTGACAGCCCCGCTGAATGAGTCACCGAACAATACGGGCGAAAAAACTCTGCCGCCGCCCGTCTCCGCGTTCCTCTATTATCCGTATGGTGATTCAGCGGAATTCCCGGAACTCAATGGTCCCGGAGGTCGAACGGCGTGTGCCGGACCGGTTTATCATTTTTCTGAGGCGCTGCATTCAAACGCGAAATTTCCTGTCGAATATGACCGTTCATTGTTCATTTACGAGTGGTCACGGCACTGGATTAAGGTCGTTCATCTGGATGAGAACAACAATGTGAGCCGAATCGAGCCGTTCATGCCGCATCAGAAATTCGTCCGGCCGATCGACATGGCCTTTGGTCCGGAAGGCGCTTTGTATGTGATTGAATACGGCGAAACATGGGGCGTCAATTCCGATGCCCGTTTGCTTCGGATCGACTATGTCAGAGGCAACAGGGCTCCCGTCGTGGTCGCGTCGGTGGAAAACAACATCGGTAAGGAACCGCTTACACTTTCTATATCCAGCGTCGGGACATTTGATAAGGATACCGGCGACGAGCTGAAGTACGAATGGCGTCTCATCAACACTGCCGATCAGCAGGCGGCTCCGAAGGTGGTTTCGAATGCACCACAGGCAGACATCACCATTGATAAACCGGGAATCTACAATCTTGAACTGGTCGTCACGGATTCTCACGGCGCGAGTCGAGCCGCCGCAGTGCCTGCTGTTGTCGGAAACGCCCGCCCGATCATTCGATTCACCAAACCCATCGCCGGTGAGTTCTTTGATGCTCAGCAGCCAATTCGTTACGAACTGTTCGTCAAAGATGAGGAAGATGGTACCAACGATGATTACGAAATGGACGAAAACAACGTCGCGGCGATCGATCCGGATTCGCCTGGTCGCGTGAGCGTAAATGCAATCTTTACCAATGGACCTCTGCCGTCAGCAAATCCCACTGCCGCCGCAAAGGACGATGGGCCGATCGGTTTACGACGGATGAAGTCCAGTGATTGTTTCAACTGTCACGCAGTCGATCAAAAACGTGTCGGTCCGCCGTTACTTGATGTGGCCAACAAATATCGCGACAAAGAAGGTGCCCTGGAAGCGTCGATCGAACGGGTCATGAAAGGTTCAACCGGAGCATGGGGCAAGATCCCGATGATTCCCCATTCTCATCACACGGCTGATGAAGTGCGTGAGATGGTGAGCTGGATTTACAGTCTGGAACCGTCCGGCCTGGTTCGCGTGTTCAGCGGTTTTGTCGCGGAAATCCCGGTCGATACCAGTGAAGAAACAACGACCGGCTATTATCGCCTGGAAGCCACGTACACCGACCGAGGTGCGGGATCGATACCGCCATTGTCGGCATCCACGCTCCTGCTGCTGCGACCACGACTGGTGGAAGCAGAGTCCGCGGATGAGATCGCAGGGCCTCAGGTACTTGGCTCCGGCACAGCGGGCGGCGGATATTTTGCGGGAGCCATCAATCATGGCCATCTGCTGCGTTTCCGCGAGATCGCTCTGGATGACGTCGGCAGTGTGACACTGCGAGTCGCCTCCGCCGGAGCAGGCGGACAGATCGAAATCCGACTCGATCAACCCGACGGTGAACTGCTGGCCGCTGCCGATATCGAAGTCAACGGCCAGTGGGAGCAATGGTACGACCGTCACGTCGATCTGAAAAAGGCCTCCGGCCGCCACGACGTCATTATTCGCTTCGTCCATCCTCAACAGGCCAGCGGCCTGATGAATCTGGATTCGATCCATTTTCAGCGGTAGTCATTGGGTTCGTGACTTTCATGATACAATTCCCGACAGTAGAATGCGGGAGGTTGTCCGGAATTCTGGCAGGCGTGGCGTGAAAAACACCATCATTCCTGCCATGATCGTGGCTGATTTCAGAAACGACGGCGGCATGTACTGGTGCTCACGACGACAGCGATTCACAGCGCACTTCCGTTTTCAGGTTGTTCAGAGGCGATTCGATGACAAAAAAGACGGTGCTGAGTATCGGCCAGTGTCGACCCGATCAGGCGGCAATTTCACATTACCTGACATCGCACTTCGGCGCTACCGTGCTGACGGCCGATCTGGCAGCGGATGCATATCAAGTGCTGAAGGCCCATACGATCGATCTGGTCCTCATCAATCGCAAGCTGGACGCAGACTACAGCGACGGCATGGAAATTCTGGAGCAGATTCTCGCCGAAAAGACGACGGCCACGCTTCCAGTGATGCTGGTTTCGAACTTCGCGGAATGGCAGGACAAGGCCGTCGCTCTGGGAGCCACGTATGGCTTCGGCAAAGCAGAACTGAACCGTCCCGAAACGAAGCAACGACTCAGTGCAGTCCTGGAGTAATTGGTGCCCTCGACGGCTAGTGCTGTGTCAATCGTGCTTTGATGTGTGCCACTGGCTCTGCCAGTGTCCTACATCGGCATGAAACACTGGCAGAGCCAGTGGCACACAGCCCATCAATTCATCACTGACAGAGCACTGGATGGAGACATCATCATGAATTCAACGCAGTCAAGTCGTCCGGCAATGTTCAGCGGCATTCGGGAATTTTTCTTTGCCGAACAGGCACCGT
>CAZFDW010000651.1:0-3601 GCA_964517865.1 uncultured Chitinophaga sp.
TGACACCTGCGACATGAAAGATACGCGCAGAGAAGTGCGAAAGACTAGTCAGAGGGGCCTGCAGATGACCGGCGTCCATTGCCCGAGGACTCTCTGCATGCTTTGCTCGACGAAATGGTCGGCCTCGGTGTTCTGCGCAAAGCGGGTGGGCGGTTTGCATTGCGAAGCCCTAACGTGCTATTGCTAATGGGAGGCCCTGAAGAGATCAGTGATGCGTTGGTTCGTCACCGAGAACCTCCGTTGGAGCAAATTGATCCAACCTATTTTCGCTCACCGCTAAATCGCAACGGCCAGTCTGCTCTTGAGCGACGTAGCCCATTGACTGCATCGCAGGAAGCGGAACTACGCCGCCCGACTAATGAAGTTATTATTCTGTTTGGAACAAACGCTGCCGGCTTATCCGAACTGCGCGAAGCCCTCATTCAATCTATTGGACTTGAGTACTTTAGAGAACCAACCCAAGTTGGTCCCGACCCGATCAGGTCATCCCTGGATAGCTTGGCAGACCGCCAACGAGATGGAACGACAGTCCTGTTTATTGGGCCCGAAGCTGCTTGGGCCGTGAAGCAGGTCGAACAGGCGCTGAAAAAGGTCGATAGCCTAACCTCTGACAAACAGCATGCGCGTGTAGTTTTCACTGCCGATCCGGCCCGCACGATGCAGTTGGCAAAAGAGCCTGCAGTGATCCAGGTATTGAGTTCGGCTGGAGTTCGATTCATGAGCCTCGAACCGTGGCAGGATCCAGCCGTGAGACAATGGCTCGAGGATTGCCAATTCGGACCGACAGACCAAGGTGGGCGCAACACAATACGAGCCGTGACTGGCAACTGGCCTTGGCTACTCGTGGAGTTGCATCGCCGTTTTCAATCGGAAAGCGGTTCATGGACTGATCACCTCTTGCGTCTTGATATCGATATGAAAGGGAAACCGCTGGGTAGCGAAACTGCGAAGGCGCTTGGGCTTATTGTTCCAGGCGCCGTAGCCGTTCTCAAACATTTAGCAGATTACGGAACGCTAACTGAGAAGGATCTGGTCGAGGTGGTGGAAGACACCGTAAATGTTGCGGTCGTACTACGATGGGCGGAGTTCCTGCGACTGGCGGATCAGGTAGAAAATGGTTGGAGACTAGACTCCGTCGTCGAGCGCCTTCTGAAATCCGAAGGAATTTGATCCGTTATGGCACGCTTCTGGTGGATGCTTCCTGGACCCGAAGAGTTTATTCGCAAGTCAGCCGACGAGTTGCGCGAGGGTCGCAATCTTGTTATCTTGTTGCCAGAGCATTTCCCGAGAGGCTTGGCCGATGCGATAAGGAATGAGCGATTTGTAGTTGGGGACGCCGATTGTTGGACGACCCTCTACGTTGCTGGTGCCGACGGACCTGGTCCTGCTCGCCAGGTGGCGGACTCTTTTTTGCCGTCCGCACCCCCGAGTCGTGTCAGCGCGTCGCAGTTGGCTCATAATGAGGAGTTGTCTGGACGAGTCATCTGGTTAGAAAACTTAACTTCCGATGTCTGGCCTGCGTGGTGCGATTTCCTGGCCGAATACGCTAATGATTGCCGTTCGCGTCCGCTTCTTGATAGGACTGTCTTCATCGCACCCGTTAAGGGAGAGGCGACACGAAAGCCACCACAAACCGACGTCGCTTTGGCTTTGTGTCGATGGACTGACGTCATCGAGCCGATCGATCAACTTCTGTATGCGTCAGGACTTTTACGCCAGCGCCGAATACCGCGACTGCAGCGAGACTTGGCAGCCTCCGTGATCGCTGCGCTTGCCCTATGGGATCCTGCAGTAAGCGACGAAATGAACTGCCTTCCACTTAGGGATTTGATGACTCCTAGCGCGTGGTTGAGGGCGATATCTGTGAAGCGCGGGTGGCTCAAGTTGCCCGAGGATCCGGCGGAGCGTTGGATTCAGGGAATGAGTGATCGATTTGCAGGCAAGGAGCAGATCCACTCGGCGATGCTACTGAATTGCAGCGATGAGGACGCATTACATCGTCGAATGTGGGCGGCACAAATCGGAGTATTGCTTCCCTATGTCGAGAGCCAGCGACGAGAATTGCTTGACCGATACAACGGCGAATTAATGCCTCCGTTTCATTTTGCCAATGGATTGGTAATTGAGGACGTCAGCGAATTGGAAATTGGTCAACTTGAATATCAGCTTCGAGTACAAAAACGCGTAGTGCCACGATCGGTGTCAGTCCTAAAACAAATCCGAAATCGCCTCTCGCATTTGGAGGCGATTAGTGGAGACATGCTGCTGGATCAAGACTTGTACGCGACGGATTGAATCAGACGTGGAGTCTAATCTGCATCATCAAAGATGACTGATGACCAGGCACGAGATTGATTTCTTTCGCTAGGAAGCTCGTAAAAATTCCTGGGATGATACCAGCGTCCACGGACAGGGAACACCATAGCTGCCAATCCGAAGGCCCATAGCCGCTTCCCAGGACGGAGTCTGTCAATGTCTCGATGTCGATCATCTAGCGGCGACAATCGAACTCGTCTACCTGCAGCATCAAGAATATCAACTTTCCAGCGATTATCTTCCGACGTGATTGCCAAAACCTCTCCCCAAATATCGAATGGCATTCGATCTCTGTCCGTTCCACTCTTCCATAGTCTTGGAGCATCGCGCAGATACGTCGGGCATGCTAGGCGATACTGACACAATGCGCACTCGGGCCCAGGACTCGCAAGATCGTCGCTTGACACTATTCTCCCTGCTGGCAGACCTGCCAGCACACTTTCCAACCAAGTTGCAGTTTCCTCCAAGAGGAGGGTATCTACCGGAACCTTGTGATCTGTAGCATCTGAAACTCGCAACTCGACGAGGGCACCAGGATCTATTTCTGCTATAGCCAAAGCGTAAAGGCGCATTTGAGTAACTATGTGAGCCAACATGGTGCCCGCGTGGTCGTTTGTACGTCCCGTCTTGAAATCTCGAACCAATACCCTGCGATTGGGCAGTTTTTCGACCAAATCCATTCGTCCCGCGAGGCGATGGGCCGGTGCCTCGATGTCGACTTCCGGCCAGCGTCCCTTCGCACCCAGGTCTTGGAATCGGAGTCGCTTGCTTTCTGTTGCTTCGCCCCGCAAGTAATAGGGCGGTGCAGCTTCCAACAACCGTTCAGCAGTGGACAGCGCACGCTGGACAAAATTGGTAAGCGTCCGGTGAGCCCCTTCCTTCCAGCAATCGCCGGCGCGTGGGCGTGTGGCGGCGGTTGCTGGCCGGTCGAGGGATCGGAATGGTCGGGAGGTCAGTCCGGCGGTGGAGCGGATGGGCCGGCACGAGCCCGGGCCCAGTTGTCGGGCAGTAGGTCGCTGAGGTCGGCGTTGGGCGGCCGAGCGGGTAACTCGGTCAAGACGTGTTTGAAATAATCCCACGGGTTCACGGCGTGCCGCTTCGCCGAGGCCGCCATGCTCAACAGCACCGCGGTCGGCTTCATCCCGCCATCACCCCCCAGATGTAGCCAATTCCTTCTGCCAATGGCCAGCGGCCGAATCGCCTGCTCCGCTGGATGATTGTCAATCTTCAATCGGCCGTCAGTCACGTACACCGTCAACGTTGGCCATTGATTTAATGCATAGGT
>CAZFDW010000652.1:0-3598 GCA_964517865.1 uncultured Chitinophaga sp.
GTTTGCGCTGTTCCGGCATGAGCGGCGGGCTGGATCCGGCCTACTTCGTGCGCAATGCGGGCTTGGGGGACTGTCGTTTTAGTCTCCCGGCTTGGCATTTTCGTTTAACGGCGAGCCACAGGCGCAGGCGAAACCTGGCAACGACGCCTGCGGCTTGCCGTTAAACGATTAAAACGACAGTCCCCGAGCATGCGGGTGCGAAGTCTGCCTGATACATTTCAGCAACGCTGAACACCTCTGTACGAATCTCCTGGATACGAAATATTCTTTATGGCAACAGTTCCACCGGTTCTAAAATACGTCGTCTCGTGTTGTCGTGCGGCGGCGTGCATAATTGCTGCCATTGTGATGCTCTGCGTGGGCGGTATTGCGGATGACTGGCCTCAATGGGGTGGACCAGAGCGAGACTGTGTCTGGCATGAGGAAGGGATTGTGGACAAGTTTCCAACTGACGGATTGCTTCCTCGCGTCTGGTCAGTCGAAGTGGCCGAAGGATATTCCGGACCAGCAGTCGCGGACGGGCGGGTGTTTCTGACCGATCGCATTGCCGACGGCGAACAGGAACGCTTGCTTTGCTTCGACGCGGAGACCGGGAAGCCGTTATGGAAGCACGAATATTACGTGCGTTACTCGATTCAGTATGCCTTCGGACCACGCGCGACACCGGTGATCGATGAGAATCGTGTTTACTTCATCGGTGCCCAGGGCGATATGTTCTGTATGGATGTGAAAGACGGTTCGATTAACTGGCAGAAATCGTTCGAAAAAGATTTTGGAACGGAGATGCCGATCTGGGGCATGGCAGCGGCACCGCTGGTCGATGGCGAGAAGCTGATCACGCTCGTGGGCGGCAAAGAGAACGGGCTCGTTGTCTGTTTCAACAAGGTGACGGGCGAAGAATTATGGCGCTCACTGCATGATCCCGGAGTCGGCTATTGTCCTCCTGTCATCTACGAATTTGCGGGACGACGGCAATTGATTATCTGGCATCCCTCGGCCGTCTCGTCGCTGGATCCTGAAACCGGAACAGTGTTATGGGAAGTCCCATGGGCGATCAAGGCGGGACTTTGCGTTCCGATGCCACGAAAACTGGACGATCGCCTCTTTCTGACGTCATTCTACGAAGGGCCGCACATGTTGAAAGTGAGTGCGGACCATGCCGATATTCTATGGAAGGGCAATGGCGTCAACGAAGAAAACACGGACAAGCTGCATTCCATCATGCCGACGCCGGTTGTGACACGAAACAATATTTTCGGAGTCTGCAGCTATGGCCAGTTACGCTGTCTGAAGACAGAAACTGGTGAACGTGTCTGGGAAACGCGGAAGGCCACGGGCGAAGGTCGCTGGTGGAATGCGTTTATCGTGCCGCAGGGCGATCGCTATTTTCTGCACAACGAACAGGGCGACTTGATTATCGCGAATCTGTCTGAGTCCGGTTATCATGAAATCAGTCGTGCCAGACTGGTTGAGCCGACGCGCCCCGTACAGCGGCGAATGACAATCTGGTCACATCCGGCGTTTGCGATGAAGAGTGTGTTTGCGAGGAACGACAAGGAACTGGTGCGAGTCAATCTCGCAAAGTGAAGGAGACAGATTTCGAATGGCTCTTCGATTGGCCGTGGCCACGGAAGATTTTGGCAAGCCACTGCGGCAGGCCATTGAACAGGCGGCGCAGAACAAGGTGCAGGGGCTGCGACTCAACGCGCGGACGGAAGTTCGAGCAGAAGATTTTTCTGATACGGCGCTGCGCCAGTTAAAACATTACGTCGCAGAACATCAGCTCAGCGTCGCCGGGCTGATGTATTCTTCCCGACATGCGATCTACGACGAGCAACATCTGGACCAAAGGCTGGATGGTATCCGGTCGGCGTTGACCCTCGTACGAAAATTGGGCACAACGGAACTACTCGTTCGAATTGGCCGAATTCCGGATCCGGAATCGGCGGATCCTGTCAAGAAACCCGATGCGCCAACAGATGACGATGTCGATTCCCTGCGAAATCCATTCTCGTTTGCACCCGCAGCGTCAACACTGCGATCAGCGGGCCCGTCGGATGCCCGGAAATTCCAATTGTTGTGCGATATCCTGAATGATCTGTCCAGTTATGGCAGCCGCTACGGGGCCGTGCTGCAGTTGCAGTTCTCCAGTTTTGAGCTGGAGCGAATCCAGCAGTTGCTAAGTCGCATCACTGCCGGATCGGTCGGAATCGTATTCGATCCGGCCTCCTGTGCCATGACTGGCAGCTCTCCAGTCCGAGTCTTCCGCGACCTCTATCAAAACGTAGGCTACGTAAGACTTCGCGATGCTCAGAAGGATGTCGATGGCGGCGGCATCGAAGTCCCGTTTGGCGACGGCAACGTGGACTGGACCGAGCTTCTGCCAACGATTGTCGAGGCAAATCTCCGGTCCTGGGTCTGCGTAGAACGCACGGGCGGCGATCAGCGGGACAACGATGTACGCGACGCCATCAGACGAATCGAACAGTTAATGCCATCGCCCGGATAAACCCACTGCCGGGTGTTTCCAGATGTGCTGGTCAGCCGCGATGCCTCGTCGCATCAATGCGTGAGATCCTGGAGGCCCAGTACGACGGCTACCAGCGGCCTCGCTGCCTTTCAGACATGTTCTAAGGACCGGCGCAGAAATAACTGTCGTCTTCCGAATGTGGAGCACGTTTCTAACGTGCTCGGCACGATGGAATCGTGCCCCACTTATTTCTGTCTCAGTCCTAAGACTCATCCACCCGCAGCAGTCAGATCATCTTCATCCGGAATGCCGATGAACGGGAGATGGCGAAATTCGTCGTTGTAGTCCAGTCCGTAGCCGACCACGAACTCATCAGGGATTCTGAAGCCGTAGTAATCCGGCGTCAGGTCCACCTGCGTGCGATCACTCTTCCAAAGCAGCACGGCAGACTTTACAGAATTCGGCCCAAATCCTTTCACCGCTTCATACATCCCCACCATCGTGTGGCCGGTGTCGAAAATGTCATCGAGAATGACAACATCGCGGCCCCTTAGATCGGGGACCAGGCTGCTGTTCACAGTCAGAGCTCCCGGGGACGTGCGTGTGCCTCCGTAACTGGAGGCGGAAATCAGCGCAACTCGCAGCGGAACACTGGTCGCTCGGATGAGATCCGCGAGCAGTACGACGCTGCCGGTCAGAACACCCAGGATCGTTAAGGGCCGTCCGGCAAATTCGCGGCTGAGCTGTGTGCCAAGGTCCCGGACACGATCGCGGATCTGAGCTTCACTAATTAGGACTCGCATAGATTCTTGGTTATTGTCTGCCAGGAAGAAGTTGCGCTTTGCCACTCGGAAGCGGCATCATAAAGAATTGTAGTGGCAGACATGCACTCGACTCAAGTTCCCGGTGTCCGGGTTGATCGCGCTGTGCCGAAGGAATCTCAGTCGGCGGAGCGACGAGCTACGTAGGCGACGTCGCTCCGCGACTCGCATTCATCTCGAACCCCGTGCGAAAGGAACGTCGTATTTCAGTCTTCGTTAGTCGCTTAATGGAAATAGCCTCGCTGAACACTGGGGAATACTCATTCTGCGGAACGGCGCCGAAAGTCTGTCGCCTGTGCTAATCGAA
>CAZFDW010000653.1:0-3588 GCA_964517865.1 uncultured Chitinophaga sp.
AGCTGACTACACTCGCGACGTAAAGTCGATCTTGCGCGAACGCTGCTACGCCTGTCATGGGGCGTTGAAGCAGGAAGCTGGCCTGCGGCTGGATACCGGATCGCTCGCAAAAACCGGCGGTCACAGTGGAGCCGCGATTGTTGCCGGGGACGCTGAGCACAGTCCGTTGATTGAACGCATTTCCGCGTCCGACGAGACTGTACGAATGCCGCCGGAAGGCAAGCCACTCACGACTGATCAGATCAGAGTATTGACGCGCTGGGTTGAATCCGGAGCTGTGTCGCCCGACAATGAACAACCCGAGCAGGATCCCCGGAAGCACTGGGCGTTTCAGAAACCCGTGCGGCCTGAGGTCCTTGTGGATCGGGACTTGACAGCCAGTGTGTCTGCCAGCTCAAATCCCATTGATGCCTTTATCAACGTGCAATACCGATCGAATGGCATTGCAGCGATGCCGTCCACCGACAAAGCCACGTTGCTGCGTCGCGTGTGCCTGGATCTGAAGGGTCTGCCCCCGACAGCCGATGAACTGCAGGCATTTCTGGCGGACGAATCACCGACGGCGTATGAACAAGCCGTCGATCGTTTTCTCGCGTCGCCTCAGCATGGTGAACGCTGGGCTCGACACTGGATGGACGTCTGGCGTTACAGTGACTGGTATGGCCGCCGATCAGTTCCCGACGTGATGAACAGCTATCCGATGGTCTGGCGGTGGCGCGACTGGATCGTGAGGTCGCTCAACGAAGACAAGCCCTACAGTCAAATGGTCATCGAGATGCTGGCGGCGGATGAGTTGTTGCCTGCCGATGATCAGAATGTCGTCGCCACCGGATTCCTTGTTCGAAGCTGGTTCAAGTGGAACTACGAAACATGGAAGAAGGATCTCGTCGAACATACGGGCAAGGCGTTCCTTGGGGTGACCCTGAACTGCTGCCAGTGCCATGATCACAAATACGATCCCTTCTCACAGGAAGAGTATTTCCGATTCCGGGCGTTCTTTGAACCGCTGGAGCTGCGACATGACCGAGTACCAGGAGAAGCCGATCCGGGGCCGTTTGTGAAATACGTGTACGCGATTTCGTATGGCCCGATCAAAACCGGTATGATCCGGGTCTTCGACGAATACCTTGATGCGGAAACGTTGATGTTCTCCAAAGGTGATTCTCGACTGCGGATTGAGGGGAAACCGCCAATGACTCCGGCCGCCCCCGCTGTGACTGGCGGTGATCAATTGCAGATCTCGCAGATCGTATTGCCGATCACTGCCGCGTATCCAGGGATGAAGGAATTTGTGCGTGCGGAGGAACGGAGCAAACCAATGGCTGCAATTGCTGCCGCCGAAACAGAACTTGCCGCAGCCAAAGCCGCGCTGTCTGACGAACCCGCGGCGTTTCGGGACGAATTGCTGGCTGCCGAAGATGCACTCAACGTGGCTCGCGAGGAAGCGCTTCGACAACTCCGTACAGACGAATCCAGTACGGCTCGTCAGGCGCTGGAAGGTACGCAGTCACTTGTGCTGGATGCGAAGACCGGTCGCCGAGCGTTGTCGCACACGGTTCCGGAACTTGGTTCACTCGCGGACAACGGAACTGTCTCGTACCTCGTTCAGATCGTGCAGGATGATCACACCAATTTTCAACTGGCACTGGACATCGCTCAGGGAGCGACCGGCGGATACGTCGCTTTTGAAAAAGGTTCGATCAAGACCTATCAGCCCGGTGGTTTCAACGAATTCGTCGCCGGGAACTATGACGTCACGAAGGGGCAGAATCGTTTCCGAGTGCAGATGCAGCTCGATTTGTCGCAGAACCAGTTTTTGCTGACCGTGACATCACTGTCGGACAATGTCGTCGTGGTCAACGCGGTTCCGGCAGCTGTCAACGGCTGGAAGCCACAGGTGAACGGCAAGCGTGGACTGTTTATTGATTGCCGACCGGGGACGGAAGCGATTTACGACGCCTTGACGTTCGCTCAGCCGGACGGCACGAATGTCCTCGCCTTTGATTTCGAGCCGCCCGCATTTTCTGAAGGTCAGGACGTCGTCGATGCATCTGCCGCGGCGGGCTCCTCGCCATGGATGATGACGGGATATTGTCAGGCACCAGCGACTTCAAAAATCACGTCAGCAGTTTCACTGAATCCAGCCGTGCAGACAGCGGTCGCCCGGCTGAAGGCGGCTCAACAGGCGCTGCGGCTGCCGGTGTTGACAATTGCTGCGGCTGAAGCCAGGTTGACAGCGGCTCACCAGCAACTCGCCAGTATCCAACAGCGAATTGAAACCGATACGATTAGGTTTTCAACGGGCCTGCTGTCAGCAGACCGGCAAGCGGAACCAGAGGTGAAAGCGCTGATTCATGCGGCTTGTCACAGCGAGCGAGCGGCAACGGTGGCGACAGCGAAGGCGAATCTGGCAGCGGCGGATCAGGCCATTGCCTCTGCGGAAGTCAAGATTGCCGAAGTGAGCAAACAGCCCGATCCGACAGCAATCGATGCGGCGAACAAATCTCTGCAGACTGCTCAGCAACAGCGAGTTGCGGCAACGACAGCACTCAATGCTGCGAACGCAACGCTGGCAACGGAGCCTGGTGAATACACGCCTCTGTCGCCAAAGTATCCTCAGATCACATCAGGTCGGCGCGCCGCGCTGGCGAACTGGATCGCCAGCCCGGACAATCCTCTGACCGCACGAGTTGCCGTGAATCACATTTGGTTGCGACACTTTGGACAGGCGTTGGTGGAGACGACTCACGATTTTGGGCGCAACGGCAGTCGTCCGACGCATCCTGAGCTCCTGGACTGGCTGGCGTGCGAGTTGATGGAATCTGGCTGGTCCATGAAGCGTGTGCATCGCTTGATCGTCACAAGCCAGACCTATCGCCTCGCCAGCATGTTACCTCAAGCATCCGGAGCGGTCTCAGAGCAGTTCGCGTCGGCGAATGCGCTGGATCCGGACAACAGATTGTATTGGCGATTTCCCGCAGCGCGGATGCAGGCAGAAGTTGTGCGCGACAGTCTGCTAGCGGTTGCCGGAGAACTTGACGCGACCATCGGCGGCCACGAGATTGATCATAAACAGGGGATGACATCGCATCGCCGCAGCCTGTACTTTGCCCATCACGGCGAAGAGAAAATGGAGTTTCTGGAACTCTTCGACGCGGCAAATGCGTGCGACTGCTACAAACGGACGTCGTCTGTGCAACCTCAGCAGGCGTTGGCTCTGACAAACAGCGAGCTGACGAAAACCCTGAGTCGCCAACTGGCGACAAAGCTTTGGTCACAAGTCGCCCGCGAAGCGGACACTCTTCGTTTAACCACAGCCAACGGCGAGGCTGATAAATCAGAGATTATTCGCGCTGCGGCTGACGACTCCGTCCCCCGCTTTGTGAAACTCGCATTTCTGCAGGTACTGAGTCGCGAACCGCGAGAAAATGAACTGTCGGCCTCACTCGGCTTTCTGGAACAACAGGCAGGACGGCTGACTCCGACCGATGGAAGCACCGTATCATTTGATCCCGGCGAACGATCGCGTGAGAATCTGATTCATGCGTTGATGAATCACAATGATTTTGTAACAGTCAGGTAGTTAGT
>CAZFDW010000654.1:0-3578 GCA_964517865.1 uncultured Chitinophaga sp.
AGCCGATTCTTGATGACGGCGAGCAGATCGTCCGGCAGATCGGAGATGTTGGCGAGCCACCGGAAAACGAGAACCAATAATCAGAGGCCTGAAGGGCCGGCCCTGGAGTATCAGGACAGACTCCTATGAATCGTCCGCATCGATCAGTTCAATGGACTCACCGTTGTCAATCTCTGTCCGGCATTTCGGCAGGCTGGCGATGAACAGGCGACCGTAGGGCTTTGTCAGCACGCGTGGGTCGAGGATCACGACGCGGCCGGTGTCATTTCGATGGCGGATCAGTCGCCCGAACCCCTGCTTCAGCTTGATGATGGCTTCCGGAGTCTGAAAATCCCGAAACGGATTGCCGCCGCGGGCCCGGATGGCTTCGAGTCGAGCTTCCAGCAGTGGATGATCGGGGACGCTGAACGGAAGTCGCGGGATAATCACATTCTGCAACGCATCGCCGGGGACGTTGACACCCTGCCAGAAACTGTCCGTACCGAACAGCACCGCTCGTTCGTCGGCACGAAACCGATCCAGCATCGCCGAACGCGGCAGACCCTTTCCCTGACAATAAAGTGACAGATCATGCTGAGCCAGCCACCCGGTGAGACGCTCAGCACAGAACTGCATCATCGAATAACTTGTGAATAACACAAAGGCACGTCCCTGCGTATCCAGCAGATGTCGCTGAATCCGTTCGCAGCACTGTTGTTCAAAGCGTTTGGGATCAGTCGACGGATCGGCCATATTGGCTGACAGAATCAGCCGCGTCTGTGTTTCGTAGTTGAAGGGACTTCCGAGTCGAATGTCACTGCCTTCGGTCAGGCCGACGCGCGATCGAAAGAAGCTGAAATCCTTCACACCTGTCGCCAGGGTGGCACTGGTCATGATGACGGATGGTACTGCGTTGTACAGATGTTCGCGCAGGATCGGCCCGACTTCCACCGGCGCGCTCATCAGCGATAGCCGCTGCCTGTAGGTGCCGGATCGCTCCACCCAGTACACGGAGTTTTCGACCGACTGCCGTGTCCATGACTGCACGTTATCCGCCAGCATTTTGCAACGGTCGCCGGCGGATTTGAGTTCGACCTGATTCGCTTCGGTCGTCGCAGCGGTAGCGGCTTCACCGATCATAATGGCCAGGCGACCTAGTTCCGGAGTCAGTTCATTTGTCACATCAATCGGGCGCATCAGGCGTCCGTTTTTCTTACAGAAGCGTTCAGCCCATTCGCCGGTGTTCATAAAGAACTGCATCGCAACCGACCGGATTTTTGACGCCTGCTTCTGAGCATCTTTCAGATTATGAGTGATCAAAAGTCCGCGATTTGCCTGTTCGTTGTACAGCTTGTTCAGCAGATAATCGACCTGACCCTCCGTGACCGAAAGTCCCAGATGATCAGCGGCCACGCTTTCGATGGTGTGTGCTTCGTCAAAAATGACGGTGTCATATTCCGGCAGAATACTGGCATCATCACGCCGCAGCGACAGGTCCGAAAAGAACAATGCATGATTCACGATGAGCAGGTCCGCGTTCCAGACGCGGCGGCGCGCGGCGTAGTAGAAACATTCATTATGGTTCGGGCATTTCTTCCGCAGACAGTCTCCGTGGTCGCTGAGGACTTCGTCCCAGACGTCCGGTTTCGGCTGAAATGCAAGATCCGATCGACTGCCATCCGTGGTCTTGTGAGCCCACTGTCGGATCTTTGCAAGTTGCTGCTGGCCATCTGGTTCGAACAGTGATTTCTGCGACGAACGCTGCACGGCTTTGTCGAGTCGTCGCAGGCTGATGTAATTTCCGCGTCCTTTTACCAGGACCGCTGAAAACTCGACCGGCAACACAGACTGCAGAAATGGAATATCGTGCTGGATCAACTGCTCCTGCAGACTGATGGTGTGTGTCGAAACGATGATTCGGCGTTTTTTTTTGTCCGGTCCTCGTTCGGCCTGAGCAGCGAGGATGGCAGGGATCAGATAGGCGAAACTCTTGCCGACACCTGTCCCCGCTTCGGCGATCAGATGATGACGCCTGGTCAGTGCCGATTCGACCGCCAATGCCATTTCAAGCTGTTCAGGTCGTGGTTCGTAGTCCTTCAGCCGGCGAGCAATGACCCCGCCTGCGCCCAGGATGTCAACCACCGATGGAATTGGCTCAGTCATGCAAGGTGCCGAAATCCCGGAAGAGTCGCTCCGAGGACAGGAGAAAGAACGGCGAGACGTTGAAGGTTTGGTTCAGAAAATGGGCGACCAGGATCGTTGGCCTGCAATTGAATGACAGCCATGACGAGATGAAACCTGTTGATTAGGTGGAAAAGCTGGTTCGGCGAAAATAAGATGCCCCCCGCAGAGTATCACGACAAAAGTCCAGCCAGGACATGACATGCGGCTCAAGAATGCGGGCAGGAACAAAATCTCCCCTGAATTGTTTTAACAGACTGCCCCTTTAGGATCGATACGTTCCCCACACACAGAGTGCGATTCCTGAAAATCAGCGATCCCTGTTGCTTTCCAGCTGACTTCCGTGGCTCAAACTGGTCTCTGCAAACCTGCGACTCACTCACCCGAAGCGTCAGCGAGGGAATTCTCGGTGAAAATAAACAACCAAAGCCCCTCGCTGACGCTTCCGGTTACAAAGTAAGTGCCCCTCACCCCTCACTCCTCACTCCTACACGCAATTGGCGTGCTCGTGCTCAGTGAAACGGTGCTCGTGCTCGTAATCGAATCGAGGCATCCTTGACTGGGTGTCGATTACGAGCACGAGCACCGCGATGCTGAGCACGAGCACGAAGAAATGCCAGGGCAACCCCATGCACCTAAGCCCCCGACGGTGCGTTTTTACTTTAAAGACACCCTTTGTGGGGCGGGGTAATGGGTGTCGTTCGCATTGAATGTTGCTGGCCACCAGCGCGGCGAATGAATCGCACTCCTTGTCATGCCTTGATTCGGTGGCGGCCTGGTTTGGCTGTTCGAACGCTGGACTCGGCGATTGAATCGCATTGTTGAACCACGGATCACGCGGAATGACACGGATGAATCGCACAACACATCGGGACGAATCATCGCATGCGGCTGAATGTGGCGTCGAGAAACAAGACTACGGCGAGCGGCTGGGCGTGAGCCCTCCGTGTGAAATCCTTCGGCGTTAATAAATCGCATCGTGTCCAGGAATCCATGTCATCACCAAAGGATTGAGTGACACAAATCGCCGGCCGTGGTGTGACACGGAGGGCTGACGCCCAGCCGCTCGCCTGTCCAAAAGAATGCCCCTGCACTTGCCATGTCACATGCACTGTCGTAACCTGACAACTCAACTGTGTTTCATCCGGCAGTGATCGAGCGACAGAATCGCAACGGAACGAATCGCAGTGAATCGCAAATGCGAATAATCCCATGCAGCGGAATGGCGGTAGTTTGAGTGTTGACATCGATACTCTTCCCCCGCCATCCGCTGATGGGGGGCGTTAGGCCGCTGCGCACCGCGCCATGAAAACAGTCCTCGCATACGCGCTCGTTGTGATTGGGACTCCGGTCTCCGTCGTCATGCTGATGGCGCGTTTCTCGGGATACCGGTTGTATGAATAAAAGTCCGACTAATC
>CAZFDW010000655.1:0-3572 GCA_964517865.1 uncultured Chitinophaga sp.
ACGCGACGACAGATGCATATCTGTCGGAACTCAACGCTGCCAATGCCGTGCAGGCCGTCTACACGAACGAGCCGCAGCACTACGGCTCCGTGGTGAGTCAACGCCGCAGCAGCACTTCGCACTGGCTACATGCAGATGCCCTTGGCACCACACGCTTGCTGACCAGCAGTACGCAGACGACGTCTGACACGTACCTGCTTGACGCCTGGGGCAATCTGATCACCAGCAGCGGTACGACGGTGAATCCGTTTCGCTGGGTGGGACAGTATGGGTACTATCAGGATACGAGCACTGGCCTTATCTACGTCAGGGCGCGAATGTATATGCCGACAGTGGCGCAATGGGCGAGTATGGATCCGCTGAAGTTCTTTGATTCCCTGAATAACCTTATCTATGCAAAGAATTCCCCAGCAATACTTATAGACATCGGCGGACTGCAGGTGCATACTGGAACCGATTCTCGTGAAGTTACTGGACCAGTCGCGGCAATCGTCTCATACATCGCTGATAGAAATTGGCGGGAGTTTGACTGGGTCGAGATTCTCGACATTTGGTCAAAATACACTAACCTTCCGTTCACTAGCGGAAGACATCACATGATGGTTACCGCCTTCAAGGAGTTGTTTGCATCTGCGAATCCTAGGCCACACATCAACAGTGAAGCAACCTTTGAGGCGTTCAAGGCCGCGAAAGAGTACCGGGCGTACGAGGTGTTTCAGGCAAAACTCAACTGTTGTGACGGAATTGTTCAGTCGTATGAAATACTACGAGCAGACGAATTCTCCAATGGCTATACTCCTGTTCGCGCCACTCGCGACTCGCCGACTCTTAAATATCTAGACGGCGAAGGCGGTAGGCATAACTGGCTGCTCCCGCGCAAGAAGGAATGTGTAACCTTCGTAAGGACACACTATTTCCGAATTGGAGCGATCGGTCAGTATATAGCGCAAGTCATGACGTTGCGAGGTGTTCCTTGGGTATGGACAGGAATAGAATACACGCTGTGCTGCGATGCAACGTATGACATCGTGTTTGTTGGAAGTGTGTTCCCTTCTCACATTGCATATATAAACTGGCATCAAGTTGGAGAGAGAGTATCGACGAAGAAGGATGCCATTACTGGCGTGCTGATCGGCAATGGTGTGTTGGTGCCGGGAGTGGTAATATGAGTATTGCTGTGGTCTCACCTGCTGGTAGCAGATTACATTATTGTGCATCGCATGTAGTGATGTGTGGCAAGCAGCCTGATAGCCACACAAGGCGTGTGGAAGTGATGGAGCCCGGATCTTTCCTGAGTCCTCCCTGCCGACAGAAGAGAAGCGTGATCGCCATGCTTATGATTCTAAGTGCGGTTGTTGGCTGCTCAGGAGAACATGACTCTTACGACGACGTTGACACACCAGATGGTCGGGCTCGTGGAGTCGAATTGCAGGTGGGTAGTGAAAGGACTACCGCACCGGAAAAGCACGAATCTCTCGCTTCGATTGGCAAGTCTCTCATGAGAGAGCTGCAGGTGCTTCCTCCCGAGCAATCGGCTTCAAAAAGCCTCGGTAGTTTGCTGAGGGCGGAAATTCTTCGGACGCCAACGGCAAAGCGAATCATCAGTTACGATTCACCCAAGTTGGAGTCGATGCTGCTGCAGTTTGGTGAAGACCCGTCGGTTCAATTTCTGGGCGTGACGCTTAGGGTCTTACGAGCACCGGATTCTGAAAAAGTATCCACGCTGGTTGCCATTTGCCGAACACGCCCAGATGAAACCAATTTCTTCTCCGCGATGGTCGAACCCATGGGGAGCGAATGGACTCAGCAGGAGATTCTAGATGTTGCTGCTGTACTTGACTGTGGGATCCCTGCGCCTGAATCGCATGTGGCTGGTACCTTATTGGCGAGCACAATCCCAGTCGATGTGCTCGTTCAACTTCTCGTGTCTGTTGATGACAAGTCGCTAAGGTCACCGGAATGGGACGCCGCTTTTATGGGAGCAATCAATACTGCATTGGGTGAGGGAACTCTACAAGCTGGATTTGTGCATCATAATACAGTAACGAAGATTGCCAGGCAGCTATTGGTGGTTCCTGGGCGAGCAAAATACCAGAGCATGTGGTATTTCAATGGGGAGATCTCAAGTAATGAGTGTGTGCGATATCTTAACGAGTGCCATGCGGAGCTGGATGACATCGAGTTGTTTTGCTATGAACATTACTGTCGCGACAAGATATTACAGGCTCAAACTGAGGGCACTCGGTTAAGTGAAGATCTTGATGCCCGGTTGAAGAAATTGAAACTGAAAGCGAACGATGACGCTGTAAAATGACATGCGGGACAAGTCAGACGACACGTGCGACAAAAGGGAGACCGTACTCCAGCACCAGGGAGAAAAGGGGTCTTTTTTAATTGGCTGAACATGAAGCTGACAGCCGTGAAATTGGTTCGAGAGTTTTTGAATACAGATCGATTCGACGTCGCTATACGAGCAACGATTAAGCTATCGCTTTGTTTGACCATTCCAATCGCATTGATCTTAATAATATGTTTTGTATCTATTATCGGCTCAAACGATCAATCTCCCAGTTCGATAGAATGGTTTTCTCGCGTTGTCAAAGTGAATCCGGATCGGTTCCACGAGATTCAGCATCATTTTGTTGATGGAGTCGACTACTCCCGCCAGTTTCGTTTTTCGTATGATCGCGTTGACGACGTTGAAGCGATAATCGTTGCTCATCGAATGAATAGATGCTTTCTTCATTCGGGAATGTGGAGTAGATCTGCGACTGAATGGTACGACCTCGCCGAACGGAAAGGAGTTGTGCGCATCTATTGTACCGACGATTCATCTGAATCCTATTCATTGTTTATCGATGACTTTCGGCAAGTAGCCTATTTCGAGTTCATACATTTCTAGGCATTAGGGACCACAACGGGGCAGGAACCACAACAGGGACACGAAGAACCACAGCAGGGACACAGCACTATCGTTGACGGATTGACTTGAGTTGGGGAAAGGCAAAAGGGGACATTGTGCTTATCGCTCAAAGTAGAATGTCCCATTTTTCGATTCCAGCACCGTCGGAGCGGACCTGGCAAAGGTGTGGTGCATATCGATTCGGTGATTGGCACATGGTGCCAAACAACTGGCATCGGCTTTTTTGTGCATTCCCCAAGTCTGTGCCAGCATATTGGTGAACACTCCACATTGTGGAAGGATATTGAGCCGTCTCCACGGAGATCGGCGAGCAGATTTCAGACAGAACGGTTATCCGTATTCGGACGATAGTGTGAGTTGACGCATCTCAGCAGGAGACAGGTTCCCATGCCAACACCTCCGTATTTCCGATGTCACTGTTGTACGCACGGGATTTCCCGATACTACCGAGCCACGGTCTACGATGCCTTGCCGACGCCCAACTGCGATGATTGTCAGGGTACGCTGGTGCTGATTTTCGATTTCGGCGATGACAGCGATTGTCAGACACTTCTCGTAAATGGGCACACGTGCTACACGCCTCTGGTCCTGACGCAGGGCAATCGCATGTCGGCGATGTGTTTGGTCCAATCATTGCAAGGAAGTTCAC
>CAZFDW010000656.1:0-3534 GCA_964517865.1 uncultured Chitinophaga sp.
AATTCTTTCATCACCGCATGCACCGCGTGGCATACAGTATCTCTGGTTTCATCACTCATCACGTCCTCCGGCTGAAAACATTTGCCTGCAATCGCCCAAATGATCACCTGCTTCGGCAGCAGCCCTGTTTTTTCTGCCAGCCGCAGAACATCAGGCAGCCCAAAGTCGTGAGAGCCACGGCCGCCACGCAATTCAAGAGCT
This sequence comes from uncultured Chitinophaga sp., assembly GCA_964517865.1. Lineage (GTDB taxonomy): Bacteria > Planctomycetota > Planctomycetia > Planctomycetales > Planctomycetaceae > SXXK01. The sequence goes on from CAZFDW010000656.1 coordinate 202, forward strand.
GCGTCCCAGTCAGAATCAGTTGATTCATAACGCGCGAGGTTGAGGTTGTCACATGTGTTTAACCGCGTGGGCAACGCCCCGCGCGCGGGAATTCTTCCGACGGGACAGTGCTCGCGCGGCCCGCTGGGCACGCGGTTAAACGAGCCAATCCCAACCGCGTGCGGTATGTCTGAATCAATCAACTGCCCGGCGTTCCATGTAAATCGTTTCAGTTTCCTGTGACTTTGTGTCGTCTCACAGGCATCGCACACATGCAGAGTGCTCACATCTTCGAGCCAGTCGCGCAGATCCAGTGGAATCAGTGCCCGCCGTACCACAACGTGTTGAAAAAGGTGTCTGGAACTCTCCGGCATCAGATTTTGATCTGGTTCTTCTTCTGCCTCCAAAGTTCCAGACACCTTTTTCAATACCTGCTCAGCAACCAGCCAGCCTGATCGTCGCCGTGGGGACTTCCCAGCCCGGCGACAAGTATTTTCCCGGAGTCGCTCATCATGGCCCCCCGTCGCTGGATCCGCCACGATCGACGGTGAGCTTTAGAAAGTGCGTCGAACAACTGATGCAGGGATCGTAACTGCGAATCAGTCGTTCACATTCATCCCCGTGCGCTGATCGTCGTCGCACAACACTCGAGGCAGCCAGTCAACCAGATCCAGTTCGATCTGCCGCTGGTTCTGCGACGTGGGAGGAACGATCTTCGCCAGCACAACTTTGCCTTGATCGTCCACCTGATAACGGTGATAGATCAGGCCTCTGGGAGCCTCCGTAGCAGCACAACCTTCGCCTGCGCGGTGTTCGTACGGAATGCGCGATGGCTTAAAGGGTTTGTAATCACGCAGGATCGTCAGAGCTTCATCAAACGCATGAATGACTTCAAGGCCTCGGGCAATGATCGCCTTGAAGGGATTGAAGCACGGAGTTGTGAAGCCGACTTCATCCGCCACCCGACGAGCTGTCTCACACCGCTTTTCGCGATTCAGATTCACCCGTGCCAGGGGACCGACATGATAGCTGGACTGATCCGAGGTCCGCAGTGAATGCAAAGCGGTGCTGTGAGCCACATGGTGCTCCGCGAACGTCTGTTCGTACTCGGAAACGTCAATCGACAGACCGGATGTTGACACGATGCGTCCTTCGTTCATCGGATACTCATCCGGATGACATACGGGAATCATTTCGTAGTGTCGTTCAAAGTCCGGAAAGTCGAAACCGGCCACCCAGCGAGTCGCATCGATCGCGGCTTGCAGTCCCCATTCGAAGTCGGGAATCAGTTTCTGCATTTCGTCTTTCTTCGGCGCACGATAGAAGCCTCCCACGGCAACATTGATCGGATGAATGGCGCGGCCGCCCAGAACTCCCAGCAATTCGTTGCCCTGCTTCTTCAGTTTCAGGCCTCGCGTGACTTCGTGAGGAAAGCGGGCGGCCAGCTCGATCCCGCTCGCGGCGTTGAAAAAGTCCGGAGCCTGTAGCAGATGCATATGCAGTCCGTGGCTCTCAATCCATTCGCCGCAGTACAGCAGACGGCGCAATCGCCGAATCTCAGGGCTGATCGAGACTCCTAACGCCTGCTCCAACGCATGGACTGCACTCATCTGGTACGCCACCGGGCAGATGCCACAGATTCTGGCAGTGATGTCCGGAACCTCTTCCAGCGGACGACCTTGCAGAAAGCCTTCAAAGAACCGCGGAGGTTCATAGATCGACAGCTGCAATTCTTCGATGACGTCGCCGTTCAGCCGAACGTGAAGGCCTCCTACACCTTCGACTCGTGTCAACGCTTCGATTTTGATTGTGCGAGTTTGTGTCATATTGTGGTATCCAATGAGCGGTACGGTTCCAGCCGCCGATGAATGAATCAGCCGCAGGGCGATAGCAGAGTCTCAGCCGCAGTGCCCGAGTCAAGAAACTGATTTGTAAGACTGTGACAGTTGGACTGTGCCACAGGCCCGAAGCAGCCGTAGCAGCCTCGGTCATAACTCGGACAAATGGCACCACAGCCGGAATGTGTCACGGGGCCGAGGCACGGAATCCCCTGCGCAACTTCGACACACACAGTGCCTTTTCGTTTGCAGTCGAGGCAGACTGAATGGGCTGGCATTCGCGGTCGTCGACCATTGACAAATGCGCTAATGACTTCGAGAAGCTGGTGTCGGCTGATCGGACATCCGCGCAGTTCAAAATCGACTTTGATGTGATCGGCGATGGGCGTGGATGTGGCGAGCGTCGAAATGTATTCGGGGCTGGCGTAGACACATCTCAGATAGTCTTCGTGATCCGCCCAGTTTTTCAGCGATTGAATTCCTCCGGCGGTGGCACAGGCTCCAATCGTCACGACGGTGCGAGAGATCCGTCTCACATCCTGAATCCGTTGCGCATCGTGTGGTGTCGAGATCGATCCTTCAACCAGCGCGACGTCGTACGGACCGGGCAACATACGACTGCTGGCCTCCGGGAAATACGCAATCTCCACGGCACTGGCGACGGCCAGTAACTCGTCCTCGCAGTCCAGCAGCGACAACTGGCACCCATCGCAGGATGCAAACTTAAACACGGCAAGTCTGGGACGCGGTCGTACGGCGACCGCAGGATCTTGCGCAGCAGACGAATTCTGTAAAGACGCGGGATCAGTCATAGGTCATCCACCTTCAAAATGGAGGCCACGCGATCGTACCGGAAAATTGGTCCGTCCTTGCACAGGAACTGAGGACCAAACTGGCAATGCCCACAAAGCCCAATCGCACAGTTCATATTGCGTTCGAGTGACACGTAGAGAGACTTCGGATTGAGGCCGCGACGGATCGCCATTTGCACCGAGTACCACATCATCACTTCAGGCCCGCACGTCAGCAGCAGTGTGTTTTCCGGGTGACGCATCCACAATCGATCGAGCACATTGGTCACCAGGCCAATTGCCCCATGCCAGTCACTATTCGCCCGATCGACGGTTACATGCACATTGAGACCATGAGCACGCCAGGCATCATATTCCAGCGGATACAACAACCCCGAAGGCTCACGCGCACCGATGATCAGATTCAGTTCGCCGTAACGCTCGCGATGTGCCAGCAGGTGGCAGATCGCGGGCCGCAGAGGAGCCAGACCAATGCCTCCAGCCACGAGTACCACATCACGCCCAACGCCATCCTCTGTCGGCCAGTGCGACCCGAAAGGCCCGCGCAAACCGATCGAAGAATCCACCGGGAGTTCTGCCAGAGCACGAGTCACGTTGCCCGCTTCACGGATGGTATGCGAAATGGAATCTCGCTGGTCGGGATCACTGCTGATGGAAATCGCAATCTCTCCCAGCCCAGGCAGGTACAACATATTGAACTGGCC
>CAZFDW010000657.1:0-3525 GCA_964517865.1 uncultured Chitinophaga sp.
TGAGCTGCGTCTGGGCTCCCGTCGAATCGAAGGTAAAACTGTGCCGGTTGGCTCGGGCATCCACCAGAGCCGACGTTTGACCGAGCGAGTTGTAAATCGTCGTCGTGCGATTGCCGAGAGCGTTGACTTCGACCGTGCGTCGGCCAAGGGCGTCGTAGACGCTGCTGACTCGATTGCCATTGGCATCGATTGTGGCCAGAGACTGGCTGGCGATGTTGTAGACGGTCGTGGCACGTTTACCGAGCGGATTGATGCTCGCGACAACGCGGCCTGCCGTGTCGTACACTGACGTACTGCGATTGCCCAGCGGATCTTTGCTGCCGACAGTCTGCCCGACGGTGTTGAAGATCGTCGTCCAGCGTTTGCCGAGCGGGTTGATGCTGGCGGCGGCTCGCCCTTTGGTATCGTACACTGTCGTCGAGCGATTTCCCTTCGCATCCACCGACGCCACGCCTCTGCCGCCTGCGTCGTAGATGCTGGTGGAGCTATTTCCCAGAGCATTGATCGACGCGACCGTCTGGCAATCCGTATTGTACGTCTTGGTCGAACGGAGAACATCAAAGGATGTCAGGTCTCTTCGTTTCATACTTGATCAATCTCATCTGCTTTTCCTCGACTTCTAAATCAAAGACGCCTGACCCTTTGATTTTCCCTAAATCAAAGACGCCTGACCCCTTTGATTTTCCCCCTTTGATTTTCCCTATTACGGCGGTTGGGGTGTGACATGGAGCAGATTCCATGTGTCGCCAGCCGTATCAATCACAAGTAGCTCTGAACTACATGCGGCGGAATCTTCTGGAATCACTTTCATCCCCCGAGGCAGCAGTAACTGTTGAATCGCCGTCCCATTTGCGATGTCAACTAGAATGGCTACACTCGTCTCAGGAGAGTCATTCCCGCGCGCAATAACAAGGCATTCTTTCAAACCCGGAAGTGCATGTGCGGATAATATGCGAGTGTTGGGTTTCGACCAACTTGAAAGGACGCGTCCATTAGACGATTCCAATGCAGATAGCTGAGAAACTCCGTTACGACTCACAATACCAATGATTTGATTTCCCGAATTACTAAACTGAACATCAGTGCATTGACAATGTGTGGAGCGTAAGTACGGCTTGAAAGTCTGTGGTTCCACATGGTATTCAACCTCGAAACCCTCTACATCAAATAGTCGGTCAAGATTCCCAATATCAACTACTGCTAGTCCTCTGGTGCCAACAGACGCAAAAGCCACAATATCTGCCAATGGAGAAAATCCGACATCGGATATTTCTCCACCTAAGTTAAAGCTTGGCATTTCACTAGTGGATCGCGTAGCGAACTTAACAAGAACCGCTTTGTCTCGATACCAAATGATGCCAGTTTTGCCATTGTGCGAGACTTTGAAACCAGTCGGTGATGGTAACTCTTTTGGTAAGAAAATCTCATACAAGGTTCCCGAAGTGTTCGAATCTACAACAACTAACTTTGTTTCGTTGGCCACGAAACAGGCAAACTCGTGGCTAGAACCAAGGAATCTGACAAGATCGCGTCGAATAGTTGGACATTCAAACGAATGTCGAACTCCTGTGGCTACATGATCAATCGATAACATGTCAGGATGTTGCGACTTCGAAATCGCTACGCCTACAGATGTGGAATATGCAACGGTGTACTTCGGAAGAGTAAATGCACACTTCTGCAGATTGATTGTGGCTTCAGATGGTTGTTCAGATAGATCAGACAAAAAACTCAAACACAGAATCAGTTTTTCCAGCATCACAGATTCTCCTTTCGTTTACGGTTCGGATGCGAACTAATGGTCGGTGTCACACCCGTGGTCATGTTTTCTCAGCCATACTCCCGGAGCTACATAATTCGTCCAACACGAAAGCTAGAGGTGCCAAACCCATCCATGATTTTCCGCGCATTTGACCGGCCTAGAATCCGCAATTCTGTAGTAATATCCGTATATATCTCCAGTTGGGAGTAATGCTGGCTGAATATCGACTCCATTGGGAGGAATGTGCTCCCTGTCTGGAGAAAAATGCTGTTGCCATATGAGAAATGAGACGTTCGCAGCAATCTCACACGATGAGAGTTGGCATGGGCAATGCTCGCGGAATTGTATAGAAGCATCTGAACGCAAAATTCCAGGCAAGTCAGTGCCGGGCGGTGCTGGCCATCCCTGAACTTTCAGTAAATCAGGATTGTAAATGCTCAGCCAAGACTGCGTGGGTTCGCACGTGTATTGTGGTGAGCACGTAATTGGGCAGCTCCAGCGATAGTCGACTACCCAACACTGATTGCGACCGACTTTCTTTGCAGTCGCAATTGGAGCGGTGCATCCACGGTTGACGATGTCTCCAAATCGGAATCCTTGTGGTCCGCCAAATTTATGAAAGACCCGTGTCAATTCGTCCTGAGCAGGTTGTTGGCACGTCTGGTCGCTTGGATCCAAATGCGTTTCCCTCAGATGAAAATCTATCGATTGGCCCGCCGCGCCGCACTTACTACCTGAGACTGCGATTACCTCCGCCCGCAGAACGTAAAAGCCTTCGTTTCTGATAGGGCCAGTAGAACATGTGTCCGAAAAGCACAGAGGAAACAATCCTGAAGGATCGATCCGTAGGCATGGTGATGTGTGCGAGTAGTGGAATCGCTCGCGGCTAAATACAGGATCTAGACTGCACCACCTTGCCACAGTCGGCTGATACATCCTCGCCCTGACATACACCAGCCCTGTGCTTGCATCCTGATAATACCCATACCGTCCCACCCATCGAAACGGATTCACGGTCGATCCGCTGCTGGTGATCAGATTACCCCATGCGTCGAGCAGGTAGGTGTCAGACGTCGTCTGCGTGCTGCTGGTCAGCAGGCGAGTTGTGCCAAGAGCGTCGGCGTGCAGCCAGTGCGAAGTGCTGCTGCGGCGTTGGCTCACCACGGAGCCGTAGTGTTGCGGCTCGTTCGTGTAAACCGCCTGCACGGCATTGGCAGCGTTGAGTTCCGACAGATATGCATCTGTCGTCGCGTCCCAAACAAACTTGGTGCTGGTCGCCCCCTGCTGCGAGATGACTCGGCGATTGTCACCGTTGTACGACATGGTCACCGGCGAACCAGTCGGCAGTCGATATTGCGTCGGCTGGTTCTCGTAGTTCCATGTGGTCGTCGTGCGATTGCCAGCAGGTGGCTGCTCGATGCGTTGATTGCCGGTCGCATCGTAGACGAAGGACGTGCGACCAGCGACCGCCTGCCCGTACTTCAACTGATTCGCGACATCGTAGGTGTACGTTGTGCGGACGGTGTCGATGTTCTTCAGAGTCCGATTGCTCGCAGCGTCGTATGTAAACGTCTGGCGGTACGGATTCGTTCCCGTGCGGTGCTCGCCCAGCAACTGGTTTTGCTTGTCGTAGGTCCATGTCGTGCGGGCTGCAGTGGCGTTCTCTGCCATCGATTTGCGATTTCCAGCATTGTCATACTGGTAATCAAGCTGCAGCACGCTGGCTCCGGCGGACGTGCGGTGAAACACCTGAGTCGTCTGGC
>CAZFDW010000658.1:0-3507 GCA_964517865.1 uncultured Chitinophaga sp.
GCAAAGTGATCACGTCCGAGGCTGGAATTGATCTGTGGCGTTCTTCCGAACTCACCAAGAGTGATCACCAGCGTGTTCTTCAGCAGGCCGCGTTGTTCAAGGTCATCCAGCAGAACGGACATGGAATGATCCAGATCCGCACACAATTCCTGATGTGTCTCAAAGTTCTGTCCATGACTGTCCCACCAGGCGCGGGCCACTTTGACGAAGGGGACTCCAGCTTCGATCAGGCGGCGAGCGATCAGGCACTGATGGCCGAATTGCGTCGGCCCGTAGCGAGCCTGCACCTCGGCTGGCTCCTGTGTGATGTCAAACAGTTCTGCGCTGGCCATCAATCCGTGTACTCGCTGAAATGCAGAATTATGACTGTCAACTGTGTGACTTCTGCGAGCAGCCGCAAAGCGTCGTCCCAGTGAATCTCGCAACGCTGCCCGGTCATGATGATCGATCTCTGAAACTGTCTCAAGCCGCGCAATGTTTGGCGGGATCATGCTTTCGCTCAGGAACATCGGCGCATACCGGGCCCCCAGAAATCCGCTGGTTCCTTTGCGCCGACCTTCGGTGGACGTATAGAGTGACACATAATCCGGGACCTTGCTTTCCAGCCGTCCCAGTTCCCGCGCGACTACAGCGCCAAGGTCCGGGTACAGGATGCTGGGATCCTTCAGACGGCCAGTTTCCATCAGGTCTGCACCACGGCCATGATCGGCAATCTTCGTGTTCAGAGATCGGATAATCGCCGTATGCTGCATCCGTTGAGCCAGTTCAGGAAGCAGTTCGCTGATGTGGACTCCGGTGGCGTTCGTCTGAATGGCACGAAATGGTCCGCCGGTTTTCGCGCCGGGCTTGGGATCCCAGGTTTCGAACTGACTGGCACCCCCAGCCAGCCATAACAGGATGACTCGCTTGTCCTGTCTCCTGAGTTCGCCGGCGACCTCTTCCGATCGCAGCGCATGGATCTGTCCCATGTCGGAAGCGAAACATCCGGCGACAGTCACGGCACCGGCAGCACGGATCGCTCCATCTGACAGAAAGCCTCGACGAGACACGGCGTGCTGAGCAGGAGTGCAAATGCCGGATTTCGCGATTCGGAACATAGAAAAAACCTTTTCGAGGGCGAGATGCCAACCAGGATTAACCGTAGCTGAATTCGTAAGAATTCAGTGGCCCCGGAATTCTTACGAATTCAACTACGGAACAGGGAAGAAACTCTCTGCCGTTCAACTAATGATTAAACCGAAATTCAGGGCCTGCGAGGATTGCCCAAAGAAGTTGTTTTTTTGATTCGTCTTTCTTATCCGGGATGCGATCCAGCCATGCTGTCGCTGAAGCAATTTCGTCGGGATGTGGCAAACGATTCAGAACCGCCAGCCAGAGCTTTTCAATTCCCTGTGACTGATCTTCAATCTTCTTCAATTGCCCCAGCAGCCGGTCATCCGAATCTCGCAGAAGGTCATCCTGAACCCGACCGCTGTTATTGAAGAACAGCGCCTCATCGACGGCAATCTGAAAGTTCTCTCCTGGTTGCTCAAACTCACGCACCCAGCCATTCGCCTGGTTCTCAAGGTCTGTTCGTCGCTTCGTCCATTCTTCCGTATTCTCAATTGCCGGCCACTGTTCCGGGTTGCTAATCACGAGATGCAGCGAGGCTCCCAGTTGCCGTGGCGTCAGAGGACGTGTTTGCGCCAACGCGAAAGTGCTGGCGGCTGGCGGCTCTGATTCTGATGTCCATACGCTCGATCGCCCATAGGCTTCACTCAATACAATGCCCTCAATCAATCGTCGCAGATCGTAGCCATGCGAGACCATGTCGCTCGTGAGCCATTCCAGGAGTTGCGGGTGGCTCGGCGCATTTCCGCTGTGCATTTGATCGGGAGGATTAACCAGTCCAGTCCCCAGCAATCGAGCCCAGACACGATTGACGATATTTCTCGCGAAAAACCGATCGTGCGTGTCGTGTAACGCCAATTCCACAAGCTCATCGCGTGGCCGAAATTCGGGGACCAGGATCTCTGCTTCTGCATCGTCGTGTTCCAGTTTTCGGACACGCTCCTCAAGCAGCTTTCGTTCTTCGTCCGCCATCTGCGGTGTACGATCAGGCACAACTTCGCCGTTCAAAAACATGAACGCTGCTGTTTTGCTCTCGCCGCCGACGTTTGCAAACTTGACTTCGCCAAACGGACGTTCGGCCATGGAGCTTGTTTTCCGCGTTTGGTACGTCCTCTGAAAGAACGCCTGCATGCCATAAAAGTGGTCCTGTTTCCAGTCAGCCACCAACGGATGATCATGACATTTGGCGCAACTGATGTTCACACCGAAAAACAGAATTGCCGTATCGTTGGTCAGGTCATCCAGTTCACGCACGCGACTCTTCAAAAACTGAGCCGCACCCTTCTCCGGGTCTTCCGAGGCTGCAGCCTTCATGATTTCACGGAAGACGGTGTCCCAGGAACGTCGTTCCTGCACCGCAGTCAGCAGATAATTGCGGAACTCATCATTGTACGGCTGATTCGGAAGAAGTGTTTCATCCAGCCAGTTGCGCTGATGAAAATCGAAATCCGGTGATTCCATCAGTCGATCGACAAGCAGACGCCGACGATCGGACGGCGGTTGATTCATGAACCAGTCTTGTTCCACCGACGTGGGCACACGTCCGGCAAGATCCAGAGTTGTTCGCCGCAACAGCGTCAAATCGTCGGCAGGCTCGACTGCGGCAACTCCGGATGCCACCAGATGCTGCCGAACGTAGTGATCGATGGCATGGACGATTTCTGTATCAGCGGGAAGCAGGTCTTCTGCGATTGCGACAGTGCTTCCGCACAACGCTATGGCCAACAAGTGGCATTGACAGAAAATCCCCATGTGCGAATTCATGAGCGACATTTCCGGGTATTATGGAGGGATTTGCTGAGGCGGGCCGGCAACCAACAGTTGCCGGAATTCTGGCATGCGTTCAACCAATGATCAATCCGCTGAAAATAGCAGGCTGAACGTGGCAGCACAATGATCAATCCTCGCGCGGGCTTCACCGGGCGGTCACGGATTCCGGCACGGACGCAATGCACCTCGATTCTCGGGAGGGCAAAGGTACGAAAAAGCGGGCGAGCCGCCCGCAAATTCTGTGGACTGCGGCAGCCTGCTGCCGCTTTCTTCAGCCAGCCTGCTGGCCTCGCTGTGCCAGGCACTGCTCCAAAATCAAACCCGGTCCAAAAGTCCCGCAGCAGGCTGCGAGCAAAAAAGCGGCAGCAGGCTGCCGCAGTCCAGGGAAATCGCCAAATGACCATCCCGCCGATGCATGAAACGGTCACAGCGTTGTACTCATCCTGAACAACCCGATGACCACTACCGCAGTCCACCGTGATCCAGCACGCATCGGCGTGAAGGACATCTTTAAGCAGAGGGCATCAAGTGCCTGGCACCTGAAACGCTGGAGTGCGCCGTAGTCACGGCGCCCCCAGGCTGTGTTGTAAAACCCCGTCGGGGTTCAGGAAAAGTTCGCGTCCCGAA
>CAZFDW010000659.1:0-3505 GCA_964517865.1 uncultured Chitinophaga sp.
ATAGATGATCTGCCAGCGCATTGGGTGCGGCCGCGATTTCGTTTGCCTTGAAGCATGTGGTGATTTCACGGGCGGCGGCTTCAGGTCCGTCGCTGCCGTGGATGAGGTTCATCTGACGGCTGGCTCCGAGATCTCCGCGAATTGTGCCGGGGGCGGATTCGCGTGAATTCGTCTTTCCCATCAGCGTTCGCATCACGGTGATCGCTTCGGGCCCTTCAACAATCATCGCCACGACCGGGCCGGATGTGATGAAGGCTTCCAGATCTTTGTAGAACGACTTTGCGACGTGCTCTGCGTAGTGTTGTTTGCTGAGTTCCGGCGTCACCTGCAGCATTTTCATTCCGACAATGCTGAGGCCCTTGTCTTCAATCCGCGAAACAATGCGTCCGATCAGTCGTCGCTGCACTCCATCCGGTTTGACAAGAATCAATGTTCGTTCGAGAGCCATGAGTGGAAAGTCTTTCGTTGAAAGTGAGCAAAGGATTGCAGGATGGACCAATGACGAAAGCCCAATAACCAATGAATCTCAAGCGAATCCCACAGTTGCAATGCACTGCGAGTCATTCGGATTTCGGATTTCGGATTTCGGATTTCAAACCATCATCATCTGCAGGAATTCACTAAACAAATAATGGCTGTCATGCGGCCCGGCAGCGGCTTCGGGGTGGTATTGAACTCCGAAGGCCGGGTAGACCTTGTGACGAATGCCCTCAGTTGTCTGGTCATTCAGGTTGATATGCGTGACTTCAACGTCATCGGGCAGACTCGCTGAATCGACAGCGAAGCCGTGATTCTGGGATGTAATTTCAACTTTTCCGGTTCGGCGGTTCAGCACGGGCTGATTGGCACCTCGATGACCGAAACGCAGCTTGTACGTTTTGCCTCCGAAGGCCAGGCCCAGCAACTGCAGCCCAAGGCAGATGCCGAAGATCGGTTTCTTGCCCAGTAACCCCCGAATTGTTTCAATCGCGTAAGTCAACGGTTCCGGATCTCCAGGCCCGTTCGACAGAAACACGCCGTCCGGGTTCAGTGCCAGAATCTCTTTTGCCGTCGCCGTGCCAGGAACAATCGTAACGCGACAGCCGACATCGCGCAGGTAGCGAGGAATGTTCCATTTCATACCGTAGTCGATGGCCACGACATGCGGCCCGTCGATGCGATCTGCACCTGAGACGAAATCGGCCGGCCGACCGAGTTCGCTGAGCGACTTGTCCCAGCCGCACGTTTCCTTTGGCATGACTTCCTGAACCAGGTCTCGACCTACCAGGCCAGAAGCCTGTTGCACTTTGTTCAGCAGCGAGACATCATTCAGATCGACAGTCGACAGGATACCCTTCATCGCACCCTGAGTCCTGATCTGGCGGACCAGCGAGCGTGTATCAATGCCCTGCAGTCCGATAATGTTGTTTCGTTTGAGGTATGAATCGAGCGATTCGGTTGACCGGTAGTTGCTGGGAAACTCACACAGTTCCTTCACGACGAAACCCTTGAGGAACAATCCTCGGCTTTCAACGTCTTCGGCGTTGACGCCATAATTTCCAATGAGTGGATAGGTCATCGTCACAATCTGACCAGTGTACGACGGATCGGTCAGGATCTCCTGGTAACCGGTCATGCTGGTATTGAAAACAACTTCCCCATCAACTTCACCTTCAGCTCCGAAAGCCTGACCAGTGAATACTTTACCGTTTGCCAACGCCAGCTTTGCCGGGCGACCTGCCATGTCTCGATTCTCCCAGGGTCCGCGCGTAGAATCACCGCAGTTAAAAACACACTTCAACGCGGGTTTTACCATTCCCTGCAGACTCAGAAAAGTACCGGGCCTTGCCATGAGACAGTTTCGCGAAAATCAGATTGGGCCGATCATCAATCCGTTGAGGTAAGCGGTCACGAAGTGTAGAGTGGGAAGTAATTTGCGTCGTCAGTTGTACATGCCGACGCGAACGGCTCCAAAATTCCTGTGCGAGAATTCTGCGATGTTAAAATCGATCAAAGGAGTGTTTCGCAATGGACACGTCGAACTACTTGAACCACCTCCGGAGGATGGCGAAGGCCAGGTAATCGTAACCTTCCTGGCATCCACTGCGGTTGATCTTGCGGAGCGTGGAATCGACGAGAATCACGCTGCGGACCTGCGACATCGGCTTGCAGCCTTCACTGATGACTGGAACCACCCAGACATGGATTCCTACGATGCCCTTTAATCGAGGCGACGTCGTTTTGGTCTTGTTTCCAGACTCCAATCTTCGAACAGCTAAGCGACGTCCGGCATTGGTAGTCCAGGCGAGCGATCTGCAGACTGGTCTGGATCAGACGATCATCGCCATGATCAGCAGTAACATGGACAGGCTTGGACATCCTTGTCGGCTTGCAATTCTAAAGGCCTCACCCGCAGGTCTAACGATGGGTCTCCACAGCGATTCAGTCATCATGGCGGACAACCTTGCAACCGTAGTCGATGTTGAGATTGACAGAGTCATCGGACACTGCCCAGTGCTTTCTGATGTGGATACTGCGCTGCGAACCGCACTTGGACTCTGATTGGATCTCGTTAAAACAGCTCAACCTGGAGTCACGGATGATTGATCGAACGAACAATATCGGGACATTTGCATCACTCAACGGAAAGCGAATTCTGATCACCGGTTCTTCCACGGGCATTGGACGCGCGATGGTGCTTGAATGTGCGCGGGCGGGAGCGGATATCGTGGTCAATTGTCGGCAGTCGGTAGATCAGGCGAAGGCCGTGGCTGAGGAAGCTCGGACGCTGGGGTTGCAGGCTGATGTGATCATTGCAGACGTCTCCGATGAACAGGATCGCAGGAAATTGGTCAGAGCCGCTTTTGACTCAGGGCGCATTGATGCGGTTGTCAACAACGCGGGTGCGGACTTACTGACGACAGAACTTCGTGGTGCTGAATTCACGGAGAAATTGAACGCTCTGATTCAGACGGACGTGATGGGCACGATTGAACTGTCTCGTGCATTCGGCAGGCGATTTCTGGAACAGGGACGCGGAGCGATTCTGAATATCGGCTGGGATCAGGCGGATCGCGGCATGGAAGGCGACAGCGGTGAACTGTTTGCCGCAGCCAAGAATGCCATCATGGGTTTCAGCCGATCGCTCGCCGTGAGCCTCGCACCGCATGTGCGGGTCAACTGCATTGCTCCCGGCTGGATACGGACGACATGGGGCGAAAGTGCCAGCGAATACTGGCAACAACGCGTGATCACAGAAACACCGCTGAAGCGGTGGGGTGAACCGCAGGATATTGCCAAGATGGCAAGATTCCTTCTCAGCGATGACGCGAGCTATATCACCGGACAGGTGTTTAACGTCAACGGTGGTGCCGTGCGGTGAATGTAGCTGTCTCGCTCCGCCGAGAAGAGCCTTTTCGGGACCATGCGGCTGATACAGCCAGGTTGATAATCTGACGGCTGGGATGATTGAATTCGTGCAGTGACTGGCTCATCAACGTGAACTGCCATTGGGCTCATCACGACG
>CAZFDW010000660.1:0-3501 GCA_964517865.1 uncultured Chitinophaga sp.
CCCGGAGGACTCACGCGTGTCGCCCTGAAAGAAGGTTCGATGATCGTCAATTCCTCACAAGGCGGAGGCAGCAAAGATACCTGGGTATTGCTGAAGAATTGAATTAAGAACGCCTGACTCATTTAAGAATTCCTGCCATGTTGTGTCGTGTTGCTGAATCATTGTTCTGGATGAGCCGCTATCTGGAACGCGCTGAAAATCAGGCTCGATTTATCGAAGTCACCTCGAACATCGCGCTGGGATACCGCGGCAGCGAACTGGATCTGTGGTCGTCCCTGCTGCACGCTGGAGGCGACGTGGAGCATTTCAAAGAAACATACTCCGCGCCGACTCAGGAGAATGTGATTCGTTACCTGCTGTTCGATCCCAAGAATCTGAATTCGGTCGTCAGTTGCCTTGCGGGAGCCCGCGAAAATGCGAGGTCAATCCGCGAAAACCTGACGACTCCGATGTGGGAAGCGGTCAATCGGTTCTATCTGCGCGTGCGCCGGGCGTCAGCAGAATCCAATCGCGCCATCAGGCAGCCGCACGGAGTTCTCGAACAGATTAAACGCTCGGCACATCAGGTGCTGGGCGTGATTCAGGCGACGTGGTCACGTGGCGAAGCCTGGCACTTTTCCAGTCTGGGATATGATCTCGAACGCGCTGACAAGACCTCACGAATTCTGGACGTCAAGTATTTTATTCTGCTGCCGGATCCGACGCATGTCGGTTCGCAGGTGGATGTGGTCCAGTGGGCCGCGCTACTGGAATCCACCAGTGCGTTGCAGATGTATCGCCGTGAATATGGTCGTATTGAACCCGCGAAAGTCGTGGATTTCCTGATGCTGAATACGCGATTTCCCAGATCGATGCGTTTCTGTGTGCGCGATGTCGAAAACAGCATCCGAGCGATTTCCGGGACACCCATGCATTCCTTCAGTAACACCGCTGAACAACTGGTGTCGCAGTTAAACGCCAAGCTCAACTACGCGCGGGCGACCGATGTGATTGGAAACGGACTGCATCAGTTTGTGGACGATTTTCAGTCTCAACTTAATGGCATCGGCGCGGCCGTGGCCGAGAGCTTTTTCCAGGTGAACATGAACACTCGCCGTGGAATGCAGTCGCAGTCACAGAGTTCATTCAATCGCTAGGTCCGACGCATCGGCGAGCGGCATGCGTCAGCTTGCCGGTACGAGGCGATTCTGTGTGTTTGAAACGCCCCATCAGTTTCGAAAACAGCCAACTGCGAAAGTCAATATAGCAGTTTCCGCCGTTGCGAGTCCTGAATACGACCAGGTTCTCTGGGAGCGAATCTCAGCGATATCATGCAACGTGATACGAAGATTCTTGTTCCGGTGCGTTTTTTGTCTGGTATGGGTAAGAATTCCGCCCTCGAAAGGCGTGTTTGAAGTTCCCCGGACCCTTACCTTGAAAAGGAGGGCTTGAATACAGCCCAACCGGTGAATCATTCCGCCAGTGCATGGCACCGGCGTCTGGTTCAGCGTTTACGCCAGCACACCCTTCACCACCTGGCCGAATACATCCGTCAGACTCTCATCGCGGCCCTGATGGAAATAGGTCAGCCGTTCATGGTCCATGCCCATCAGATGCAGAATCGTGGCGTGCAGATCATGCAGATGAACCCGATCAACGACAGCTTCAAAGCCAAATTCGTCGGTTTCACCGTAGGCCGTGCCGCCTTTGACGCCGCCGCCGGCCAGCCACATTGAAAAGCCATAGGGATTGTGATTTCGACCAGGAGCGTTTTGTCCTTCACTGAACGGCATCCGCCCGAATTCGCCGCCCCAGACGATCAGGGTTTCATCCAGCAGTCCGCGTTGTTCAAGATCCGTGAGCAGCGCGGCAATGGGCTGATCCACTTCCGCTCCATGTCGTCCGTGGTTCTTTTCGATGCTCTCATGCGCGTCCCAGGTTTCTTCCAGATGTCCACCGCCGGAGTACAGTTGCACGAATCGCACACCGCGTTCAATCAGGCGCCTCGCGACAAGGCAATTGCGTCCGTATTCATCCGTCGGCTGCTGACCGACGCCGTACATGGCAAGAGTCTCCGCCGTTTCCTGACTGAGATCGACAGCCTCGGGGGCTTCCGTCTGCATCCGAAATGCCAGCTCATACGATCCGATGCGCGCAGCCAGTTCAGCGCCTCCCGGTCGTGCCGCGAGATGCTGTTCGTTGAGACGCGCCAGCAGGTCGAGTTGTTCACGCTGAGCCTGTCGCGTGACATGGTCCGGTCCCCGAAGATCCAGAATCGGATCGCCAACCGGACGAAACAATGTTCCTTGATAGGCCGCCGACATGAATCCGCTTGACCAGTTTGGCTGCCCGCCAATCGGTCCTCCCCGTTTATCGAGGATCACGACGTAGCCTGGCAGACTTTCATTTTCCGTCCCCAGCCCATAGACGCACCACGATCCGAGTGACGGACGCCCGATAAACGTCTTGCCCGTGTTCATGGCGACCAGCGCCGATCCGTGCGCGTGGCTGTCGGTGTGGCACGAACGGATGACTGCCAGCTTGTCGGCATGTCGTCGCACGTTCGGGAAGTAGTCGGAAATCAGAAGACCGCTTTCTCCGCCAGGTCGAAAAGGTCGAAAAGCGGGCGTGAGGAATCCGACTTTGCGACCACCGGAATTGGTGAACGCCTTGCCCTCCGGCAGCGGCTGCCCCGCATATTTCTGCAACGACGGTTTGTAGTCAAATGTATCGACCTGGCTTGGAGCACCGTTCATCATCAGAAAGATGCAGGATTTGGCCTTCGCGGTGAAGCGCGGCTGATGCTGTGCAATGTTCACGGCACCCTCACCAGCAGCGGCGTGCCTGCCAAAGAAACCGTCCTGATTCAGCATCGAAGTCAGCGCCAATCCGGCAAAGCCGCCACCCATCTGCCAGACGAGTTCTCGTCGTGTCTGTCCACATGGAAAAAAACTCATTGCTGCATCCTCATTGTCCCGAAAGGCGTCTGGGCCATTTGCTGATTTGTGATTCAGCCTCATCCTCAGTCATTGTCTCGCCCGTGAAACTGTCACGATACAAGACCTGGATTGTACGAAAACCCATCGACTGATACAGCCGAACCGCCGCATCGTTGTCCGCAGTGACTTCGAGCACACTGATTCCCATTCCAACCTGCACGAATCCCAACAGGGCCTGTTGCACCAATGCGCGGCCAAGGCCCAGTCCGCGATGCGCGGGAATCACACCGACGTTTTGAATCGATCCCATACCGCCACTGCGAGTCACTCCCTGAATCGTCCCGCAATCGACTGCGGGCCAGTCGGGTTCCGGCTGATAGACCACCATCCATGTCGCCGCCGGACAGAATGCGGCCTGTCCGACAATTTCCTTCATCAAAGCCGTGCAGCCTGCGGCGTCTCCGAGACACGAAAAAACCTTTCCGTCGAGATCTTCGCGAAACGCCCGCCACTTCACTTGCGCGTGTCGTTCAAGCAACAGCGACCGCCAGGGAAGCCAGCGATAGCCGTCCGGCAATCGCAC
>CAZFDW010000661.1:0-3498 GCA_964517865.1 uncultured Chitinophaga sp.
GACATTTGTCGTCTCGTCGCTCTTCCTTGCATCTCAGCCACTCTCGACACAACGCGGCCACGGAGGTTTTTTTAGGGGTTTTTAATCGTTTAACCTCGAGCCGCAGGCGACGGCGTGACCGGAAACCGTCGCCTGCGGCTTTTGAAGTTGCGCTATTTCAACAACCCGAAGCGCCAGCGAGGGAAAATCGACCGTCAGGCAGTCCCTCGCTGACGCGTCGGGTTCGTATTTTACGGGGGAAAACAAAATGCGCAACTTCAAAACCTGCGGCTCAGGGTTAAACCGAATTGCTGACTATGCACACTAAATCAACAGCCCGCTAGCGCCCAGCGGGTGATTCATGTAGGCCGACTTCGCCGAAGTCGGCCCAGCAGATTTCAGCGAAATCTGCCTACTCGTGTCGGTATTGGGCGAAGCCCGGGCCAAGGCGAATTTCGATTTGCCTCAAAGTCCATGCCATGCGGGTTGTCTGTCAGAAAGAAAACGGTAGAGTCAGGAAAAAAACTCCATCCGGATGGCCCAGGCTCATCAGGCACGAACCCTGACGTCATTTGTAGAATTCTGGAATGAACTGATGCCCGTGATTGCTTCCACGAGTGTCACTGTTGCAAAATCCTGTCAGTGGGTTGACCAACCTTGATTCAATGTGCCCCGACACTCCGTGGCGGAAATTTTTGCCACAGAGGAAAACGTGAACGGAGTGAACGAATGAACGACACAGGCTTGTCACTGACGTCAAGTCCGGCGTGGCAGGACCTCAAGGTCCACCATCAGAAGATTCAGAATGTCCATCTGCGCCAGCTTTTCATCGATGATCCAAAACGCGGCGAACGCCTGACCGTCGAGACGGGCGGTGTTTTCCTCGATTACTCGAAGAATCGTATCACGGACGAAACCGTAAGACTCCTCGTGAAGCTCGCCGAGCAATGTGGCTTGCGCTCGCGAATTGACGCGATGTTTCGGGGTGACAGAATCAATATCACTGAAGATCGCGCTGTGCTGCACGTGGCCCTCCGCGCTCCGCGGACGGCGTCAATCATCATCGATGGCGAAAACGTTGTTCCTCAGGTGCATGCAGTGCTGGATAAGATGTCGGACTTCTCGAACCGCGTCCGCAGCGGTGCATGGAAGGGCCACACCGGCCAACGCATTCGAAACATCGTGAACATCGGCATTGGCGGTTCCGATCTCGGCCCCGTGATGGCCTATGAGGCGCTCCGGCACTACAGCGATCGGTCGATGACATTCCGATTCGTGTCCAACATCGACGGCACCGACTTCGCTGAGGCGATCCAAGACCTCGATCCTGCCGAAACGCTGTTTATCGTCGCTTCGAAGACCTTCACAACTCAGGAGACGATGACGAACGCCATCAGTGCTCGAGACTGGGCGCTGAAAGGCCTCGGCGGTGATTCGAAAGCCGTGGCTCGCCATTTTGTCGCGGTCTCAACCAATGCGGCAAAGGTGTCTGCGTTCGGAATCGACACGGCCAACATGTTTGGTTTCTGGGATTGGGTTGGAGGACGATACTCAATGGAATCGGCGATCGGCCTCTCCACGATGCTGGCCATCGGTCCGGATAACTTCCGGGCCATGCTGGACGGTTTTTACCAGATGGACGAACACTTTCGCACCGCTCCATTTGAAAAAAACCTGCCGGTGCTGATGGGCCTACTTGCCCTGTGGAACAATAATTTTCTCGGCGCGCACACGATCGCCGTGTTGCCTTATGATCAGTATCTGAAGCGATTTCCAGCCTACATGCAGCAGCTGACAATGGAGAGCAACGGCAAACAGGTGACGCTCGACGGAAGCAGAGTCACGTGCGACACGGGTCCGATCTACTGGGGCGAACCGGGAACCAACGGCCAGCACTCCTTTTACCAGTTGATTCATCAGGGGACCCGACTGGTTCCGTGTGACTTCATCGCATTCGCAGAATCGCTCAACCCGCGTGGGCAGCACCATGACATTCTCATGGCCAACGTCTTTGCCCAGTCCGAAGCGCTGGCCTTCGGCAAGACCGCCGAACAGGTCAATGCCGAAGGGACACCCGATTGGCTCGTGCCTCATCGGGTCTTCGAGGGAAACCGTCCGTCAAACACAATTCTGGCCCGGCGACTGACGCCGGAAATCCTCGGCAACCTGGTCGCCCTTTATGAACACCTGGTCTTCGCGCAAGGCGTCCTCTGGAACATCAACTGCTTTGACCAATGGGGAGTGGAACTCGGGAAGGCGTTGGCTCAGCGAATCGTGCCGGAGCTGGAAGTTAAAACGGAGCCAGCGCTCGCACACGACAGTTCAACGAACAATCTGATTCGCCGATATCGAAAGCTGAAAGGCGCATCATAAGGCGAGCGGTTGGGCGTCAGCCCTCCGTGTTCATTTGTCAGGATCCCGGAGACAACGTTGCACAGATCGCCAAACGACAACGCCGGGACGCGAACGGAAAGCCCGAAGATCCGTCGGAGTTCGAACTGAACCACATCTGCAAGGACAAAGCCAGGCTGAAAATCATCCGCAGTCGGCTGAGCGATCTCTCATGGTGGATGCGGTTGTTAAGCCAGAGCATTGCTCAGCGAGCCAGTAAAGAGGATGGGGAGGTCGGCAAATTCTGGCAGGCGCGTTGTCTTGCAGTTCGATTGCTGGATGAAACGGCGATTCTGGCGTGTGCGGCGTATGTGGATCTGAATCCGATTCGAGCGGCATTGGCCGAGACGATTGAAGAGAGTGATTTTACGTCGGTTCAAAAGCGATGTTGCGACATGCGGGCGAAGTGTTCAGTTGCCAGTGTTCAGTGTTCAGTCGATGAGGACGCTGGATCAGCACAAGTGGGTGGCTTGCTAAAGCTGTCCCGCGTCGGAGACACGGGCAAAAGGAGTAGTCGGCACCTGGCTCCGGTGGAACTGATGGGCCGATCGAGTGCGACCGGGCCGTGTGTTCACAAGCAGGGTGCTCGTTGCAGTAACAAGGGATTCCTGCCGATGTCAACGGCGGATTACCTGAGCCTGCTGGACTGGACGGCTCGACGTTCTGACCATGCCTACGTTGGCGAAGCAGTCGGCCCGGCACCAGAAAGTTCGGCCGCAATCAGTCCGTCCACGATTCCCTCTCGGTCCTCGTCAGGAAACTCGCGTTCGCTGTGCTGCTCGCTAACAAAGTGCTGTGTCCCCAAGTTCCCCATCGGCGTACGCCGAACCGCCTTGGGGCGAACATCCGCTCAACGCTGTCCCGTGGCTGTTTAATCAATATCATTTGGTCGCTGGTCGCAACAAGTTGCGAAGTCCTTTCCGACAGAAAGGACCTGCCCCTGGAATTCTGAAACCACTTGCTTCGCGACCCTCAAAGAGCACAATGACGCGCAGTCCATAATGTCAGCTGATCGCCACCTCGACGGCATCCGAAGCAGTACCAGATGTCTCGCGACAGGTCGGCGGCGAAGCATGTTTGTCCCCAGCGCGGTCGATGATTTGCCGTTTCGTGCGGCGATGACTTTGA
>CAZFDW010000662.1:0-3473 GCA_964517865.1 uncultured Chitinophaga sp.
GAACCATCAACTATTCCCACAAAAATGTGACTCATGTCACGCCCACATGAGGGACTTGGGCTGGAACCGATTCGTGCTGACATCGCGATCATTTTCGCAGCCTTGTCCATAAGAATCAGTCGTCATTTCGAATGCGCCGAGTGAAGGCAGTTCGATCCCTCGTAAATCGGACTGTCGGCCGTTTGGATGTTTCGGACGTGGTTCGAACCCGCGCACGCACCTGGGCCTCAAACTGTATATCTTCAATAGGGAGCGAATGGACTGTGCAATGCAATCATTGCTACAAGCGATCCTGCGAGATGGTCAACCCAGATCGACCACAACTCGCGACGGGCCTGCTTTGCCCCCTGAGTGATGTGTTCGCAAGCAACAAACGTTGCAAAAAGTGGGGGTGGCCGCCGACACTATTTACACGGTACACTCGGTTCGTTGTGAATTCGGATCCCTGAACCTTCAGCGACTATTTACCACCCATCCTGGTAACACTTCGCGAATTTCACTTTGCCTTTCGCACTCGATTGCTTCAATGCAGGATGACCGGGACGCATTCTCTTCTGTGCAACCAGGAACCTAAACCATGGCGACAGCGAGAATCGCAATTTGCTTTCTGCTAATAACCCTGTCAACAACTCTCTCGCGCTGCGCGGATGCCGAACAATATCGCACTGACTGGTTGACGCCGCCAATCAGGATCAGCGACGAACCGGGTGGCATCTGTGCGATCGACCTCGACATTGCTCCAAATGAATCGAACGGATGGGCAGGCACGATAACACTTTATTCCGGCCAGCCAGCCTACAACCAGTTTGGGGACGCGGATAAAACGCTTCTTCAATCGCGGGACATACCTGTGACGTTCCGAAAATCGACCGACTCAAAGATTCCGAACTGGCTAGGTACGCAACGAAAGGAAGCAGGCGTGCTCTATGAACTTGACGACGACTCCACATTGGCTCGCCTCCGATTGGTGCTGAACGCTGAACAACCGGGTGATTGTCGGTTATTGATCATGATCCCAAATGGCCGGATCAACCGTGTCCTGCCACTGCAGTCTGAGCGGCTTGAACGCGTGGCGAAACAATCCCCAAAGAGCAGCCAGTTTGAGATGCGCCTGCATTCGGATCTCTTCATAGGCAATGAGGACCGGTTCAACATCATAACCATTGTGGGACACAAGAACGAACTGACGTTCATGCATGACCGGAATCATCTGAACGTGGACCACCTTGGAAGTATCAGCAACTCCACCTTGATGGCATTTTTTCCCCGGATGATAACTCTCACTGATTTGCACTTGCCGGATTCTACTGGGCAGGATCGTCGCGTCTTCAGGTGCGACCTGAAGAGTGCATCTCCGTTTGACAAGCTGCATGATGACCGCGAGGCAGCTTCAACTGACAGCAAATACCTGGTTCTTGACCCACGTGAGGGTGGTTGGCATCGCCTGATCTTGAAGAAAGCGGGACAAATTGACCGTATCCTGCCAATGTACTCATACCGGTTCAAATCCTGGCTTCGGATAAAATCCCAGATCAAGGATGCGACGGAGCAGCAAGTATTTGAAAGGCTTTCGCAGGAGATTCCTTACTTCGACGGATTTTCATTCGAGAACCAACGTGTGGTAAAGGTTGTGATATCCATCCCCAATGGAAAGGAGGATATTCTTGGTCATCTGGCCAAACTTCCGCACCTCACTTCGTTGGAAATAGGAGGAGATCTAGCCGTTGGAGCACAACTTGAAGGTTTGCTGAAGCTGGAGGATTTGCGATTTTCCCACGGGAAAGTATCGCAGGAAGTACTGCTGCACACAGGGCGTCTGTGCAACTTGAAATCACTGTCGTTCTACACGGTCCGACTTGATTGTCGAGGACTGCAACATCTTTCCGGTTTACGAGCGCTGACTCGATTCGCTTTTTGGAAGGGAGAATCAGGCAACTTCGCTGAGAACTTTGACGATTCTTGTGTGCCAATCTTTTCCACACTGCCGGAGATCGAATACCTGAATCTGCATGCTCTGCCGCTCACGGCACCTGGTGTCGAACTTCTACCTGTCTCCGCTCGACTGACTGAGGTCGTCTTTGACGAAACGGTCCCGTTTCCTGCAGTACTGAACTTTTCAAAGTCAAACCCAAAGGCGAGAGTCGAGATGGGTAGTAATAGCTGGCGACTCGCAGATGGTGAGTTACGGTTGCCTCGCCTGGTCAAAGATGAAGATCTTGCCGCATTAAAAAACGTAGAGGGTCTGCGATTGTTAGCGTTGGAGTCTACCTCATTGATAACTGATAAGGGGCTCGCCCACCTGACGTCTCTGAAACTCAAGGAGCTTGCATTGACTCACAACGGAAATGTGACTGACGCTGGATTGACATCGCTTGCGAACATCGAGTCGCTGGAGTCATTGAATCTCTGGTATTGCGAACGACTGACGAACAATGCAATAGCTGCTCTCAAGCGTTTGCCGAACTTACGGAAGATCAATCTCTTCGGAACGCAAATCGACCCACAAGTATTTCAGGTGGCAATTCCGACCTGCGAAATCATCCGATGAAAATCGGTGGCATGTGGCGTGATTGGTGCCGGTTTCCGGAATACAAGATCACGTCACCACTGCATAGCTCTGCAAACCTAGTCATTGTTGGACCTCGAGATCACTCGAAAACCCGGACCTGAAGTGGATGTTGGGGTACGCTGCAGCGATGCGAAATAGTTGCTCAAAAACGAATTGCCGAACGCGCGGGACGGCTCATACAGCGGAACAAGCACAAACCGTTCAGCAACAATCGCCCCATGCTGTCGGCCGCCGAAATTCAATATAAAGTTGCTAATCAGAATACGGCAACCAGCTATGGTGGAATCGGGTTGATCATGCGCTCGCTCAGCGATGCGGGCTTGACGCAGTTTCATGTGCCTTCTCCCTGCCATTCATTGTGAGTTGAAAGTTCTATGGCCCGCGACCAGACAACGGGACCGGTCCGACGCAGATCCATCATTTCTTCAGGCGTGCCTTTTGTTGAGCCCCCAATGCTCGACGAATAAGCTGGCCTTTGAACCAGGCCCATGGCTTCCATTTACGAATGACAAGCGAGTCAAGATCCATTGGCGATTGAGTCAGAAGCCGAAAGCCGTCTTTGGTAACCAACACTGTGTCCGAGTGGCGCACTCCGCCGATTCCTCCCAGGTAGATTCCCGGTTCAATACTGATGACCATGTTTTCCGCGAGTCGATCTTCGCTTCCCTCCGCAATCCAGGGGGCTTCGTGATTGCCCAGACCGAAGCCGTGTCCGGTCCGGTGCAACCGCTGCTCTTCGCTGCCATAGCCTTCGTTTCGCAGGAACTCATTGACACAACCATCCAACTCACTGCAAGCCAGCCCTGGTCGAATCAACTCAAACGCAATCCGACGAGCCTCCATCATGGCGACGAAAGCTTTCTTCGCTTCTATGGACGGCGCTGAAGTAAAATACGTTCGCTCA
>CAZFDW010000663.1:0-3458 GCA_964517865.1 uncultured Chitinophaga sp.
TCTTCCCGGCATCCGCGACCAGTTGCGGCTTGGGATCCCATGAATCAATATGGGAAACACCGCCACTCATGTGAAGCAGGATGATACGTTTCGCTTTGGCCGGAAAGTGAGTCGGCCTGGGAGCGAGCGGGTCATCGGAATTGACAGCCGTATCCTCCGCCAGCAACTGCGACATCAGCCCCGGAAATAGCATCGAGCCGCCGATCATGGATCGGAGAACACCACGGCGTGAAGGGTCATAGTTTTGTTGTCGGGTCACGTATTTCTCCAATCATCTGAGCATAATGGCGTTAGCGGGCTGAGTTTTGGTAGGCCGGACCAAGCGAAGCGCCGTTCCGGCACTCTGCGCCGACCTGCCGGAACGGCGCTTCGCTTGGTCCGGCCTACAGAATTTAATCCACATGCAGAAACTCATTACTTCCCAGCAGTGTTCTCAAAAACGCAGCCAGCGCGCGATGATTGACGTTGTCGAGGCCGATATCTGAAAGCTCTGTCCGAAAGGCCGCCAGAAAGGAAGCTGCATCCGTTGCTTCTTCAGGCGTTGCCGACCGACATAGTGCCAATCGGTATGCCTGCTCGATCTGTTGACTCTCGGAGCGATTGTCCAATTCCAATCGCGATGCCCACGCATCCGCCTTTTGATGCACGAACGGATCGTTCAGAAAGTACAACGCCTGAGTCGGCACGGTGGTTCCCAGTCGATCTGCGGTTGAGGCATTTGTGTCAGGTCCGTCGAACAATGCGAGAAACGGGTGTCGCTTCAGGCGCTGTGTCATCAGATACACGCTGCGTTTGTTGTTGTCGTAGACGGCGCTGAATGGACCATGCTGAGAGAATCCCCATGTGATCGGTGACGGAAAGGGATGCTCCTCTGCAGGCTCAGGATCAAGGTCTCCGCTGACTGCCAGGATCGAATCACGAATCTCCTCGGCGCTCAGGCGTCGGCGTGGAAAGTGCGTGTACAGATCGCCGGTGTCAACGCCCGCTGCAGACGGCAATCGCGAATGATCGATCTCCGACGTCTGCTGATACGTCGCGCTGAGCATGATCAGGCGATGCATGGCCTTGATCGACCAGCCGCTCCGCACAAACTCAGTCGCCAGATGATCGAGCAAATCCGGATGTGTCGGAGGCAATCCACGAACTCCGAAATCGTTCGGCGTCGTCACCAGGCCGCGACCGAAATGATACTGCCAGATTCGATTCACGATGACTCGTGCGGTCAACGGATGATCGGGCCGAGTCAGCCATTGCGCCAGTTCCAGCCGACCGCTTCCGGGCGTGTTCTCGGGCAACGGCTGCCCACCCAGCGCGCGGATGAGTCCACGCGGTACTTCGGCACCCGGCTGAGATGGTTCGCCACGGAGCTGAACATGCACATTGTGTGGCGTGCCTTCAGCCATCCCGTAAGCCATCGCGAACGGACCATCAATCAGCAACGAATTGAGTTCTTCAGCCGCATTCCGGGTCGCGGTTTGCATCGCCGCCAGGTCGTCACGGATCTGCCGGGCCCGGTTCAGGCGCGACTCGGACTCCGCCGCCGTTTCCGGAACAGCGATTGAATCCGATGGTGGAAACTCTGTATCGCCGATCAAGTAGTTATCGACATCCAGGGCAGGCCGCACGCCGCCGATGTGGCCGTAGCTGTCGATGAATGAGTAATCAATCAGGCCGCTCCACCCGCTCGCAAATTCACCGCTGAACTCAGTCCGTGTTGAGCCGGATGTGATCGCGGCCGTGAAGCTGCGACTCTTCAGGTTGAGCGTCATCTGAACCTGGTACCATTCACCGAGACTCAGCCGGCACACAGATTCCCTTGCGTCACCGCTTCGGCGAAAGAATTCTTTGCCGTTGAAGAACAATTCAATCGCTGCAGAACTCCCGGGCCCGTTCCCGACATAGTATCGCCAGGAGCCATCACTACCTGCAGGACTGTCACCGCAACGGAAGTCGAAACAGGCGAACAGCCGTTCTGTCTCGTCGGCCTTCCAGGTTCCTGGGAGCGTCAGACCAAAACCGTCGTACTCGCCGCGATTCGGCATGTGAATCCCGAGTTCTCCCGCCGGGAACTGATTCCGAAACGGACTCTGCGAACTTCCGGAGATGCTGACGACGCTGTTCGGCCCCGGATTCCATGGATTTGCCGGCGGGGTGTCGTTCGTCTGCAGTTCAAAATCGCCACCGATCCCAACGAGATCCTGAAGTTCCTTCGACAATGCCGCCGGGTCCGGGTTGCCTAGGTTGCTGCCCGCGACGAGCAACTCTCTTGACGCCGCCGAAACAGGGGAATCCTGTATGCCAAGATTATCGAATTCGATCGCTGGCAATTTCACGTTCGATGATTCGGACGATGCGAGTACGGCCAAGTCGATCGTGCCTGGCCATGTCGTGGCGAGCGGCTTGTCAACAAAGGATGCAAGTGCCTCGGGAGTTCCGACCGTGCCTGAAATCGTCCGTGCCTGCAGATTGATACTGAGCTGCAGGTTCTGCCATTCATTGGGTTTCGCGTCTCCGATGCGTTCCGTCAGATCCCCCGTTTGCAAAGACACTCCGTCGGATGAAATCAGGACAACTGCCGCTGGCGATTTCGGGTAAGATCCGATCCAGAATCGGTGTCCAGCCGTCGGGCTGCTACCAGGGTTCGCCGCATCAGACGCGGCCAATCGGAAATCCAGGTTCACAAACAGAGTATCGCAATTACTGCTTGAACGTCGCGGATACAGCGACTGCGCGATTCGGTAGCTGCCGACATCCGCAGCGATGCTTGCGCCGACTTTGCCGCGAGCAAATAGGTTTTTGAACGGGCTCTGGGCGGCATTCGTGACGGCAATCTTTCCTTCGTAAAGCCATGGCGGAACCAGCACGCCATTGCTGCCGCCTGCGGCCGGTGCCTGCATTTCGAAGTCGCCGTCCATGTCGTTAAGCGATCGCAGAATGGCGGCAGGAACTGCCTGCTGTTGTTTTTCGAGGCTTACGGCTATCGCTCCGATTCGCTGATCAAACGCCCGCCATTTCGGAATCGATTCGCCAGGTGGCAGCAGCGGCACCATCGCTCGGAACTTCTGCTTCTGTTCTGATCCGGGAAATGCATAACGGCTGCTGTCGAAGATTCCGTACATTCCGTAGTAATCGTGCATCGAAACCGCGTCGAATTTGTGATCATGGCACCTTGCACAGCCCAGACTCAGTCCCAGCACCGATTGCCCCAAAGTGTCGATCGTGTCCTGAATCGTGAGGTGATGATAGTTTTCAGAATCAAACCCGAACCGCCGCGAGATCGCGAGGTATCCTGTCGCGATCACCTGCTCCGCGTAGTTCTCTGGCTGCCCTTTGTTCGCCAGCACATCGCCGGCAATCTGTTCACGCAGGAATTGATCATAAGGCTTATCGGCGTTGAACGCATCAATCACATAATTGCGGTATCGCCATGCCAGCGGCACGGGATAGTCGGCAGTCTC
>CAZFDW010000664.1:0-1241 GCA_964517865.1 uncultured Chitinophaga sp.
TCCGACTGAAAACACGGCAGACACACACCCGCGGCTAGCGCCTTGCGGCTCACAAATTTGGTGTATCGGGATAGACACCGGGATGCCGTCAGACAAACATTTCAATCTTGCAGGAACTAACGAAGTCGTCACTATTCGCCGAGTCCGGCAGGTCTGTGAATCGCTGCATGATTTTCCTGCCTCATTCACCAATGGAGTACACATCGATGGGACTTATCAAAGAATTCAAAGACTTTGCCATGAAAGGCAACGTCGTTGACATGGCTGTAGGCATTATTATCGGGGCTGGGTTCGGGAAGATCGTGAGTTCACTCGTGGCAGACGTGATCATGCCACCGATCGGGAAACTGATTGGCGGAGTCGCGTTCACCGACCTGCACTTGTCCCTCGGAATAGGCCCGGATACGAAGGACAAGGCAGGCAATGTCGTGGCTGGCACCGAAGTTTTCCTGAATTACGGGAATTTCCTGCAGACCGTGTTCGACTTCCTGATCGTGGCGGCGGCTGTGTTCGCGATGATCAAGATCATGAATACCGCAAAGGCCAGATTCGAAAAACAGGCTGCAGCCACACCCCCGATTCCAGTTGTTCCGCCCGAAGACGTGCTTCTGCTGCGCGAAATCCGCGACGCACTGAAGAAGCGATCATAATGATTTCGCTCCGCTTCGGCACTTTTGTCCATTATGTCCAACGTATCTGGAAACGGTGGACGGACGACATCTGTTTTCATCGACACTCTTCACTTGTCACTCAATCGGGTGGAGTCGCGTTTGATTGTAAAATTGGGAGGGCGAAGCTCCTGCCGAGCCGTGCGTTTCTGCTCTCGTCGGCTCGGCAGGAGCCTCGCCCGCCGTGGAAGTCCACGACGGCACCCACTCAACACACAACCTGATTTTTGCCGCAGTGTTGTTTGTAGAGCGTCTGTTCGGGTATCATCTGCGTCGCCTGTATCCACTTTTCCCATGATCAAAGGAGAATGATATGTCTTCCAGCAACCGAAAATCTGATGCGTGTCCGGATTGCAATTCTGTCAGTCGGCGTTCATTTGTGAAGACAGTGGCAGGCGCTTCGGCGTTGGCCCTGCTTTCCACACGTTCACTGAGTGCCGGGTTGTTTTCCGGCCCCTCATTGAACAGCGCGTCAGAAACGGCGGTGAGCGAATTCTTTAAGTCATTGACCGACGTCCAGAAAAAGACCCTCTGCTTTCCTTTTGAGCACGAACTCCGACATCGCATCAGTGC
>CAZFDW010000664.1:1341-3455 GCA_964517865.1 uncultured Chitinophaga sp.
TTGCGAGCCGACGGTAACAGTGTAGATAAAGCTGCCTTCGGCGGACCCATTGTGTACGGACACGACCAGGTGGAGGAAGATGCGTCGAAGAATATCTACTTCTACCAGACACAGCAGACGGACAAAGTCTTCAAATCGCTGACAGAAGATCAGGCGGCATTGGCTCTGTTGACCTCAGCACCGAAAGAAACAGAAGTGCAGCTTCAGGGTGATTCCGGGAAATTTGCCGGGATCAAAGTGGCGGACCTGAAATCGGAGCAGAAGTCCGAAGTCGAGAAGACGCTCGGCATCCTGCTGGCACCGTACCGCAAAGAGGACGTCGAAGAAGTGATGGAGATTCTTAAGGAATCGGGCGGCGTCGATCACCTGCACATGGCGTTCTTCCAGCAGGAAGACATCGGCGGCGACAAGACGTGGGACATCTGGCGCGTGGAAGGTCCATCCTTTGTGTGGCACTTCCGTGGTGCGCCTCACGTGCATGCGTACATTAACATTGGGCAGGTGAAAAAGGGTTGAGGCAACGGTCAGCGGCGAGGCCATATGGGACTGGCTCGACATTGGCCCCGGTTCAATGGTGAAATCAACACGCTGCGAGCAGTCTGTTGATTTCAGCTTGTAGTTCCGCCTTCAGGCGGTTTCGGGCCGGAGCCGTCAGCAAATTCCGGCTGAAGCCGGGACTACTAACGAGATGGTCATTAAGGCCTTGGCGCGGGCTTCGCCCGCACCCAAAACAAGTAGGCAGATTTCGCTGAAATCTGCTGTGCCGACTTTGGCGAGGTCGGCCTGCATTTAGTCGATCTCAAAATGATGCGTTGCCAAAAATCTTCTCAGGAATTTTCAACTCCGAACGTCTGCTGAACAGACCGCCAGCACCGTGCCGCTCACCAGAAGTTCGCAAAAACAAACAGGGACATAGAATGCAACCGGACGACAAAGCTCGCCACCTTGGAATCAATCTCGAACCACTGACGCCCGGATATCTGAATCTGTGTATTCGATCCGGACAGCAACTGATCACGTCAGGTCATGTGAGTGATCTCAAAGGCGTGCTGGGAGCCGGTCTGGAGGTGGATCAGGGCTACGAAGCGGCCAAAGACTGCGCTCAGAAAATTCTGCGTTCTGTCTACAACAGCCATGGCACGCTGAACGGACTGCGGGTCATTAAAGTTCTGGGCTGTGTTTATTCAGCCGGGCACTTTACTGATCAGCATCTGGTGATCAACGGCTGTTCGGACCTGCTGCATGAAATCTTCGGTAAAACCACCGACGGATTTCATGCCCGCAGCGCTTTAGGCTTCGCGGCACTGCCGACCGGAGCGGCCGTGGAAGTTGAAGCGGTGTTTGAAATCAAGCAATGATTTTGATACGAATGAATAATAATGTGGCCGGAAAGTGATCAGACACTGGATCTGCTGAAAGATGTTGAAAACGGAGATCCGGCGGCAGTGAATCGCCTGCTGGATCGGCATCGGGAAGCAGTTCGCCGGATGGTGCAGATGCGACTTGATCAGGCGGTGGCCCGGCGTGTGGACGCGAGTGATGTCGTCCAGGATGTACTGCTGGAAGCCTCGCAGCGGCTGTCGGATTATATTCGCAGTCCATCGATGCCCTTTCATCTGTGGCTGCGTCAACTGGCGAAGGATCGCATCATCGATATGCATCGTCGGCATCGAGCCGCACAGCGCCGTTCCGTGGATCGCGAGCAGAACATCAGCAGTTTTGCGTCGGATGATCAATCCGCCGCTGATCTCACGGCCCTGTTGCGCGACGCGGAACTGACGCCGGCTGCATCGGCCCTGCGCAAGGAAATGGAAGAACGCTTCGTGCTCGCACTGGATCAGCTGGACGAAAGCGATCGCGAAATCGTCATCATGCGGCACTTCGAGCATCTCGGCAACGGAGAAGTCGCGGAGGCTTTGGGGTTGAGTGCTCCGGCCGCCGGAATGCGTTACCTGCGTGCCATCCGCAGACTGAGAGAATTGCTGGGAACCGATGACGTGTCGGTCGAAGGGTAGTTGAGGAAAACTCAGATGTTCTGGCTGGGATGGGTCGTCTTTGTATTGGTCGCACTCTGGACAATTCCTGCGATCATTGCATTGGCTGTAAAAAAACTT
>CAZFDW010000665.1:0-2138 GCA_964517865.1 uncultured Chitinophaga sp.
GCCTTTCCGACGCAGCTCACCGAAACCGAATTCGAATCCGCGCGCTACGATGAACTCGATGACATGGTGATGACCACCGGGGTTTCGTTCCTTGGGTTGTCGATCGGTTGTGCGCGCTGCCATGATCACAAGTTCGATCCGATTCCCGCGCGCGACTATTATCGGATGGCGGCCACGTTCAGCACCGCAATTCGCGCGGAGACGGAGGTTGACCTATCGCCGGAAGAGAATCGCAGCCGACAAGCCGCATTTGACGTGCAGCTGGCGGCAAAAAAACAGGCAGCGGCGGAGTATGAGAAGACTCAGTTGGCAGCCAAATTCCGTGAATGGCTGGCCACGGCACCTGCCGCAACACCGCAGGGTCCCTGGGAAACGCTGCATGTGGATTCGGTCGAATCATCGGCCGGGACGAAGTTTGAGTTGCAGCCGGATGCCTCAATCCTTTCCACCGGAACGGCGCCGGCGCAGGAAGTCATTACGATTGTTGCCGAGTCGTTTCGTCCGGGCGTGAAAGCTCTGCGAATTGAGGCGTTGACGCACGATTCGCTGCCGCAGCGCGGCCCTGGTCGTGCAGGGAACGGGAACTTCGTGCTGGGTGATTTGCAGGTGAAGGTTGCGCCGGTTGATGCTTCGGGCGCGGACAACAAGCTGGATGCTGATCCCACGAAACTCACGGCCGCGCGAGCTACTCATCAGCAAAACACGGATTCACTTTCGGTTGCCGCTTCCATTGACAGCGATCCGGTTTCCGGCTGGGCGGTGGACGCAGGCGGCATCGGCAAAGACCAGGCGGCGGTGTTTGATCTGGAACCGTCCGACAAGCTGAATGGCGCGGCGCGATGGACGATCACGTTGTCGATGAATCATCCGAATCCTCAGCATACGCTCGGCCGCTTTCGTGTGTCAGTTTCCGACCAGACTCAGCCGCTGCCGGAAGTTGGCAGCAGTGGACCGGATGCCAAAGTTCTGCACGCTGTTGAAGTGCTGCGAAAGAGTGTTGATGAATCATCGGAAGACTGGAAGACGGGCCTTGCATGGTTCGCCACCAGCGATGCGGAAATGAGCTCACTTCGGCAGGCGGTACTTGATCTCGAAAAGCAAGGCCCTGGTCTGCAGATGGCCAAAGTCATGGTGACCAGCGAGGGCCTGCCGCACATGAGCCACCACGCCGATGATCGCGGCTTTCCGCATTTCTATCCGGAGACGCATCTGCTCAAACGCGGCGACGTCCATCAGAAGCAGGAAGTCGTGAACGCCGGATTTCTGCAGGTTCTGGCTCCGGCCGGTGTTGAATTGTCTCATTGGCAGGTCAGCCCGCCGGAAGGCTGGAATCGTACCAGCTTCCGACGCGCGACCCTGGCAAACTGGATGACCGATCCCAAACAAGGTGCAGGTGGCCTTGCCGCGCGCGTCATGGTCAATCGACTGTGGCAGCATCATTTTGGTCGAGGCCTTGTTGCCACGCCGAATGATTTCGGCGTTTCCGGCGAGCGACCGAGTCATCCGGAACTGCTGGATTGGCTGGCGTCTGATTTGATCGAACACGGCTGGACACTCAAACGCATGCACAAGCTGATCATGCTGAGTCAGGCGTATATGCAGTCGGGGGCACATGATGAAGCACGCGCCGAGATAGATCGCGAAAACGTGCTGCTCTGGCGACGCACTCCCCAGCGGCTGGAAGCGGAAGCGATTCGCGATTCAATGCTGGCCGTTTCCGGCAGACTTGATCCGACACAATTTGGCCCAGGCACACTGGACCAGAACATGACTCGCCGCAGTGTGTATTTCTTCATCAAGCGGAGTCAGTTGATTCCGATGATGATGCTGTTTGACTGGCCGGAACATCTCGTCAGCATCGGCCAGCGCCCCGTGACCACGATCGCGCCTCAGGCGCTGATGTTTATGAACAGTCCACAGGGGCGAGATTATGCCACGGCGTTCGCCAAACGACTGCCGCAGGATGCCCCTGAGCACACTGTCCGTGAAGCCTGGCGACTGGCGTTTGGACGAGTTCCGACAGATGCCGAGTCAGCGGCTAGCATAAAGTTTCTGAAGCAGCAGCCGGACCCGGATCAGGCGATTGTGAACCTTTGCCAGACAATCTTGAGTATGAACGAGTTCGTGTATGTGGAGTA
>CAZFDW010000665.1:2238-3440 GCA_964517865.1 uncultured Chitinophaga sp.
AATCGATCGCTCAATCCGCTGGCACCTCAGTCCGGACATTTCGACGCGAAGGCCAAACGCGTGATCTGGATCTTTGTCAACGGCGGTCCAAGTCCTGTGGACACATGGAACTATCGGCCTGAACTGACAAAGTGGAATGGCAAGACGATTCGCGAATTCGATCCGGAGTTTCAAAACACGACCGGATTTTTCAAGAATGCGGTCGGCAATCTGATGCAGTCGCCGTTTACGTTCACTCCGCGCGGCGAGTGCGGCAAGATGGTGCCGGATATCTTTCCTCATCTGGGCGAACACGTTGATCGCATGGCTGTGATTCAGTCCGGCTACACGGAGTCGAACAATCATTCCCCGGCATTGTTTGCCATGAATACCGGGTTCGCGCGGATGGGATTTCCGTGCGTTGGATCGTGGGTCACATACGGCCTTGGCAGCGAGAGTGCCAATCTGCCTGGCTTTGTCGTGATGAGCGATCCGAAAGGCCGCGGCCTGCCCAAGGGCAGCGCGGCAAACTGGAGCGCCGGATATCTGCCGGGCGTCTATCAGGGAACGTACCTGCGTCCTCAGGGTGAAGCGATCGATAATCTGGTGCGACCAGCATCGCTCACCGAATCCGCTCAACGGAATGAGCTGAATCTGCTCAAGCAGCTCAACGGCCTGCATCAGGAACAGCATGCCGCAGATACAGAACTCGCGGCGCGGATCGAAAGTTTCGAACTGGCGTATCGCATGCAGGCGGCAGCTCCGGAAGCACTCGATCTGGCGACTGAGCCGAAACACATTCAGGATCTGTATGGCATCGGTGATGAACAATGCGACCACTTTGCGCGACAGTGCCTGACAGCGCGTCGCCTTGTCGAACGCGGTGTTCGCTTCGTACAGATTTATTCCGGCGGAATGGAGAATCAACGTTCATGGGACGGCCACAGCGACATTGAAGGCAACCACCGGCAATTCGCCGGTGAGACAGATAAGCCGGTCGCGGGACTGCTCAGTGACATGGCGGCAAGCGGTCTGCTGGAGGACACGCTTGTGATCTGGTGCGGAGAATTCGGACGGCTGCCGATCGCGCAAACCGGCGACAAACCCGGCCGCGACCATAATCCTCACCACTTCTGCGCATGGCTGGCCGGCGGCGGTGTCAAAGGCGGAGTCAGTTACGGGAACTCAGATGAGATCGGGTACAAGTCCGTGGAAAACCGAGT
>CAZFDW010000666.1:0-3429 GCA_964517865.1 uncultured Chitinophaga sp.
TTCCACCGTGGTGATCTCGACCTGCGAGCGGTTGAGGTTGATCCATTGAATCCCTTTCAGTTTGCTATGCGTGAGCAATACACCAAGATGTTTTCGATAAGCTGTCTGATCGCGAGAGAGCGATGTGACGACAAAGGCGAGACCGTCCGCATGGAACTGCACTCGGTGCGTTCCAAGGAAGAGCGGCCCGCTTCTTAGCGCCATTCGCTGCACACAGTGAGCTTCGCCGCCGAAGAAATCGACGAGCGCCTCGCTGTAGAGTTGGTTGGACAAGTGCGTGCCCCAGTCGTGAATGATCGCCTTGAGATGAGTCACCAGACGTTCGCAATTCGGTGAGACAAAACGCATGTCGGAGTCTCGCAGTCTGGGGAAATGCCGGTCGGCGTCGCAGAGCGCGTTGCGAAGCAATTTCCCCTGAACTTTCTGCTCGCCAAAGTTGATGAGCTTCACCAACCGGATGTCCTGCAACATCGCGTAGTGCAGACTCTGAGCGTCATGGTTACCGGTCAGCCTGGCGACAACTTTCAGCTCATAGAGCATGTGATTGACGACCAGATCGAGATAGTAAGTCTTCTGAAAGCCACCGTGAGTGACGAGGACCGGGACCTGTGTATGAACGTCAAAACCGTCTGCCCTGAGGCGAGCGGCAAGGTCGTTTTCGTAGATGCGCTCATCGAAGAGTCGCCCAAACTTGTTATGCACTGTGTAGGCACAACACATCACAGCTTTGTCGATGATGGCAAACGCATCATCTGAGACCGGTTCGAGATGGAGTGAAGGGGTGATAGGCATGATGCTTGATTGGCAAAAGGATTGGCAAAAGAATGAAGACAGGAGAATGAATTGCAAATTCTGAGCAGAAGCAAATTCTCCTGTCTTCATTCTTCTGCCAATGGATCTCGGTTTACCAGGATCACTCCCGAAAGCGGATCGAATACAAGTCGGCGTCGGTCATCACAAAGCGCAGACGCACCGGCTTTCCGGCCAGGGCGCTGACATCCGACCCGGCGTTCCATTTCACGACCTCCTCGATGGCATCACCGTAGATCACCGGACAGTCGGCCAGTGCGAATCCGGGAATCGCTGTTCCCGCATCGTCCTGCAATTCCACTCGCACACTGCCAACGGCGGAGGTTGAGAAATTCATGGTCAATTCACGCCCCTTGAAGGTCAGCGGCTTGGTCGTGAATTCCCCGCCTGAGTACTTGGCATGCACCGAGACGAAGCCGTCCGTGCGAAGCGTGCCGCGCTGCAGTTGGGGCATGCATTCCAGTCGTTTGAAGTGGTCCACCCAATACACGGATAGCTCGTCCGGCACCGTCTGTAGCAGGCCCCAGGCTGGCGAGGTATTTCCGTGAATCCAGGACTGGCGCTCGGGGTCCTTACCTGGCCGGATCCAACCTTCCATGAAGCTGCGGTCGAAATGCACGCCATCGCGTGAAGACATAAACACTGCATCGGAAACCTGGTCCTCGGGAAAGCCTTTCACCCACTCACGTGCGATTTGCAAACGCAGGATGAAGCCAAGGTAAATGTGCGGGGCGCGGAAGTAGGGCAGGATCGCGTCATCGTACAGATGCTCCTGGGGTACTCCGCCAGGCACTCCGCTATACTCAAGCCATACCGGCGGGTCGGACCAGTGCAGGAAGTCCTTCGAGGTGAGCGTAGCGATCGAGCGCCAGTGCGCCCCATCTTTACTCCAGACGCGGTTGTAGCACACGTAGTGGCCTCGTCCGGCATCCCAAAAGGCCACGTTCTGGGCGTCGGTCTCGGTCTTTTTGATGATCCGTTCCTCCTGCATGAGCGACCAATGAATCCCATCCGGCGACTGGAAAGCCACCAGGCCGACTCCGGGCGCCCACGGGTAATTCGTGTCGTCCGGCTTCGGCCGCGGATCGCTGGGGGTGTCCCCACCCAGGTATCGCGAGATGGCCTTGTAGCGTGCCTCCGGTTTGCAGGCCGGGTTGGTGTCCTTGAAGGGCACGAAGTTATCGTTGGTGCCCACAAATCTCCCTTGGCCAACCCACACGACGTTGTTGGGCGAGGGAAGCGTGAACTTCTTCCCATACCTGTCCGTAAACTCACCGACGAAGAGATCCAATTTCGGCCGGGTCCACTCAATACCGTCGCGGCTCTCCGCGCAACAGACCACCGCGGAGCCGAAGATGTCGGGGAAATCCTTGTATTCGCCCCGCATCGGGGTGCCCACGTAATACATACGGTAGTACGGAACACCGCCAGGGATGCCATCGTCGAACACCGTCACACAGCCCGTCGCCCCGCCCTCCCACGGTCGATCAAACGTAAAGACGGCTCCCTTCCGCTCTGGCGAATGCAGCTCTCGGGTCACGCCCTGCAGGGAGTCAATCAAGTACTGGTCAACGAACAATTCGAGCCGCGAACCGATGTCAATCGGCTTCGTTCCCCCCGGTTCGTCGGCGCGAGCCACCGTGATCGCCACGAACATCACGGTTAAGGTCAGGAGTCTGGCAATGGACTGCATCTTGATCATTTCGATTTCTTTCATGTCATCTTCACATGCTTGTGGCATTGTCGTTTTGCGAAAGACGGGAAACTCATGTTCTTCAATATCGCCTGACGTTCGAGATGCGGATTTCACCGATCTGGCCAAAAAAGTTGCCGGGGCGGTGGTAGTTTCCCACTTCATGGCTCCAGGTGTCAGGTCGAGATGATTTCGGTCGTTCCTGTCCAGAGTTCTGCTACGCGAATAACTCCTGGACCGGCTCGCCGTCGCTGACACGGAAACTGAAGCCGTCCGGACCGAACCGGGTGTCGGGTGGAATTCCCAGAGCGTGAAACAGAGTGGCCCCAGCCAGGTTCTGTAACCAGACGTAGCTCGGCATGTTGACGGTGGCCGGTTTCAGTTTGCTGAGCACCGATCCAAAAAACAGCGTGGCTTCCGTGGGTTGCGAATGTCCCGTCATGCAGACGTGCATGCCGCCGTCATGACCAGGATTGCCGTGCGTCATCGAGCGGATGAGGGTGAATTGGTCGGCGATGCGAGACAATCGCGGCAGCAGCTCGCACATCTGCATACCGGGGACCGCGGAAGCAATCGGATTGTAAGGCCCGCGAATCTCGGCAGGAGCTTCCGGCTTCAAATCCAGACTGTCGAGATGGCTGGCTCCACCGTATTGGACGATGAAAATGCAGGATCGCGGACGAGACTTGGACTGCGTCTCAGCCTGCAAAAGTTGGGGCAGAGTGATCCCCAACATTCCCAATCCGCCGAACTGCAAGAGATCGCGGCGACTTAACTCCGAGCGGGATGGATTCATCAACGTCTCCTTCACGGGCGAATTTCTCGGTGATTCTGTCTCGGAGAAGAGGCAAGATGGCACGGATTGTATTATGCACCAATTGCCGAGAGTAGGCTGCACCAGCCGAACACCACGGCATGTTCCGGCC
>CAZFDW010000667.1:0-3418 GCA_964517865.1 uncultured Chitinophaga sp.
TGAGCCCCATGGCCCATCGAGTCCCGTCGCCTTCTGGCACCAGCGACTTCCCGTTCCAATCGCACCGACTCGCGGTCGATCATTGGCCGACTGAAAACCGTACGCGCGGCCTGTGTGACTGAGGATCGCTGCTCCCGTGAACGCCAGGGAAGATTGTAAAAGGTTGCGACGGGAAATCTGAGATCGTGACATGTGGTTGGGACTTTCGTTGGGCGGGAAAAATGGACAACCGCAGTTCATCATAGTCGATTGCATGTGCTGCCGGGAGATTCAGCAGAAGTCATCGCCCGTCTGAATGGGATTCCAGCGGATGACGCGACATGTATGATTCGTGGAACTTGATTCGCGGTGAAAGGCTGTGGGTCACCTGGATATCAGGTCGAGCATACCCCTGCCGAGTGCATCGCCGACCAGAAAACAGGTCTCGGCATTGCCGAATTCGTGGTGGTCGTGACCACCGACGCAGTGTATGAAGTGCTGATTCCGGGGTCGATCGACATCACTGGAGTGAAGTGAAAACGAAATCGCATTTAACTCAGGTCGATTAGTCCTGAGGGAGTTACAACGTCGGAGTTTCTGCCACCCAAGTGATCGACCGAACCGGATTCCGGCGCTCGTGAGCCTTGCAGGAAAACGTACTTGGCTCGCCGTCAATTTGATGACAGTTGTGCGACGTCTCGCCAAATACTTCGGACATCCGGTCGATCAGGCCGAAGCGCAATCAGGTCATTGGGACATCACAAGAATCGTTCGTCTGGACTAATTCGGCGGAAGAGATCCTCGAAAGGGTCACCCGTGCTTGCAATTCCTTGAACAAGATTACTACTGTGTGAAGCACTATCCCAGAGCACTTACGAATACAGGTCTTACGAATTCAGCGAATCTGCTGGCATCAGGCGGTTTTTGCAAGACAAGAACCGCCCCTTTCCGACTTATCGCTCTGACAGATCCACGCCAAACCAGCCCGGCGGAAAACAACCCATGTCGAAAGCATTTACGACAAAGACGTTTCAGCACTCGCTGAGACACTTCGTTGTACTCAATTGTCTGGTCATTTTTTTTCCCGCCGTGCAGGCTCAGCTCGCAGGTAAGATTGACGACAAACCGATTGCCGTCGGCTACGCCCGTGACATTGGTCCGGTGGAAGTCATGGACTATGCAAAAAAGCTGATGGAACGGCTGAAGATCGGCGAGACGATGCGTGAGGAACTGACTCCCGAACGGATGCAGGCGCAGAGCGAGCAGTGGTTTCCCAAGGTCGAGCACCCTCTTTACGGCGTTGCGTATTACATGGTGACGGGCCCGATTCCTTCGTTCGAAAAGGTGTCGTTTCAGCAGGTGGTCGATGAGGCCGATGCTCGGCGTCTTGTGGACGGCCGCAAACTGCAGTATGGCGAAAGCGGCTCAATGGAAGATCTGGGCAATGGATGCTTCAAGGTTGTGTACAAACGCACCAGATCGTTTTTGCTTCCGGAAGGAACCGATGAGACGGCTTATACGTCGCTGAACGGTCAGAATCCGTCATCCGTCTGG
Organism: uncultured Chitinophaga sp.; assembly: GCA_964517865.1. GTDB lineage: Bacteria > Planctomycetota > Planctomycetia > Planctomycetales > Planctomycetaceae > SXXK01. Next base: position 1,534 of record CAZFDW010000667.1, read on the forward strand.
AAATACGAGTACAAAATCGTCGAGAAGGAGGGCAAGAAATTCGTCGAGAAGTCTCAGTCTATGTTGAACCTGTTTCGGTTCCACGACAACATGCTCTACGAAGGAGCATTTGACGGGCTGTTCACGATGGAGCTGCCGTCGGCGGACGCAATCACCAGCGGTGTCGACGGTTCCACGGATCTTGGCTTCGATGCGTACTTCGATCGGATTCCACACGGAATCCGAATGCTGGGCTGGAACATGCTGACCGCCGCCGTCGGGTCACAACTGCAGCAGCGGGATGATGAACTGGAAACCAGTTATGCAATGCGACGCAACTCGGGCGACATGGGACTTGCTCTGACGAAAGCCGTTTTGTTCGACGTCGATCATTCCGAAGGCTGGCTGATGTTTGCGTCGGAAGACGAACCGTCAATTCAAGGTGAGCTTCGCATCCGGGCTCGCGACAACAGTCAGCTCTCGAAACAACTGCTGGACGCGGGAGGCGTCAGCCGATTCGCTCCGATTCTCAGCGACAACGCCGCCGTAACGGCTCATCTCTGTGCGCGACTTCCTGAAGAAGCGTCCGCGGCACTACTGGCAACCGGAACCTGGCTGCAGGAAGCCATCGGTCGTGAAACGAACAACGATGCCGCAATGGTCACAGCCGCAACGGCGCTGTCGGAAACGCTTGTGGGCATTGCCGAGCACCGGAATTTCGAACTGTTGTTGAAGGCCGGATGGACAAAGGAATCGGGAGGTGTCCTTTACGGAGGTCTGCAGCTGAACGACAATCCTCAACTGCTGTCGGGCATTCATCATTTTCTGACGCAAACGCCCGCCGCACCACCCAACGTTGGAGAGATTGTCGCTCTGACCGAAGTCGACGGTGTCCAGATGATCCGGATCCAGTTGCCGGCCGACGGTGTGGAATCGATCCGGACGGAATCCGGGATGACGATCAGCCATATCTGGCTTGCGCATCAGAATTCCTGTCTCTGGTTTGCTGCAGGAACGGAGAACTCAAAGGAGATTATCCGGCAGTCATTGGCCCGCTGCACAGAAGGCAGCCTCGCAGCTCGCACACCGCTGGTCAGTCTTCGTGTTGACATGGAACGCTGGCTGTCGTATCCGCAAGATGACCCGGCCGGTATCGCACGGCTGCCGCATTACCTGGACGAAAACGCTTGGTGGTTTCCGCCAAACCCCATGGGATTCATGATGCCTGGCGGATACCCTGTTCCTAACGCGGACAAACCAACTCCCATCATGCAGCGTGCTTTTGATCTGGGCGGTTCTCAGCAGTTCTGGCTGACGCTTGAAGCTGACGACAGCGGAATTCTGCTGCAGATCAGCCTCGGCGAGGCCCTGGCAAATCAAATGCTCGCACGGATGATTGATGCTCTGGACAACATGATGATGGAAGAAGCGCAGGCGGCACAGGCGACGGCGCTGGAAGAAGCGGGGAAGTCTGTTCCGATTCCGGAACCTCCGGCTGAATAAGACTGAGTGGCTTGAAGTCACGTCGGTCCGCCAGACCGGCGCAGCCAATAATTTAATTTGTGAGGGCTCTCCTCGCCGTCAAATGGCGCAGTCGAAATGACCACAGTTACCCGTTGACGAAGCGGCAAGTGTGATTTCGACCGTGATGTACAACGGCTCCGGTTCAAATCACTCAGGAGGGCGTGTCCTGAGTCAGATTTTCCGGAACTGACGAAGCACCGTTCCATCACATCCACTTGTTCAGTGAGACGCGCCAGACTGCTTCGGTGAGATCAACCGGAGTAAGTTCCGTCGCAGTTCGAAACTGCTCCGGTCACATCGACCGCATGGCGTTCGTGCGGCTAAGTCCACCCGATTGGTGTCATCTTTTTGACATCGCGTCGGGATGAGATTTGAGCGATGC
>CAZFDW010000668.1:0-3418 GCA_964517865.1 uncultured Chitinophaga sp.
AACATTATGGCAAAAAACACCTTGCGGAGAATAGATGGATCTGGGACAGTCGAAATAATTGAGAGCAGAATTAAGAGAACCAGTGTCAAACATCCACATCCGCAACCGGACTTCTTTTTCAATACCGGCGCACCACAGGACGGGCAGACCTTTGCTCGTTGACTAATCTGATGCCCGCAGTCACTGCATTTTTTCAGCGGCATTGAAACGTCTCATTCTAAAAAACTTGCTGTCTAATTGTGACGCGTTACGTCCTGTGGATTTTGACCTTACGCTGATTGCCATCTTAGATTGAGCTGTGAAATATCTTTGGTCAGCAGCCACAGCTGTCTGAATTGACGAGAACCGAGATCGAACGCATATCAGCAAACTCATAGGCCCGCTTCAGGTTCTGATTTTGGAATAGCCGCATCACAGGCTTTTAGGTTCCCGACGAAGACGATGGAATCCCGAGACAACGGAAGCGGAAGAGAAATAGAAGGAAGGCTGCGAAGTAGCTCTGATCGTCACGTGGAGAATCATTGCGTGACAGATTCTGCTGTTCAGAAAGCACTTGCGTTCTTACAGTACGAGGCGATGAGTTCCGGGATTTCGTGCTTCGGCATGCTCTGTTTCTCACGGGCCGCGTAGGTCAACTGCTTGCCGATGTCGTCGGTCATCTCAATGATCATCCCGACCGGATCCGCCATGCCGGATTCCTGCATTCGCTGCATCACGTCAGGAGCGTTGTGGTTCAGCAGATGGCGTCGGAGTTGTTTGGATTGCTCGGAAATGCCTTTGGTCATGACATTGTTCGCTGCGGGTGAGATCTGTGATGGTGCTGATGGCTCACCATTCTGCGAATCAATGGGCCGTTCATCCAGCCCACGGGGCAAATTCGGAAAAGTAAAGAAAGCGGCCTGAAGTTTCGTCTTGAAACTTCAGGCTGTGGGCATCGATGCGGTTCATGGTTGTGAGGCCTCAGGATTTCTTGGTCTCGGCCTTGGGTGGCTGAGTTGGCTCCTGCTGAGGTTTGCTGGGTTTGTGAGGGTGATGACTTCCGCCGTTGGCCATGATTCTGTCCTCCGAAAATGGTGAGATACTGAGCCGCCGGAATAGTCCACAATGGCTTATTCCGAAACGGACTTTACCGTTCGCACTATGAAACGCAAGAAGGAACCTGAAAAATCGATCTATACAGACGAATACGCGGCCGTTCTTCGGCTTTTGAAGGCGGCCCGAAAAAAATCTGGCGTCACGCAGGTCGATTTGGCGGAGCGCCTGGGGCAGACTCAGTCATTCGTGAGCAAAGTGGAACGCGGCGACCGGCGACTGGATATTGTCCAACTAAGATCCATCCTGCTGGAGTTTGGCGTGACTCTGCCGGACTTTGTCCGGCAACTGGAAGCAGCGATTTCTGAACGTCGGTGACGCTGCCACACTTCTATGGCATTTCACGGCCTAAATAACAGCATGGTGGTTTGGGTAATCCGAGGCAGTATGCAATCCGGCAGGTTCCCATGCCGCAGCAAGTTTCCTGTATTCCCCTGGCATCGGCAGGTGCGAATAATACGGAACGTTACTTCTGATGGGAAAGGATGCCGCCATGCTTCGTTGCTCGATGTCCGTGCTGGTCACTAGCCTCTGCCTCGGCTGCGGCCCGGCGCTCGAAGTGAACCGTAGCGTTGCAGAAATTGGCCGCAAACCTCCAAAGCCCTCAACAGAGGAAGTTCGACCAAACGATGCGGCACCAACTCTGGTGCTTAGTTATCTGATCCCGGACGAAACCGAATACTACGACACAGCCCCCGGACAACAAGGGCAACCAGCAGATGGTACTTTCGCTGCCGGAACCAGAGTCGGTATCCTGAGGGAAGCCGGTCAATACGTGATCGTGCGTACTGACAGCGGTATCGAGGCCTGTGTCGCCGCGGACGCCGTCAAACTGTCGAATATCTCGGCTGCGGATGTATTTGGACTCGTTAAGGGTTGCAATCAGTTCGCTCTGGAATTGTATCAGCAACTGCGTTCAGGCGATGAGAACCTGTTCTTCTCTCCGACAAGTATCTCCGTGGCCTTGGCGATGACCTATGCCGGGGCCGCCGGTGAAACGCAGGCCGAGATGGCCAGCACTCTGCATTTTGACATGCCGAATGCGCAGTTACATGAGAGCATGCTCGCTTTCCAGGGCTTCTGGGCGACACGCGACAAAGACACTGGTATCCGCCTGAATCTTGCCAACCGTCTATGGGGTCAGCGTGGCTTTCAATTCCTTCCGGAGTTCCTGGATGTGACTCGAAGCAACTACGGCGCTGAACTCGTTCAATTGAACTTCGCCGACAGCGAGAACTCCCGGCAAACGATCAATGCGTGGGTTGAAGAGCGAACCGAAAAGAAGATCGTCGACCTGATCCCTGAGGGATTTCTTTCGTCTGACACGCGGCTTGTCCTGACGAATGCCGTGTATTTTCACGGGAACTGGGCTGAGCAGTTCAACAGAGAGTACACCAAAGACCAGGACTTCCAGCTGAACACAACGGCCAAAGTCAAAGTCCCCATGATGCACCGCACTGGTAAGTGTCGCTACGGTGAAATCGATAATCTTCAGGTTCTCGAGTTGCCCTATGGTGACGGCAGTCTGTCGATGATTGTCCTGCTGCCGAAAGCAGTTGATGGTCTCGAGGCACTCGAAGCCCAGTTGAATTTCGAGAACCTGCAACGGTGGATGCAAAGCGTGAAGCAGGACAATCGGCTCGAAATCTCTCTCCCGAGATTTAAGACGACCGCAAAGTTCGACATGAAACGTACCCTGCAGGCGATGGGCATGAAGTCGGCTTTCGAGGTCAACGGTGCAGACTTCTCCGGCATGACCGGTGAAGGGGCTTTGTTCATCTCCGGTGTCGTTCATAAGGTTTATCGACAAATTAAGTGCGCGGCATAGAAACCGGGATTATCCGACCTGTCCGGATGTGTCACGGGATTGGAAGCTGGCTGTTCCGCCGTGGCAGTTGGTCCCGATCGCAGTGGAGGCCAGAGCAACATCAGAGTGACGACGTCGTCGGGATTTGTTGCCACATCATTCGCTGCGTGGTCGATGCACACAAACGCAGCTTGCGACTCAACAAATGATCCGGCGGGGCGTTCGAGCCTCGCGGCCTACCAGACCCGCCGGATCGGTTTTGCATTTGGCCGAACGGCCGTACGTCGGTGAGATGAACAGCAGCCCGACACAGGGCAGCGATGGACTTTGCACCCTGGCACGCTCCGCCGGTGTGACTCAGCGAATTCCGGCAAGGTACGCCCAACACGGAAGCCGTTGTTGTTGTTGTTGTTACGGTTGCCGAACTGGTTGGTGTTGCGGATGGCAGAGCGTACGTTCGACGCATTATTGTTGAACGAGCCCCCACGCAAAACACGGTTACTGATTCGCCGCCCTGCG
>CAZFDW010000669.1:0-3403 GCA_964517865.1 uncultured Chitinophaga sp.
TGCTCCTGACGGCGATTGAACGCGGTGATTCACTCGCGGCTGAGCAGCTTCTGCCACTCCTGTATGACGAGTTGCGGCGACTGGCCGCGTCAAAAATGTCCGACGAGCGTCCGGATCAGACTCTGCAGGCGACCGGACTGGCGGCCGCGCATGCCCAAGGTCTGATCCATCGTGATATCAAGCCGTCAAACATCCTGCTGGAAGACGGCATCCAGCGGAAAGTGAAGATCTCCGACTTCGGTCTCGCCCGAGCCGCCGATGACGCCAGCATGACTCAAAGTGGCACCATCGCCGGTAAAGTGACGTGCGTTCAGGTTAACCATCACGTTCCGCGTGATGAGCCTTCAACAGCGGCTCCTCCATCACCCAGCCGCCCTTCACCCAATCAACCGGCTACACAAGCCGCCACGAGTAGCCGAACTGTCGCTCGTCAACACCGGACTGAACGACCAGCTGCTGTCCCAACTGCCGACGTTGCCGTCGTTGCAACGCCTTATCCTCGACGGCAACGATATTCGCGGTGGCGGATTGGCCTATCTGAAAAGTCAGCTGGAATTGGTCGATCTATCACTCGGCTGCCCGACACTTGGCGACCTGACTGCTCAAAACCTCGCCGAGTTGAAGCAACTCAAGCGACTCTCACTCGCCGGCAGCGGACTGGGCGACGCCGGCATCAAACACCTCGCGAGCCTGACGAATCTCGAATCTCTCGACCTCCGCCGCACCAAAGCCACCGCCGCTGGAATCGCCGAGCTGCAACTGGCGTTGCCGACGTGCCAGATCACGTCGGACTGCGCGGACGTCGCTGGCGAGGACGCCGGGAAATAATGAGAAATGTCAGAATCTCGGCGATTCTGCCGCAACGCGGCACAATGTGAAAGCCTGGGGCATCGCCCCAGGAAACGGCAATATCACACGTGAAAGCCCTGAAAGGGCGTCATCAGGATGCACAAATCTTTCGCCCCGTTGGGGCTCTGGACATTCGTACCGCATTTCCCCAGGGCGTTGCCCTGGGCTTTCACATTGTGTGCCTTTGGCACTGAACGCATGTCGTTCTGATTGTGTTTCCCGGCTCCGGATTGGTCTCACCACCCTGCCGCAGCGATTCTGCCGCAACGCGGCACAATGTGAAAGCCTGGGGCAACGCCCAAGGAAAAAGCACATGAGTAATCTGGAAGCCCTGAAAGGGCACAATTAAGATACACGATCATTTCGCCACGTCTGTTGAGGATGGACTTTGCATTCGTGTGCCATTGGCATCAGATCTGAGTCAACACTCAAATCCGAATTGGACAATATGTCATGCCGCAGTCTCTTGCTGGACTACTTGTCCACATTGTGTTCTCAACAAAACAACGTGAGCCCTTTCTTGCGGATGAAATCCGTGACGAATTGCATGCCTACTCTGGAGGGATCATCAGCAATCTGAAAGGAACCCTGCTTCATGCAGGATCAGTAGCGGATCATATTCATCTACTGGCCGCACATCCGAGAACCTGTTCGCCAGCCAGTCTGATCGAGGAGATCAAAACAGGGACATCGAAGTGGATCAAGACAAAGGGCAAACGGTACTCGAATTTTCATTGGCAGGGCGGCTACGGAATTTTCTCGATCAGCCCTTCACATCGACCGGCTCTCGAAAAGTACCTTGACAACCAGGCACGGCATCACCGTAAGGAGACATTTCAGGATGAGTTTCGTCGGCTCCTGAAAAAATATGAAATTGCATATGATGAACGATATGTATGGGATTGAGCGACGTAGCAGCAAGCGTCCAATTTGCCGCAACCCTGCCCATTGAAATAGTCCTAATGGCCATGCAGCCTCATCATTTCGCCCTTACAGGGCTTTGGGCGTGCGACCAACGATACCCAGGGCGTTGCCCTGGGCTATCACACTTTGTGCCTTTGGCACGGAACGCATTGTGTGCCTTTGGCACGGAACGCTATGCTCGCAGCAGGTCAACTACGTCGTGTACTCAGAATTCAACCGCACGTATTCCTGCGTCAGGTCCGACGTCCAGAATCGGACCGATTCCTTGCCGGAGCAGGGTCCACCGGAAATCGCAAGTTCCAGATGGACATCGCGGTTCGTCTTGAGCTGCTTCGAGAGAGCAGCGGCATCGAATGGGACCGGGATGCCGGCGCGGTAGACTTCGGTGCCGTTGATGTGCAGCGAAACGAAAGCCGTGTCGAAATCGACATGGGCATAACCTGCGGCTGAGACTATGCGGCCCCAGTTCGGGTCGCCGCCGGCGATCGCCGTTTTGACCAATGCACTGTCGGCGATCTCTTTCGCCATGCGATAAGCGGCTTCCCGAGTTTCCATGCCGGTGACATCGATTGTGATAAAATGATCCGCTCCTTCAGCATCGCGGATAATGTCCGTGGCCAGTTTCTGGCAGACCCGTTGAATCGCCTCGCGGACACTGGCAAGGTCACCGTCAGACAGCGATCCGCCCACCGCTCCGTTAGCCAGCAACAGCACCGTATCGCTGGTACTCATGTGCCCATCGACGCTGATGCAGTTGAACGTGCGATCGACACCGAACCGCAGAGCGGAATCACACTGCGCCGGTGTGAGTTGCGCGTCCGTCATCACGACCGAAAGCATTGTTGCCATATTCGGCGAAATCATCGCCGCGCCTTTGCAGACACCGGAGACACGAACTGTGCCGCCAGTCACGGCAACATCTACAGACGTCAGTTTGGGAAACGTGTCGGTCGTCATCATCGCCGTCGCGGCATCCAGAAAATGCTTTTCGGATGTCCCGAGCGATTGTATTCCGTGCGGGATGCCATTGAGGATTGTGGGCATCGGCAAGGGCACACCGATCACGCCCGTCGAACACACAAAGACAGATTTCGCATCGCAGCCAAGCTGTTCAGCCAGAGCCAACGTCATCTGCTTCGCGTCCTGAATCCCGGGTTCGCCGGTGGCAGCATTCGAATTGCCCGAATTAATGATGACGGCTCGAGCGACTATCGATGGCACGCGCTGCTTCGACACAATCACCGGGGCTCCGCAGACTTTGTTAGTGGTAAAGACCCCGGCCGCCGTCGCATCACGATCTGAAACAAACAACGCCAAATCCGGTTTGCCGCTGACTTTGATGCCACAGGTTGAGCCGGACGCCTGAAAACCCACAGGCAGTTGCGAAATCAACGGAACATTCATGGGCAATGGTCTCTTCAGTCAGAGTCATAAATCAAAGGGGGAAATTGGGCAAAGTGTTTCAGCCACCGAGTGGCGACAGGCAGTAGCCACGGGTGCGAGCCCGTCGATCCGTTCCGAAACAGCTTTTTTCAGTCCCAACGGGACGACATGCGTCTGTACCGCATGGTTCATGTCGTCCCTTCGGGACTCTCTGTCACTCTTTTTTCCGGCCCACGGGCTCGCGCCC
>CAZFDW010000670.1:0-3392 GCA_964517865.1 uncultured Chitinophaga sp.
CAGGACCGACAATCGCTGCCAGACGCTTAAGAAAGTCGGGCGTCACGGCAGCATCTGAAAGTGAAGAGGAATCGACGGTATCAATCATAGTGCGGCTGATTGTAACCGCGTATCATGACTTCGAAAAGCGCCTCAGGACGAGAGACTCGCGGACCGTCGATTTCGTCTCCTGGGACTGCATTTTCGTTTATGCTCCGCGCGGTCGAAAATGAGTCCGGCGAGCGGAGCGGCGTGAGCCCTCCGGTACCTCGTTTTTGTACCGGCAAGCTGACGCATGCCGCTCGCCAATACTCTCGCTCATGACCGCGCGGAGTATAACGACAGACTCCATGCCAAAGTCACTGCTGTCGTCAAACAGCTACACCAGTTCCGCGATCGGTTTCCCGGTTTCGATCATATATGTTGGACGACCGGCCTGATTTGTGAACTGAATTCTGCGATCCAGATCGAGGACATGGAACACGGTCGCCATCAGATCCTGCGGGGTGATTGGAGTCGACTTCGGAACGTCAGCCTTTTCAGCCGATTCACCCACAACCTGCCCCATTTTCAAGCCGCCTCCAGCGAGCGCCAGCGTACTCAATGGAGCCCAGTGATCGCGTCCGGACGAACCATTGATTTTTGGCGTTCTGCCAAATTCACCACTAATCACCAGCAGCACGCTGTCCATCAGCCCACGCTGATCGAGATCTTCCACAAGAGCCGACACGGCGCGATCGATTTCCGGTCCACGGTTGTCCATTTCCTGTTTGATATTGCTGTGCATGTCCCAGCCACCATGCGAAAGGGTGACAAAACCGCAGCCGGCTTCGCACAATCGGCGAGCCTGCAAAAGCTGTTCGCCAAGTCCCTTGCCGTAGCGATCAACCACGCGAGGATCTTCATACTTCAGATCAAACGCCTGCTGCGAACGGCTGAGAATCAGACTAAAGGCTTGTTCCTCGAAGGAATCCAGTCCAACCATCAAACCCTTGCGATCAATCTCTCGCTTAACATTGTCGATGCCGTCCAGCATCGCGCGACGGTTGGACAAGCGAGACTGTTCGATCGACAACGACATATTTCGACGAGCTTCCCCGCCCGGATCGAATGGACCATAGGCGGTCCCCAAAAATGCTGGTCCGTCGGCGTAGATTCCGCCAAGCCGGACGTAAGTCGGGATCCCGGAGTTCGCATTGTTGGTGCCACGAATCCGCGACACGATGGACCCGACGAACGGACGATCAGCGACCGCACCATTGTCCGCAAGTCGGTTGTCGTAACCTGTCATGACATAATGCGTGCCACCCGAATGGCCGCTGTTTGTATGCGCAAACGAACGCACAAATGCCATCCGATCAGCGACCTGCCCGATTCGTGCAAAATTCCCCCCCAGCGTGACACCCGGAAGGACCGTCTTCACTTCGCCCGTGACGCTGCGGTATTCTGATGGTGCTGTCATCTTTGGGTCAAAGGTCTCGACCTGCGTCGGCCCGCCACTGAGCCACAACCAGATAACCGATTTGTCGCTTCCTGACACTCCGCTCGCGGCGGCGGCGGCCCGCCCTTGCAGCACCTGCGCCAGACTGATCCCACTCAATCCAAGTCCACCGACTCGCAGAAAATCTCGTCGGGATCTACCTTCACAATTTCGCCGAGATGGTCCGTAATGAAAATCGATCATCGAGGATATCCTTGAGAGCGGGGAGCGAGGAAGACCGGCTTGGAAGAGGGGTCAGGGACCAATAGCCAAATGGCTCAAACGGTGCTCCGCACTATTGGTTCCTGACCCTTTTTCGAAGCCCTACTTCCATAGAGCGGCCGAAGTAGTTTACCAACTGCGAGAATGAGTGTGCAAGTGCATAGAAACGGCACAATCCAGGTTTTGACAATGACGGCCTGCCGTCGCACGGTAAACAACGCCACAACTTCTCAGTCTGTTCGCGAAGATTTGTCTCGCAGGGCTCAGTTGCTGCTCCCAAAAGTGATTTGGTGAACCTGCCCGCCGGTTTTCCGGTCTTCCACCGAACGTATGCCGTCGTTGCTGCTGAAATTGTGGTCTGTGTTCTTGAAAAAACGTCCGATAGCTTGTACGCTGCCGCACGCCGAAGATGCCGAAAGGCAAAGCGAGGGGTCGTAGCTCAGTTGGTTAGAGCGCCAGCCTGTCACGTTGGAGGCCGCGGGTTCAAGTCCCGTCGACCTCGCTCAAAAGCCTGCTGTTCCATTTGGGACAGCAGGCTTTTTTTGTGCGATCCCCCGCTTGATCCTTAGGAAATGTGGTTGTTTTTCCGTTTAACCCGACGCCGCAGGTTTTGAAGTTGCGCGTTCCGTTTTCCCCCGTAAATACGAACCCGACGCGTCAGCGAGGGACTGCCTGACGGTCGATTTTCCCTCGCTGACGCTTCGGGTTGTTGAAATAGCGCAACTTCAAAAGCCGCAGGCGAGGCTGCTTTTCAATAGACTCCTCGCCTGCGGCATCGGGTTAAACTTATTTACGGGTGGTCGTGCGACATCTGGAACGTCGCGTTATCGGTTCGTGGCGGTTCGGTCTTGACCGAATCTGGAAAAAAGCACAAAGTCTCATCGGCAGGCGCTGTGTCGAAGGATCAGAACGCTGCCTGCCGTTCGAGATTCTCCCAAATTCACCTGCCATGGAAGAATGGTGAACCATGCGGCTTAAACGTTGGGCTTCGGTCCTGTTTGTGACTTGCTACCTGCTTTCGCTGGCGTGGGGCACCTGTGCACACGCTCTGAAATTCGGCCTGTGCGGCAATACACTGAGCTACTTTGTCGTGTGGGACATGTTCTGCGGCTGGGCGGCGTACGACAATCGTACTCACATCGTGGCCGAAGACGCTAAAGGCAACTACTACGAAGTCCGGGAACCATGGGGCGCTTTCACGCCATTCGGCAACGTCGATCGAGTCAACTATGACGTTTCAAATAATCTGATCGCCCGTCACATTAACCATGTGATCTCCCACACATCACATCCCGAAATCGATCGCGTCTACGTTGTTCAGGAAATCTGGCCCAAACAATTCAACGTGCCCGCTCATCTGTGGTCGTACAACTTCCATGAGCCGATGGAGAAACTTTCCTACTTCCATCTGAAGTCAATCTGCACGGCGAACGGGTCGGCAATTGAATTGTATCCGGATTGGTTCAACCGGCAGACGCTGCTGACGATCGCCGACAATCCGCGGCTGCAACAGTCGTCACGCGAAGCCACACCGTACTACAACACGTTCTTCGATCCTGCTGCCAACAATATTCAAAACAGGTTTCAGGCCACGTCGGATTCGAACGGGCTGAATACGAACTAGATGGAGTCATCATGAATTCAATGCAGACAAGACGTCCGGCAATGTTCAGCGGCATTCGGGAATTTTTCTTTGCCGAACAGGCACCGT
>CAZFDW010000671.1:0-3392 GCA_964517865.1 uncultured Chitinophaga sp.
CGGCGGCTAGCGCCTTGCCGCTCACAAAACCTCAAATCTGACCGCGCGGAGTATAAATTGAAGCTTCCACTTTCCCATGAGCTTTGCGTGAGTAGACAACATCGGTGAGGACTGATAGAAGAATTTGTCCGGATGCATCACGCACAGAGTCTGATGCATCGCCAGGTTCACGGACGAAACCCGCACGAACGATAAGGGCGAAATAATGACGCTGGAACCAGAAGGCTCACCGAAGTATTGGCCACCTCTCGGGCTTCCTGTGGGAAGTGTGAGAGCGATTCTGACGTTGTTTGTCGTGTCCATCGTAACGCTCAGCGTCGCACGAGGTCATGATCTGGATCTCCTCTGGACTGAGACACTGCTGATCGCATTGGCTCACTATTTTACGTCACGCCGGTTCGTATCGCTGCCTCCGGAAGTGCTCGCTCGGATCCAGGCCGAAGGAATTTTGGACCAGGAAAGGCATCCGCTCTTCCTGCCTCGTCACAGCATCCGCCTGCTGATCATTGGATCATTCATCGCCCTTGGAGTCTTCCTTTATCGTCAACAGCGGCTGTGGGAACCTCGCGCGGTCTCTTTGCTCGGAATAGTCGCTGCCTATGCGCTCGGTGCAATTGTGAGGAACATCAGTTCGTGGTTTGGCAGCCGGAAAGGTCGTCGAGCCTCAGCAGGATGGGGAGATCTAAAAGCGATTATCGTGCTTCTGGCGATGGCAGTGGCAGGTGTCCCCGAGTTAATGTCGATGCCCGATTTGCTGCCGCCGATGACTCATAAGATCTCGCTGGCATTGATGCTGTTTTACCTGGGCTCACGATAGGGTGAACTCATTCTGACGCCGGACTTGTCCATGCGGTCGATGTCGCCGAGTCGCTCAATTCGGAATACATCTCGGTCGGAAGGTCGGACTCCAGCGACGCTCAGGAGGATGAATCCTGAGCGGAAACAGGAATCCAGGCTGTCAGACTGAACCGTCGAGATTCCCGATGCCGGTGCCGCGAAAGCCAGGCTGAAGCTGCTGTGGATCTCCTGTGGAAACAAAGGCGGTCTGATCCGAATCAGCCAGGACATGCATCAGTTTCTGAAAAAGAACGAGATTGATCACGTCTGGCACGTGGATGGCCACGGCCACGATCCTGAGCATCACGTCATCGGCGAGCGGCTGGGCGTCAGCCCTCCGTGTTGTGATTCCTGTCACTCGTCCTGATTTTGTTGATGCGTCAGGGCTTGTTAAATTGATAAACAGAGGCGAGCCGCGCGTGGTGACGTGCAGCCACAAATGGAAGGCAGCAGCGCGAACGACACGGAGGGCTGACGCCCAACCGCTCGCCGGCGTGAGGGACCTCGGGCAGAAGGATCATCCGGGGTGGGACATTCAGCGCGGTCATCACGGACTGATTTTCATCAGCCAGTCGATTGCTTCCGGGAGCCAACCGCTGTTCCAGGAGTGGTCGCGGACACGGCCTTCGATCCATGTATGAGGAATCTGCAAAGTCTCCATCCGGTCGTTGACCTCCACATGTTCCCGCTGGAAATTCCCCTGTCCGATCAGCATCAGTCGAGAGGAATCTTTTCTGAGATCGGTGGCTCGTTGTTCCAGCAGGCTGCTGACTTGATAGCGACGAAAGTTATCGACCGTCCCAAAGATCGGGCCGGAGCCATACGGACCGGGTGCGTCCATCATCATCGGTGCATCGAACGCAGCGGCGCGCTCAAAGACATCCGGATGCCGCAGCATCAGACTCCAGGCTCCCCAGCCCGATTTGCTGAATCCGACCAACAGCCTGCCCTCCCGCACTTTGAGGACAGGATGATTCTGTTCGACCAGCGGCAGGACATCCTGCAGCAGATAAGTTTCCTGCTGCAGTTGAGCATTCTCAGGATGATCGGCGTACCACGGCAGATCTGAGAACGTCGGAAACACGCACGCGACACGGTGTTTGTTGTGCAGATCGTGCTTTTGAATTTCGGCCAGAGCATCACCCCAGCGAGTACCGTCGCCCGCCTCCACCGGCAGCACATAGACGACGGGTAGAGGAGGCTCACCGTCTCCTCGTCGTCGATCGGGCAGCAGGACTCGTACTCTGGTCATTGCCGCCTGTCGTGTTGAATGCACCACGTGCAGAGTTGGTTCCGTGGCAATCGCAATCGATACGGAAGCCAGAACGGTGAAAGCCATGACGAATGAAAAGTTGCCTAATGACATTTAAGGCTTCTTCAGAAAGTCATTGTCTCCTAACCAGGCATGCAGCCGATCGGGCCACGACGATAAAATCGGATCGTTTTGCGCCAGGCCAACACCATGGCGACCCTTCTGATAGACATGCAATTCTGCAGCACCGACACCGGATCGTCGCAGCGCAGAATAGAACTCGATCGCGTTCTCGACGGGTACCACCGGATCTTCAGTGGTATGAAAAATGAATGTCGGTGGCGTTTCTTTGGTCACTTGTTTTTCATTCGACAGCAATTCCACGAGTTGGGCATCGCCATAACGATCATTTCCCAGAAGGTTGCGACGTGATCCCTTATGCGTAAATGCTTCGTCCATGGTAATGACCGGATAACACAGAATCGCAAAGTCCGGTCGACTGCTGATCTGATCGATCGGATCTGTGGCGGCCGGATCCCCCGCGTCGAAGTGTGTGGCTGCTGTGGATGCCAGGTGACCTCCGGCTGAGAATCCCATCACACCGATTCGATGAGGATCCCCACCCGTTGCTTCCGCGTGATGTCGAATGACGCGCACAGCGCGGAGCACGTCATTTTTTTGAATTGGATGATGATATCCGTGCGTTCCGAGTCGGTAACGAAGGATCGATGCGCTGATCCCTCGCTCATTCAGCCAGCTGGCGATCTGGTGGCCTTCATGATCCATCGCCAGACCCCCATATCCACCACCTGGACAAACCAGCACGCTGCAGCCGTTCGCTTTTTCAGGAGGTGCCGGAAACGCAAGCATCGCAGGAACGTCGTGTTCCGTCGTCCCGGTGGCTCCAGGCGCCCCGTCAGCCCAAAGTGGTTTCCAGTCATTCTGCGAATACGCCGTGGAACTCAGGAGTGTGATTTGCAGACCGGTGAATAGCGCTAACAGGATACGCATTGATCCATCCTTCGAAGGGTGTCCGGATTTAAAGTGGAGTAAGTACCCCGCCTGCGACTGATGATTGATCGCACGCTGCCAGCTGACGTTATGTCGGTTACCGTATCAATGCTTCGAGAAGAACTCAATCTCCAGCGACTTCGGTGGCAGATTGTCGCTCATCAGAAGGAATGCCAGTCTGTCTGCAGGCCTGTCGCGACGTTATACTGCGCGCGGTCATTGAGTGCGACAATTGGTGAGCGGCATGCGTCAGCTTGCCGGTACAAAAACGAGGTACCGGAGGGCTCACGCC
>CAZFDW010000672.1:0-3370 GCA_964517865.1 uncultured Chitinophaga sp.
AGTTGTTGCTGCTGACGGATCGGGTGCCACCGGCAATTCAAATGCGGGTGCTGGAACGACCAGACTTGTTCCGTCAACTGGCTGAAATGTCAGATGCGGATTTGGAAAATTTGCTGAGTGATCGTTCTGCTCCTGCTGGAAGGGGACGCAAGGCAGGAATCCACAGGAGTGAAAAGCGACGGTGAGTTCAGAATGATGTGATGATCCTTCAATTGAGACCAGTTATGATGATCCTCTTTCTCCACGGCTGGCATTCTGTTCCCGGTGGTGTCAAACCGACCTACCTCAAAGTCCACGGACACGAAGTCATCAATCCCAAGCTGGATGATGACGATTTCGACGCTGCGGTTCGTACCGCACAAGCTGAATACGATCAGCATCAGCCAGATGTAATTGTCGGTTCTTCTCGTGGCGGTGCAATCGCTCTCAATATCAACGCCCAAAACACGCCACTGGTACTGCTTTGCCCAGCGTGGAAGAACTGGGGCACCGTCAGGACGCTCAAGCCAAATTCTCTGATCCTGCATAGCCGCAACGATGATGTAATTCCTTTTGCGGACTCAGAAGAATTGGTTGCCAGCAGCGGTCTACCACCAGAGACGCTGATCGAAGTCGGAGGTGATCACCGGCTGGCGGATGACGAATCCCTGTCAGTCATGCTGTGGGCCTGCAACTTGCTGGCGTCAGGTGAAAAGTTGCCGTGGCTGGACGATGAGTCACAATCACCAGCGGGTTCCTCCAGCAACGCAAAAGCAACATCGCAGGAAGAAGCCAGTTACATCTGCGATGCGTGTGGTGAGGAAATCATCATCCCGCTTGACCTCACGGAAGGCTCAAGCCAGACGTATGTTGAAGACTGTCCGGTGTGCTGCCGAGCCAATACGATTCATGTCCACATTGATGAAGACGGAAATGCTCAAGTCTGGGCAGAACCGGAACAGGATTATGAGTAAATTCTTTCGCACGAAACGCAATGCCCGTTGCCAAAGCCATGATTCACAACTCTTGCATCCTTGATGATCCAGCCATCAGCGGGAAGTATCTGTTTCCACAGGATCGCCTCGCCGATGATCCATTCATCGTACCCGTCAATGACGTTGAGTTGGCTTGCTACCGGAGAATCATCGACCCCGATCAATTCACGATGATTCACTTCCACGGCAATGGTGAGGCGGTTGCCGACTACCTTCCTTATCTGGCCGACTGGTTTGCTGAAATGCGATTGAATTCGTTGTTCGTCGAGTACCGTGACTACGGAGCATCGACAGGCAAAGCTCAATTGGTTGCGATGCCTGGTGATGGTGAAGCGGCGTTGAAAGCTGCACAGGAAAAGCTGAATCAACTGCGACATGAACTTGCACCGTTTGCGAATTCCGACGCCGACTACCGTCGTTTGATTGAGGAGAAGGAAAAGATTCTGTCGAGCACCGGTGATGCACGACTCGGGAAGCTACTGGGAATCACTGAGCAACTGGCCGATCTGACGGCTGACCGAAAAGAGCTGCTGACCTGCGTCCCGTTGGCGGTTCATCAATGTGAACGGCGATTGAAGGAAGTAAACCAAGCCATTGAAGGTTTGAACAACAGCAGGCTGGAGTTCATTGAGAGGTGCTGACGAAACACGACATCGAAAAGTGGTATCACTGTTGATGACAAGTCCGCATACGGATTCTCGTCCAGCGGCATTTCATCCAGTTTGCCTGCTTTGATCTTCGTGCAGAGTTTTTGGGAGAGGCGAATAATCATGGATCTTCCATCGTCAGTGGAGATTGTTGTGTGGATTTGACCAGCGACTCTTTCTCCTGCCGGGAAAGAGCCTTGACAGCCAGTTCTCTTTTCAATGCGTGGCTTTGGCTTTCCTGCGGTTCATGGTACACCAAAACGACCGGCAGACGGCTGCGAGTGTAGCGAGAAGCAGTTCCGGCGTTGTGCTGCTCCAATCTGCGAGGCAGATCGTTGGTGATTCCGGTGTACAGCGAATTGTCAGCACACCGCATCAGGTAGACAAACCACGTTGCGTCCGATTTTTTGTTCTTCAGTTCTGTGAGCAACTTCGCCACAGCCACTTCTTTGGCTTTCGCTTCCACTTCAACAGTGATGGTTTTTCGTCGCCAGCACTTTGGGAAGTCATTCACATCAATAAAATGATGATGTCGCTCAGGCTTTGGGCCGTCCCAGCCTTCAATCGGACTGGAGATATGGAACATGGGCTCCCTGCTCTGAGCAGGCTTGGCTATCATGAACACAAGCAATCTCTCCCATGCCACTCATGGTCGATCCCTTGCATTAACAATGCACAATCGAAATCAACCGAACCTGCTGGGAACAACTCACGGTTTTCGAAGAAGCTGGACATCACGTTCTTCACGTCCATTGGACGTACTTGCCAGTTGAAGCTGCGAAGTTCCAATCCGTCATATCGGCCCGGCGTGGCCGTGACCGAATATCCCAGTGAACCTTGTTCAAAGAATCTGGACGCCTCTTTCAGCGATCCGAAAACAGAATCTTTGGGAAGTTCCGCAGCGACATGTCCCTCTACCAACAAATGAGTTTGCTGGTCGTCGCTTGTGAGTTCAACACGAAAATGGTCGTCATGTTCGTCTACTTGGAAGGTGGCGTGACTGGCCATACCGGGAAATAGCCGACCTCCCAGCAACGTGTTGATTCTGGATGAGGTGTCTCGGCGGGGAACGAACACTCCCTGTTTCGTTTCTCCATTCTGGTCCCACTCCACAGCGATCCTGTGGGCTGCGTTTTCTGAAGAGATCCCAAGAAACGCTGGCAGAAACTTGGGCCGAATATGTTTCAATCGAATCAAGCATACACCTGCCATCCCCATACCGTTGACCAGTTTGAGTCGGAAAGGCTTGGGAAGCAGACCAGCAAGTACTTCAGGTTGCACCCGGTAGTTGACCAGAATTCGTCGGTCAATGAGTCCACGGATCACAGGAATTCGCATGACAGGCTCCTCCCAGCACTAACCGAAAGGCCGGGCTACAAATAACTTGGCTGCCTCCCGTTCTTTGACTGGCTACCAGCAATCGTACAGTTCCGACCGTTCCTGTGGGGGACTGGATACTGTTTGCCGCCACATTTCGATGAATTGCTGCCTCAGGCCAAACCTGATCAAGCGGGTGTCATTCTTATGGGCTCCGCAAATTCGCACGACTTCTGCCGTTGATGAACAGACTGATTCCTGACTTCTGAATGTCTTTGCTGACACCCGCTTGATTGTCGTTACTTCCAAACAACGACAAAAGGAGCGATTGAAATGCAAAGTCCATCAGACATCCGCAACGCCATCACCAACACAATCGGTTCAACGACAAATCGTGTGCGCGAGTTCGCTCGGAACCAGATTTTGTTGTTT
>CAZFDW010000673.1:0-3352 GCA_964517865.1 uncultured Chitinophaga sp.
AACCGGTCGTCTGCGGCGTCGAAGTACTCTTCAAGCATCGGGCGCGAAGGCCTGAAGTCCTGTGTGCTCACGGATCAGCCTCAGCGGCAACTCAATGGGGTGCAATGGGGTTCCTGCGGTCCCGACAACAGGCATTACAAAGAGGATGGGGCAATAATTCAAGGCCAGAGAGCAACTCGGAATGGTTCTGTTGCTTTTCAGAGCGGGGTTGCGTCGTAATACTTCCGACACAGCCTGTGGAAAACACCGGCACTTTATGAACAACACTTCAGCAGAGGACATCGAGAAATGAGTCAGGGGAAGCCCACTGACGTAACGGTCAAAGAGGTCAAGGTCTCATTTGAACCGGTGCAGTACCGAATGCCGTTAAAGTTCGGAGGTCGCGTTGTCAGTTCATCATACCTGATCAACGCGGATGTCACAGTGGAGGCGCGAAACGGCAAACACGCGACGGGTCACGGCAGTATGCCAGTGGGAAACGTCTGGGCGTGGCCTTCAGCAACCCTGGAACCCGATCAGACGGAAACGCTGATGAAGGCGTTCGCGGAAGAAGTCGTGGAACTGTTCAATTCTTATCCTGGGTACGGCCATCCGCTGGAAATCGAATTCGAAGTCTCTTCTGAGTACGACCATCAGGCACATCGAGTACCGGAAGGAATGGGAGTTCACGAAACGCTGCCTCCGCTGGCGCAGTTGGTCGCCGCCAGTCCCGTGGATGCCGCACTGCATGATGCTTACGGTCGCATGTTGAAGCTGAATAGTTTCAATACGCTGTCGAAAGAATTCTGCAGCCGCGACTTGAGCGAGTTTCTGGACGAACAGTTTGCCGGTGAGTATCTCGATCAATATACGCTGCGTGAACCTGTGGCTTCGCTGCCGTTGTATCACCTCATCGGTGCTTTGGATCCACTGACAGATGCAGAAGTCAAAGATCGTCCCGTCGATAAGTTGCCGGTGACGCTGGGCGAATGGATTCATGCGGATTCATTGACGCACCTGAAAATCAAACTGGCGGGTGATCAACTGGATTGGGACGTCGATCGTGTCTTGGCGATCGAAAAAGTGGCGGCGACCGTTCAAGCCGCACGCGGTTGTGCGACGTGGTATTATTCGTGTGACTTCAACGAAAAGTGTGCGTCCGCAGATTACGTGCTTGAATTCCTGAATCGCGTCAAGAAAGCGTCGAAAGCGGCGTTCGAGAGGATTCAGTACATCGAACAGCCGACGAGCCGTCATCTGGATGCCGCGAATGCTCCGCAGATGCACGCCGTCGCTGCGATCAAGCCAGTGGTGATTGATGAGGCATTGATTTCGTACGAGTCCCTGCTGCTGGCGCGGGAACAGGGTTATTCAGGCATTGCGTTGAAGGCGTGTAAAGGTCAGTCGGAATCGTTGCTGATGGCTGCTGCGGCGCAGAAGTTCGGCATGTTTCTGTGCGTTCAGGATCTGACGTGCCCCGGCGCATCATTCCTGCATTCGTGCAGTCTGGCCGCGCGAATTCCTGGAGTGGCGGCAATCGAAGGCAATGCCCGACAATACTGTCCGGCGGCGAATGCAAAGTGGGCGAGGAAGATACCGACAGTCTTCACCGTTAAAGACGGTAAAATTGATACAAGTCGCCTGGCTGGTCCGGGACTGGGATTCCAATAGCGTGAAATCGCGGTTCTCACTGTAAAATAGCGGGCTCGTTTCATGTGGTTGGAAGTTGGGATGACCTGCGGTCTGTAGCGAACCTGTCATCCAGTCCGAAAGAATCTGCAAACCGGCAGATTTCGACATTTGACTACTGGAGTTCACTTTTCCCTGACGGCTACGATGGTCGATGTGACGACAATCCATGTTCAGGCTTCTCCACATTACAGTGCGGGAAATTTGTGATGGGTTGGGTATCTTGAATGTGTGAAGGCCCCCGTGATTCTGGCGGATGGGACGATAATGACTACGCTGCAACGCATACTCGCTCTACTTGCGATTCTGATTTCGGGCACATCCGGCGTGGCTGGTGATGAGCCGGCGGCGGACGCTGCCGTTGCGGTTGCCGTACCTCCGCTCGTCCAGCTCTGGGAATCCCAGGCCATCCTGAATGTTGAGCGGGATACTGTGGCGCATATCGTGAACGACGAAGACGTCGTCTTTGTACAGTCCACGGCCGGAATTGTCACGGCGCTGAACGCTGAGACCGGTCGTGAAATGTGGACAGCGCAGGTCGGCCGAACCGACGAAGTCGCTATGCCGGCAACTTCAAATGCCAGCATCGTGATGATTGTTACCGGGCCCGCGTTGCACGCACTGGATAAGTTTTCCGGCAAGGAATTGTTTTCTTATCGACTTCCCAGTCAGCCCTCCGCCGGGCCTGTGATCACGGAAGGCAGCTTCTTCATTCCGTTGTCAGACAGGTCTCTCTGTACATATGCGCTCAACACTCTGCAATATCTGGAACGCTATCACAAACTGCAACCAGGAATTTCCAAGGCGATTGCCTGGCGTTTTGCGACGGGCGAAGTCATCCGGCGCCCGCCAGTGGCTGGATCCAGTCGCGTTGGTTTTGTGACCGAACAGGGGAATATCTTTGTCGTGGATATCAGTGGAGTTCAGGCTGGAAGATCGAAGTTTCAGTTTCTGATGCAGAGCCCCGCGACAGCGCCACTTACGGTGGCAACTCGCGATCAGGAATACCTCCTGGCGGCTGCTGCCAATAACCGACTGTTTTGCATCGGCATGAACACGAACGGAAGAATGCAATGGACGTTTCCGTTGGGGCAACGAGTTTCCGAACCGATCACCGTCATAGGTCAGGATGTTTATCTGGTCGGTGACGAAGGTGAACTCCTCGGCCTGGGACTGCAGTCAGGCTTGCCGCTGCAGACCGTCAATAAAGAGCCATTCGCACTAAACGACGTGAAAGTGCTCGTGAGCGTGACCGAAAGGGCAGTTTATGTCATTGATTCTGCTGGACGACTGGTCACCGTGAATCGCAGGACTGGCCAGGTCGTCGCGAAAGAACAGTACCGTGACCTGACCCTGCCGATCCGAAATTCCGTCACCGATCGCGTGTACCTGAGCAGCAGATCCGGCCGGGTTGTCTGCATGAAGGAATCGGGGATCGACTTCCCGATCTACCATCAGAACCCCCAACGCAGCCCCATCATGCCGGAAGTTGCTGAACCGGCACCTGCTGCGCCGGCTGCTGATGCCGGCGCTGAGAACAAGTAGCGCGGGCGTCGCCCGCAACCCGATGTGCCGCATGAATTGCCTGTGTTGGTTTATGCCGTGCGCGGTTCAGGATGGCACAAAAGTTTAACCGCGTGGGCAACGCCCCGCGCTTCGTATTTCAAATCTCAAATCTCAAATA
>CAZFDW010000674.1:0-3352 GCA_964517865.1 uncultured Chitinophaga sp.
CGTCCCGAGAACGCAATGGAGCGAGCGGAACGGGAGATGTTGGAAATCATTCTGACATGTCCGGAGACGATCGACTTGATTCAGCACCATATCGGGGCGGATGATTTCGAAAATGTGCGACATCAGCGGCTGCTGGCGTTGTGCATCGATCTTTGGAGGGAAGACGGAGACCTTCCCGAACTGAGCCGATTGATCATTGCTGCGGAATCAGATTCAGATCTTCTGAGTCTGATCAATGCGGTGGTGGATACGGCAGAAGACAAAGGAATTTTCAGACTGATGACGGATCAGCCGATCCGTGATGAGCAAGATGGTGCTTCGGTACCAGACCATCTGGAACGGGTCCTTGGACCAATTCTGGAACGGCGGGAAAAACGACTGAACCTCGTGTCGAAACAACTTCTGTCTCAATCGGAAAAGCCTGCGGGCGAATTCGATGACGAAGCAAAAGACGCACTCCGCCGACTTCAGAAATTTCGTCAAAGTCAAATGGGTCATCCTTCTTCCATGAAGTAAGACAGTTGTCACCTGATGTGACAGTTTTTGCCACAACGGCACACCACGACCAAACATCACTCGACAACGATTAAAACCACAGGAGCTTGCATATGTACCGCCTCGATGAAACTCTTCGCCAACTGATCGAAACCGGTCTGAAGCAGGGGCACTTGCTGTTTTCGCAGGTCAACGCTTTCTTACCTGACGAAGCGACCGATCCGCTGCAGTTGGATAATCTGATCACCTGCCTCGAAGAACTGAATATGCAGATCGTCGCCGATCCCATCAAGGACGATGTGGGCGAACCGCTCGCGCTTCGCAGGAAGCGTCGTCCGGAAATTCGGATCGACAGCGAAGACTCATCACGCAGCACCGAAGATCCGATTCGCATGTATCTGTCACAAATGGGTGAAATTCCGCTGTTGACACGCGAAGAAGAAATCTTCCTTGCCAAGCAGATCGAAGTCTCCCGCCGCCGGTTTCGCCGCGCATTGTTGACCAGTGAATTTGCCTTGAACTTCTGCCATGAAACACTGATCAAGGTGCATCGCAGTGAGTTGCCGTTTGACCGCACAATCAAAGTGTCAATGACAGAAAGCCTCGAGAAGGAACAAATCCTCGGTCGCATGCCGCTCAACCTGGCCACGATCGACAGCATGCGAAAAAGGGATCTGGACGACTACGCAAAGCTGCGTTCCGGTAATCTTTCCGCAGCTGAACGAACAGATGTTCAGCAACGTCTCACTGAACGTCGCCGTCGTTGCGTGACGCTGTTGGAAGAGTTGAGTCTGCGGACCCAGCGATTGCAGCCGTGCATGAAACGCATGGAGCAGATTTCCAATCGGATGACTGAACTGCACGAGCAGGTCAACAGCCTGCACAACTTGTCCTCAGCGGAAGATGAATGTCGCTGTCTGCAAAAGGAACTTGTCGATCTGATGGAATTGACGAAGGAGACGCCACAATCTATGGCGGCTCAGATACTCACAATTCAGCAGCGGCATGCCGAATACGACAAAGCAATGCGGGATCTGTCGGGTGGAAATCTGCGTCTGGTGGTTTCCATTGCCAAGAAGTACCGTAATCGCGGCATGACTTTCCTGGACCTGATTCAGGAAGGTAACACGGGTCTGATGCGCGCGGTCGATAAGTACGAATACCGTCGCGGGTACAAATTCTCGACCTACGCCACATGGTGGATTCGTCAGGCAATCACGCGCGCCATCGCGGATCAGGCTCGCACGATCCGCGTTCCGGTGCATATGATCGAAACGATGACGCGTCTGCGAAATGCCTCTCGTACACTGCTGCAGGACAACGGACGCGAACCGACGGTCGAAGAGATGGCAGAACTCGCCGGTGTCCCGATGGAGGAAGCACGACGCGTGATGCGAATTTCGCGGCAACCGATCAGTCTCGACAAGCCCATTGGTGAAAGTGATGACAGTGCGTTCGGTGACTTCCTTGAAGATCGCAGCACCGATAGCCCGGTGAGCAATGCTGCATCAGAAATGCTCAAGGACAAAATCGACACGGTCCTGAAGACTCTGACGTATCGTGAACGCGAAATTATCAAGTTGCGGTACGGTCTTGGGGACGGCTACACGTATACCCTGGAAGAAGTGGGCCGGATCTTTAAGGTCACGCGGGAACGTGTGCGTCAGATCGAAGCAAAGGCCGTCAGAAAACTCCAACACCCCGTCCGCAGTCGACAGTTGCAGGGGTTCCTGGAAGGAATAGCGGCCGTCGCGGGGCATTAGCCGTTCCGTAGCTTGACTCTCCGAGTCGAGTACCTGCCCGAATCCTGAACCCATTTACAATTCTTCGCCGCCGGTGACATTCAGGATCTCGCCGGTGATGAAATTGGAATCAAGCAGAAAGTTGACAGCGTCAACAAGTGCTTTCGGCGACCCGGTGCGTTTGAGCGGAATGGATGTGATGGCCCGTTGCTCGTGCCAGTTCGTTCGATCTTCCGGCGGAAGAATGGCTCCGGGAGCGAGGCCGTTGACCTGAATGAGCGGTGCGAGTTGCAGGGCCAGCGATTTCGTGACGCTCAACAACGCTGCCTTTGTCGCGGTATAGACAAGATGATCAGCCCCTGGACGTTGTGCCCGCCAGTCCAGGATATTGATGATGTGGCCGCGCTGGCCTTCACCAAGCTGGCGGATGAACTGTTGAGCCAGGAAGATGGGTGACAGCAGATTGACGGATAAGTGAACATTGCAGTGGTACAGGTCAACCCACGGCAACGCGCGGTTTTGAAACACGGCGGCGCTATTGATGAGCGTCGTGACTTCGCCAAGTTGCGCGGCGGATTCGAACACGGCCATCGCGGCAGCACGTGGGTCGCGCAGATCCGCACTGACGGCGATTGCCGTGCCGCCCTGACTGCGAATTCGATTCACCAGTACGTTGGCTTCGACAGTGGAAGTTCCATGATGCACAACGACCGCCAGCCCGCGTTCAGCCATTGCCAGGGCAATCTCGCGCCCGACGCGGCGAGCTGCACCGGTCACAACGGCGACGGGTTTGTCGGAAGGCGACTTCCTTGATCGGGCTGGTTTTTGAGTTGTGGCTGCGTCCGGATCGGCGGACGGGTGTTTCGTCGTTTCGTCCGACGAACCCATATCGTCCGACGAACCCATATCGGCCGTCGAATCTTCCGACTCGGGCGTCTCATCGTCTGGCGGATCGGTGGATGTGGTCATCGGGTGAAACGGGAAGTTCGAATCCGGGGAATTATTCTACGGATCCGGGCAGGATAGTGATTGTGCAGCCTCTACGCCATCGGCATGAACGCGGGCTTGGAAAAGGGGTCAGGAACCAATAGTGCGCAGCACCCTTCGGGCCATTT
>CAZFDW010000675.1:0-3352 GCA_964517865.1 uncultured Chitinophaga sp.
TCCTGAATCCTGAATCCTGAATCCTGAATCCTGAATCCTGAATCCTGAATCCTGAGAACTCTTCGAGACCATTGCCATGCACACCACCTTCACTCGTCTGATGTGGAAAGAGTACCGGGCTCAGCGGATGCTGTGGATTGTGCTGTTGCTGGGCTGGCTGGGACTGCATCTCATTTTTATCTTCAATGAGGAATCCGTGCTCGATGCCGCGCCTGTGATCCTGATGATTCCGGTCTGGTTCCTGGTGGCTGCTGCGACGATTGCGTTTGCCGGAGAAGAGGATGACAAAACTTCAAATCTGCTGCGCATGCTGCCGTGTCGCACATCGTCGCTCATGTCGGCGAAAATCACCACGATTGTTTTGGGATGCATGACGTTGTGCCTGGCGATGCTGGTCCTGAGTGCCGCTCTCGAATTCATGTTGCGGGTCATTTTCTTGATTCTCCGGGATTCCGGTTTTCAGCCGTTTGGATTACAGATTCGGTTGGCAGGACTGTCCGACATAAAAGCTGCTTCGTGGCAGGATGGCGAAATGCTTTATGCTCCGGCATTCCTTGCACTGGTTTTTGCGTCCGGGATGTTCGCGTCGTTAAATGCGCGAAGCATCTTTTCGGCAGTCGGAGCCACGGTGGTTATCGTGCTCGGAATCATGATCACCGCGTTTTCGATCACAGCGGACGTGCATCAATACCAACTGGGAATTATTGCACCGTGGATTGCGGGGATAGCAGCAGTCCTGATGGTGATCTCCACGGTTTTTCTGTCGCAGCCGTGGCATTTGGGAAGGTTGCCCCTGCGCTGGACGATGCCGGAGGCCACCGGGAACTTCTCAACTCGTCGCATTCCTGCATTCGCATGGTTCTGGCACGGCTGGCTGAAACGAATCGTCGCCCAGCCTTTGACGCTGCGGCGAGGCATGAGCATGCTGACGTGGCGGGAATGCCGTTCGGCGGTCCCCTTTGCCGTGACATGGCTGACGATTGGCACGCTGATTTGTGCGGGACGATATTTCAGCAACGGAGAATATCCCTGGCCATTCATGTTTTTGTTCGTCTTCATTCACGAATGCGGGCAACGCACGATGCGGGAGGATCAGCGATCAGGATCCGTTTTGCTCCTCGCAAATGCAGGCGTCCATCCGCTGCAGATCTGGATCGCCAAGATGTTCACCTGGCTGCTGGTAATGTGCGTCGTGGTATTTGCAGTGATCGAAATTGAGACCCTCATTCCATGCGCTGGCAGGATCAAATCATCGCAGGACTCTGAGACCAGTGTCCTGAACGCCATCGACTTATTTCGAGTCCCGGAATTTGGCCGACCATTGTTTGGACGAAACGATATCCCATCAACGGCCGCAGATCACTGGCTCCAGGTCGGCGTGTGTCTTGCGGCAGTGCTCGGGCTGTTTAGTATTGGACAACTCACGGCCTGCTGGATTCGGCGACAGATCCTCGCGTTTTCAGCTTCGTTCGTTGTCACAATCGCGGCAGCGATTCTGTACTTCAATGTTATGAAGGATTGGCCCGTCTGGATCGCACTCGTTCCGATTCCATGTTGCCTTCTGCTGGCCGCAGCCACGACAGCTCGACAGTGGATCGATCGCAGCGTCACATGGCGACTACGAATTCGGCAAACCTTATGGCTGGTCCTTCCGTGTGTCGTATTCCCATGGCTTGGCTGGCTAACGTGGGGATATCAGCCATTGTTTGCGCTTGTGACACTCGATTCTGGAAATGCGGTACACGGTGTCTACAACCTGCAAAACCCTGCAGGTGCGCCTGAAATTGCTCAGCTGTCGGCGTTGGCAAGATCGCCGTGGTCCGAATGGGACAGACTCGATAGCACAGCAGAGACAAAGTGCTGGCTCGAATTTGCTGCAGCGTCAAGAAAATTCCCATTGCTTCATTTGATGATCGGACAGAACAGGTATGTCGGTGGGAAATCGTTTGACCAGCAGCCACGGTTGTTAAGTCAATCGCAGTTTCTGGAAACAGATCCCGACATCATCCGGGATCTTCTGAAACCATTCGATGCGGTCCTTGCTGAACAGAACAGGTTTCCCGCCATCCCGGTGATGTGGACAGCTCCGTGGTCAAACACTCCGGCCGTGGTATTGTCCGTGGGACTGCTTGAGGACGCACGCCATCGAGAACGTGACGGCGATATTGCGGGGGCCGTGCAGCAGATCGTGCGTGCCATTCACGTCAACCGGTCCCTGGCAATGCAAACCTCGTCCTGGTGGAATTGGCTCGTTTGCCTCGACGCGGAACGCGTCGCGCTGGGACGCCTGCGATTATTGCTGGGGTCTGCGGATCTTTCGACCGTTGATCTGGAGTCGCTCTTCACGGAATTAGAGTCTGCTCTGGTGATGACTCAACGCGATGGCAAAGCCGTTCCGCAATGGCAGGACCCGCAGCTGATGCTGCAAAGACGCACCCTGTTCTGGTCCACAGCGGCCTTTAACGATGAGGCATTTTTCAACCGACTCAGGAAACTGACAGACGATCAGCGTGGCTTTGAATCGCAACACACCTTGACGGAGATGGAAGCTGCGATCTGCGGCCAGCGAGCCTTCGAGCCTGCGAGAGCCGTCTACATGATGTGGCTGTCTGAAGCACTGCTTGTGGAAAAATACCGCTCGATGACGATCGATGGCCGAGTCCGTTTCTCTGTTGACACGCCGACTCAGAGAATCGGCCAACTGAAGCGATTCATGGCAACCAGCGAACTCGGCGACATGAGCGTCGACATGCATGTGTTCGAGTCCGGTCACAACGCGAACAACGCTTCCATTCCGCACGTTGACACAATCGCGTCAGAGAGAGCGACACTCCTGACAATCATGCTGCAGCAGTATCGGCTTGCTCATGGTAAGTTCCCTGACAGCCTGCTCGACGTGTCACATGGCGACCCGTCAATCACCAGAATTCAAACAGATCCCTGGACCGGTGCACCGTTCTTTTACGCCGCAAATGGCTGCAATTCGGCAATCAAGCTTAGTTTCAGCAACACATCGCCACGTGTCACTCCCGCACAACCACTTCTGTATTCCGCAGGAGGCTATGGCTTCAGTCTTCAGTCGTACTTCGCAATCTCATCGATCCGCGAGCCGACTGAGATGTACAAACTGCCTCCCAACGTGATTGTATTCCTTGGATTGTCAGACAACGTCGATTGGCGAATCGGTCAAATTGCAACGTCCGTAACCGTGTTTTCGGTGCCTGTCGCTGATCCTCCAGTGCCCGCGATTCACTAGTGCGTTGACAAGGCACCACGAGTCAGTCTGATTACCGCTCTTTTTGTGAGCGGCAAGGCGCTAGCCGCCGGTGTCCGACTGAAAACACGGCAGACA
>CAZFDW010000676.1:0-3350 GCA_964517865.1 uncultured Chitinophaga sp.
GCCGGGACTACGAACAGAATTGGGACTAAATCAACAGTCCGCTAGCCGCCGGTGTCCGACTGAAAACACGGCAGACACACACCCGCGGCTAGCGCCTTGCGGCTCACATTTTCTAAACCAAGTGCCATTAGGCTAGCGCCTTGCCGCTCACGATCCTGGCGTATCGGGGCAGACTCCTGGACGGGTCGTACAGGACTTATGTTGCACGCAGGAATGTCCAGACGGCGCGCATCGAAATCAGTCGCTCAGCGGTGATCGTGATCGTGTGACCCGTCGCACACATGGTCAGCATCCCACGAGCCGAACGGATCTTCCATTCTTCCCCACTCCGACGGCCCGGACTGCATTTCACCGTCCGTCAGCAGGCATTGGTGCAGAGCATCAATGACCGCAGCGGCATCCAGATCCTGAACGATGAGCATCAACTCCTGACGTCGGTCCCCCCAGACTTCGTCCCAGACCGAGCTCAACTCGGAAAGCAGCTCCGGATCGTCGGTCGGCCATTCTGCACGTGGAGTTTCTGCCCACCAGGCTCCCCCGGGTTCCGCCGCAAGCACCTGTCCGGCATGTGACCAGAATCCGGACATCGCATTTCTTGTCGCCAGCCAGAAGTAGCCCTTTGAGCGCAGAATATGCGGCGCGTAGTCACTCTCCATCCAGAAATCCCAGAACCGCTGCGGATGAAATGGCCGACGCGCTTGATACACAAAACTGGAGACGCCATATGCATCAGTTTCACCCGTTTGACTGCCAGCCAGCATTGACTGCCAGGCATCAGCTTCGCGAGCCCATTCCTGCTGGTATCGTCCCGTATTCACGACTTCTTCAACCGGCACCTGACCATGCTCAATTGCCAAAACGCGGGCATCCGGATTGAGTTTTGCAAGGATCGCCAGCAGCAGCCCGCATTCTTCTTCCGAAACAAGATCCGTCTTGTTGAGCAGGATCACGTTGGCGAATTCGATCTGTTCGATCAGCAGTCGTGCAATGTCACGGTTGTCTGCGTCATCAACTCCGAACCCTCGATCCCGAAGTTCTTCGACACACTGAAAGTCGTTCAGGAAATTCGCCGCGTCCACGATGGTGACCATGGTGTCGATGTGTGCGATGTCACTTGACGCTTCACCGTCTTCATTCACAGAGGAAACGGACTCTGCCACGGCCATTGGTTCCGAATGACCTTTCGACTCAATCAGCAAATAGTCGAACTGCCCTGCCCCGAGCAGCTTTGTCATTTGTGGCAGCAGGTCTTCACTTTCCGTGTCATTCAGAATTACGGCAACTTTCAGCCCTTGCAGATTGTTCAGCACATGCTGAAGAACGGCCGTTTTTCCAGCACCCACAAAGCCGGACAAGATCGTGACAGGAAGTGTTTTCATGGTTATCCGACTGCAGAATACTAAAACGGACGTTGGTTCCCGGGCAGGTCAAATTCTACAGCCAGCGATTTCAATGTGGCACGATGGGCCATCAGAATAGGCTGCGAAGTCTCACGACTGCGAAGGCGGCAATTCATCGGACGGATTCCGTCGGATGTCTTTAGGGCGAGCGGCTGGGCGTCAGCCCTCCGTGTGTTCATGCAGGGGCCACGGAGGGCTCACGCCCAGCCGCTCGCCCTACCTCGAGAACCGCTGCCATGATGCAGTACTGAACAAATGCTCTGTTCCTCTTGAGGCGTTTTCAGGAACAAACCTAGACTTCGGGGTTTCCCGTCGAAACGAAAAAGCACCCGGAATTCCGACACTTCAGCGTGGGTCTCCGGCGGTCGATCACTTTGCGCAGATTTCAATGGCGTTCCGTCCAATGACAACCATGCGAAATGCAGTAACAGCCGTTGTGCTGTTAGTCTTCGTATTGGTGGGTGCTGAATTCTGGCTACAAGGGAAATCGATGCGAGTGATGCAAGGCGTCACAGTCCAGGCGACTGCCGCCGATCAAGCGTTGCTTGTTCCCTCCGCTGTCTGCCACCATGAACTTCAGCGGATGCTGAAAACCATGCATCAGGCCGGTCCGGCGAGCGGCAGGCATGCCTTTCGGGTGAACTCATTCGGCTGTCGCGGTGACGAACCGGAAGTCCCGGCGCCAGAGGGATCCTATCGTATTCTGATTCTCGGGGATGACAGTATCTGTGGCACAGCGGTCAATGAAAACGAAACTGTTTCGGCTCATTTGCAACAATTTCTGATGAAGCAGACGCAGGCTCGGCTGGAAGTGATCAACTGCGGCATCCCCGGCTATTGTCCGCTCCTGTCGTGGCTGAAGTTCGAACATGATTTCGCGAAGCTCAAACCTGACCTTGTCATCCTGCATGTCGATATGACCGACATCGCCGATGACCAGTGCTATCGCAGTCTGCTGTTGAGTGGACACGATCACGCGGTGTGTTCCCATCCTGCTTTGCGGCTGAAACCGAGACCAGAAAATGTCCTGACCCATTTTGTCAGGCGGTCTGCAACTGGCAGTTGGCTGCTTGCGAGGGTTCGCGAGCAGGGACCTGAGATGCTTTCGATTTCCCCCGCTTCCCGCAACGCGAATTTATTCGAATGGATTGCGGATGATCTGCCGGACATTCGTTTGCAGGTAAGTCACGCCCTGGAACCAATTTCCCGCCTGAAAGCTTCAGTCGAAGCATCCGGTGGTCGTTTACTGGTCACGACGGCACCAGTGCTGTGGCAGGTTGTCTCGGCGGACAACGCACCGCAATTGAGTCGTCGTTGCGGGATTCGCGGCACGGCGCCTTTCCACGGCCGGTTTCCGTTTGAAGTCCTGCAGGCGTTTTGCAATCACAGCGGGATTCGATTCTGCGATACGTCACCGACGTTTAAAAATGGCGAGGATGTCCATAAACTGTTCTCCACTGAAGCTCCCATTCTGTCACGAATCGGAATGGCGCTTTATGCTCGTGAAATTGCCCGCTACATCATCACGCATCCTCCGTCTGACTGGTGAGTCGCACAGAGAAAAAAGCCAGCCTCAATTGGAATGCACTGGCTGAAAGCATATACCTCTTTTTATCAGGTCAGTTCCTGCGCCGTTCAGCCCACAAGGCCCACAGAATATGAAGAGCGCTTTAGAAGCCGCCGAACAGTATTTCGTTGAAGCTGCTTCGGTGCTGGATTTGTCGTCCAGCATGAGAACACTGTTGATGACTCCCGAACGGGAAATCAAAGTCCAGGTACCGATCAAGCGCGACAACGGCGAGATTGCCACATTCGTCGGCTACCGCATGCAGCACAACAGCGCGCGAGGCCCCATGAAGGGTGGCTTACGCTATCATCATGAAGTCAACGCTGAGGAAGTGCTGGCACTGGCTTCGCTGATGACATGGAAGACGGCTGTCGTCGATCTTC
>CAZFDW010000677.1:0-3328 GCA_964517865.1 uncultured Chitinophaga sp.
TCAACTTGTTTTGCTGCAAGACGAAGCTGGCAGAGGTAACGCACATGAAGTGCAGAGACACAATACGCAGGCATCCAATTTGACGCAAGCGCAAGTCGTCAGAACTTTGCCGGAAATTCGTTCTGGCAAATCGCAGAAAAATGCCGATTCTGAGCGAGTCGCGGCATCATGCAATGTCAGCTCGACAAGGCGATCTGCGGCGAAGTGCGACGGATTTCCCCTCACGACCGACATGTCGGAAATTCCGTTCCTGCGAATGGTAAGGAGACATCGCTTGACAGCATCGGCTCGCGGGGTAATGATCGAGGCTCAGAAATCTGTTCCGGCGGGCTGCCGGAATATCAAAGCACTTAGAGGGGCTGGCAATGTCAAAGTCCGATCGTCGGATTGATATCGAAGAAATCAGTGGTGTGACCGTCGCACGTCTTCTGGAAAAGAAGATCCTGGACGAAGCGAATATTGACGCGCTGGGGCAGGAATTGTTTGCCTTGGTGGATAAGGACGGTCGCAAGAAAATCGTGCTGGACTTCACGCTGGTGGAATACCTTTCCAGTGCGGCTCTGGGGAAACTGATTACGATGCATAAGAAGACCAGCACTGCCGGTGGAAAGCTGGCGCTGTGCAGTATCCAGAAAGACATTCTGGACGTGTTCAAGATCACACAGCTCAACAAAGTGCTGACGTTGTGTACCGACCTGGACGATGCGCTGAAAAAAGTTGGCTAGGAGTCTGTCGGAATAATGCTGTTCTTGTGAGCGGCAAGGCGCTTGTCGCCGGTTTTTGCAGGCATTGTCCTGCGATGTTCTGTGGTTTTCTTCCGGTTTCGAATGCGCTATGACTGAACCTGTGGAATTCGAAGCAAGCATCCCCAGTATTCTCTGCGAAGGTCTGGCATTGCAGGACAGGATCGTTCAGATGATGGAACGATTCTCCTACTCGGTGCGTGACGTATTTGCCGTGCGGCTGTCGTTTGAAGAAGGCATGGCAAACGCAATCAAGCACGGAAATCAAATGGACGAGTCAAGGCTGGTGCGCGTGTCCTGTCGGATTGACGCCACGAAACTTCGTGTCGAGATTCAGGATCAGGGCGCGGGGTTTGACCCGACCGCAGTCCCCGATCCCACGCAGGAAGAATTCATCGAGCGTCCCACAGGTCGCGGCCTGTTGTTGATGCGAGTTTACATGAATCTCTGCGAATTTGCTGACGGAGGTCGGTGCCTGATTCTGGAACGCGAGCGTAACAGCCCATTGCCGATCATGGAAGACTGAGGGTAGGTCCTTTCTGCCGGAAAGGACTTTCGCCGTAAGGCGAACCGCGATGGGTCGCACATCCGCTCCACGTCGCCGCGTGGCCGTCCTTTCGACCGCGACTCGTCGCTGGTCGCGGCGTGGCCGCGAAGTCCTGCTCGGCAAGCAGGACCTACCGAAATCGGCGACTGCACCTGGGTACGCGATTGAATCCGGTTTTCCCTGGTTCGCGATCGAAATTGCTGGTATCCTGACGATCTCGCATTTCACACTGCGGGGCTGGCCCCGCCCCGCTTGCCGGTCTTCAAACCCGATCGTGGACGGCTTCTCCATTTTCCTGCCAGGGTTCTTCGTCATGCACAGCCAACTCACCCAATTGCAACATCGGACGCGCCGCCATTTTCTGTCTTCATCAGGGGTCGGACTGGGAGCGATCGCACTTTCCTCTCTCCACGGCGGACTCGCTCAGGCGGATATCCCTATCGATCCCACCACGCCGCTGCAGGGACGAAAGCCGCACTTCGACGCCAAGGCGAAGCGAGTCATCTATCTGCATCTGACCGGGTCGCCGCCGAATCTGGACATCTACGACTACAAGCCGGAACTGGTGAAACGCACGGGACAGGATTGCCCGGATGAATTTCTCAAGGGTCGCACATTCGCGTTTACTTCCGGCGTGCCAAAACTGCTCGGCACACCGCGGACGTTTACGCAGCACGGTCAATCGGGAACGTGGCTATCGGATGCCGTGCCGAATTTTCATCGCATCGCTGATGACATGTGTTTCATTCATTCGATGAACACAGACCAGTTCAATCACGCTCCGGCGGAGCTGCTGATTTACACCGGATCGCCGCGTTCAGGCCGGCCTTCGATGGGGTCGTGGGTCACCTACGGGTTGGGCACGGAAAACCAGGACTTGCCTGGATTTGTCGCTCTGATCAGCAGCGGTGTTCAGCCGAATGGCGGAGCAAACTCCTACGGCAGCGGATTCCTGCCGTCGGTGTTTCAGGGCGTGCAATGTCGTTCCAAAGGTGACCCGGTCCTGTATGTTTCGGATCCCGCCGGCATGGATCGTGCTGTCCGACGCAGATCGCTGGACACTTTGAAAGAACTCAACCAGTTGCAGGCACAGGAACTGGGCCATCCGGAAACCATTACACGCATCGCACAGTACGAGCTTGCGTATCGGATGCAGGCCTCAGTGCCGGAAGTCATGGATATCACAAAGGAAACAAAGGAAACGCATGAAGCGTACGGCGCGCAGCCGGGCGAATCCAGTTTTGCCAACAATTGCCTGCTGGCTCGACGACTGGTGGAGCAGGGCGTGCGATATGTGCAATTGTTTGACTGGGGCTGGGACTTCCACGGAACTGGTGCTGGCGAAGGCCTGACCGATGGGCTCACCAACAAATGGGCGAAGACCGACAAACCGATTGCGGCCTTGATCGAAGACCTCAAACAGCGTGGATTGTTTGAGGACACTCTGATCATCTGTGGTGGAGAATTTGGGCGCACGCCGTTCCGTGAAGGTCGTACGGCGGCGAGCAACATTCTTGGCCGAGATCACTTCCCGGACTGTTTTACAATGTGGATGGCTGGCGGTGGCGTCAAGGGTGGTTTCAACTACGGTCAGACCGACGAACTGGGTTTTGGCGTGGTGGAAAACAAAGTCACGCCGCATGACCTGCAGGCGACGATTCTGCACCTGCTGGGTTTCAACCACGAACAGTTGACATACCGTTTTCAGGGCCGCGATTATCGACTGACCGACGTGCATGGGAAAGTCATTGCGGATGTGATCTCGTAATCGAAGGCAGCCGTTCGCCCCGAACCAACATCTTTGATTATTCCCTTGGACTGCGGCAGCCTGCTGCCGCTTTCCTCAGCCAGCCTGCTGGCCCCGTTTTTCTGCTGGCCCCGTTGTGCCTGGCCCCACTCCATAACCAAGAATCCGTCGATCAATAAATCCGTGTTTTCCGCGCTGTGTCTGGGGCGTGGTTGTGCGAAAGTGGAGGCAATCCCGTCGGCGGAGCGACGGGTGTACCGTACACCCGTCGCTCCGCCGACGGGATTTTGC
>CAZFDW010000678.1:0-3328 GCA_964517865.1 uncultured Chitinophaga sp.
GTGATGCCGGGGACTCGCACGATCAACGGAACGCGAATGCCACCTTCATACAACCAGCCTTTTCCGGAACGTAGCGGCAAGTTGCAGGTTGGTCCCTCTTTCCGGAGCGTACAGAGACCACCGTTGTCCGAAGTGAAGATGATTGTGGTCGAGTCTTCCAGTCCGGTTTCCTGAATCGCTGCCATAATCTGGCCGACGCTGTCATCAATCGCAGAGACCATTGAGGCATATTGCGCGTTGTCCTGTTGAGCCCTGGAGATTCCGCGTCGTTCGGGGATCGGTGATGGAACGGTATCGATCGTTTTTCGTTTCTCGTCGAAATGCTCAAAGTGCTTATCGACTTTGTGAATCGGCGTATGCACATCGTAGTGCGACAGGAACAGCAGAAACGGACGAGACTGATCGCGGCCTTTCAGAAAGTCGACAGATTCTTCCGTGAGTCGTTCAGTGATGTATTCGCCTTCGTGATGTTCCTGCAGATAGGCGTTTTTCCAGGGGGCAAAGTATCCGGCTGGAGGTTGTCCCCAGTGTCCGCCACCATGATTGACGTCAAATCCCTGATCTGTCGGCAGGAAGCCCGCGCCGCCAAGGTGCCATTTGCCTGCGAAGAATGTCTGATATCCGGCGTCGTGCAGGATCTCTGCGATGGTGACTTCCTGCAGCGGAAGCTCGTTCCGATCGTCAATCTGCAGGAACCGATTGGCAGTGTCTCGTTTTGCGTTCTGTCCCGGAATCCAGTCTGTGATATCGACGCGCACCGGGTGCCGTCCCGTCATGATGCTGGCTCGGGTTGGCGAACAGACCGGACAGGCGGCGTAGGCTTGCGTAAATTTTACCCCCGAACTGGCCAGAGCATCAAGATTCGGCGTCTCATGGTACGTGCTGCCATAGCACGACAAGTCGGCCCATCCGAGGTCATCAATGAGCACAAAGACGAAATTCATTTTCGGCCCGGAATCAGCTCGCAGCGGCGACGCGATCATGAAGATGCCGCAAAGTGTCAGTAACGTGATTCGCATATTCAGCGGACCTTATCAGGACAGGATTCGCGTGAGAACAACCTGTTCGGGATATTGGCCTGCGTCCGATCGTGCGTGATCAGCAAACACGGCTTCCATTGTACGCCGAATCCGCCACACTATACCCTGAAAACGCAGATCGTGCGTTCACTGCAAACTCATATCACCAGGAATTGAGGTTCGCGATGGTTGGAAAGCCAGTGCCCCCGAAGCCAGTGCCCCCGAAAACAACTCCCGCACCCGAATCAGTACCCAGGGAGGCAGGGACATACGCGATTGCATCGCCACCCATCATCCAGGGTGCTGCGTCGGCGGCAGCCGGAGCAGCATTGCAGGCAACAGGTCGGAACGACTCGTCAGGATCACAGGGCACCAAGAAGCGGCCTGACAAAGTGCCCGGCCGGTTGGTTTCGCTTGATGCGTTTCGCGGCTTCATCATGATGCTGCTGGCAGCCACCGGTTTCGGGATCGCAAAGTTTGCGGAGATCAATGATTCATCAGCCGTCTGGCAGGTTCACAATCATGAGGATTGGAACAATATGGCCTGGCATTTTGAGCATCCGGCATGGCGAAGTGCATTTGACTTTTACAAAGTGTCGTTCTGGGATCTCATTCAGCCGGCGTTCATGTTTATGGTCGGTGTGGCCATGCCGTTTTCGTACGCTCGGCGATCACAGCAGGATCATTCGTTCCTGCGGCGAGCGCTGCATGCGATGATGCGGTCGGCGGCACTCGTGCTGATTGGAGTATTCCTGCAGTCGCGTGGCAAAGACCATACGACCTGGGAATTCCCGAACGTGTTGTGCCAGATCGGGCTTGGCTATTTCTTCGCCTGGTGTCTGCTCAACTTCAAGCCCATGGTACAAGTCGTGGCATTGGTCTCGATTCTGGTAGGATACTGGGGGCTGTTCTTCTATAATCCGCCGCCCGCAGATTATGACTATGCAGGTGTCTCGGCGAGCGCGAAGGACGGTGAAGTCTTCGAAGGCCGCCTGGCTGCCTGGTCCAAGAATGCCAACGCCGCATTCTTTTTTGACCGTTGGTTGTTGCCAATACTGCGGACCGTCCCTGAACCGGACTCTCAACCCGCTGAAGGTGCCGCCGCTGTCCACAGGAATTCGGATTGGCGCCCCGTCGTGTTGACGGTGGGGCAGGAGGCAGAAACAAAGGACCCCGGCGAAACTTCATCCGATGCCGTTGAATCTCCGGCTGCGGACAGCC
This sequence comes from uncultured Chitinophaga sp., assembly GCA_964517865.1. Lineage (GTDB taxonomy): Bacteria > Planctomycetota > Planctomycetia > Planctomycetales > Planctomycetaceae > SXXK01. Next base: position 2,241 of record CAZFDW010000678.1, read on the forward strand.
CCGTTGTTCCTGATCCCGCAGATGTGTCTGCAACCGGAGCGTCCGGGGCTGAATCAGGGGCGATGGATAAATCTGTGACAGATACGACAACAGAAATTGTGCCACCGGTGCCGCCTGCTGGCGCCACCTGGATTCGCCGCGTGTTCCTGCAAAACGATGTGCCCTGGTCACCGCATACAGGAGGTTATGCCACGTTGAGTTTTGTACCGTCCATCGGCACCACACTACTGGGCATGCTCTGCGGACAGTTACTGCTCGCAGGTGGCTATTCGCACTGGAAGAAGCTGGGAATTCTGATCGTTGCCGCCGGGATTTGTCTGGGGCTTGGCATCCTTGCTGACATGACGGTGTGTCCGATCGTGAAACGCATCTGGACGCCGAGTTGGGTACTCTTCAGTGGCGGCTACGTGATTGGAATGCTGGCTCTGTTCTATCTGCTGTTCGACATCGCGCCGCTGAAATTTCTGGCCTTCCCGCTGGTGGTCGTCGGCATGAATTCCATTCTGACGTATCTGCTGGGGCAAACCCTCGGCGGCTGGACTAAAGAAAGTCTGATCAGTGTCCACTTTGCCGGACTCATCGAGGCCACCTTCGGCCCGAGAGCACTCGATCCGGACTGGTACGCTCCAATTACGCTCGCGACCGGCACGTTCGTCGTCTTCTGGCTATTCCTGTACTGGCTGCACCGGCAGAAAATCTATCTGCGATTGTGACAGAATGCGGCGCATGCCGGATTCCTATTTTTCAGCAGCCGCTTGCGCCAGGTCTTCATCGCTGCCGGCGACCAGCAACGTGTCGGAATCTTTCAGCCGCACATCCGGGTTGCTCGAGGCGGCCATCTTGTCGGTCAGGATGTCGTGAATTGCAACGATCGTGATTCCGAATCGCTGCCGCAGTTCCAGTTCGCGCAGAGTTTTGCCCTCCCACGAATCGGGAACACCCATTTCCTGAATACTGAAGCCTGTTCCAAGTTTGACGTAATTCAGCAACCCGGAACCGGAGATACGTTTTCCCAGGCTGAGCGCCGATTCACGTTCCGGGAAAATCGTCTCCGTGACTTTCATGCGTTCCATCACGCGTGCATGATC
>CAZFDW010000679.1:0-3313 GCA_964517865.1 uncultured Chitinophaga sp.
CCACGGCTGGCCATCCGAAAGACCTGCTCGCCGCTCGCTCCCACATACGGAGGTTTGCCTGTGAGAATTTCGCACAGGATAGCTCCCAAACCAAACACGTCGGTCCGTTCATCCAGTCGGTCCACTTCACCCAAGGCTTGCTCTGGAGACATATAGGCGGGTGTACCCATCACGCTGCCCATCTGGGTCTGCGAACCCAATGCTCCGGGCGAATCGCTACCGACACTCCGCAGCGTACGGATGATGCTGACTTCGGTCTGCTTTTCGAGCGACCTCTTTTCGTCAGCGATGCCACCAACCGCCAGTACCTTGGCCAGGCCCCAGTCCATCACCTGCACTTCGCCAAAGGCACCGACCATGATGTTGGACGGTTTCAAATCGCGATGGATCACGCCCCGACTATGAGCATAAGCCATGGTTTGGCAGATCTGCTCGAAGATGCCCAGGTACTTCGCGCGGTCTTCAGACAGATGCTTCCTCGCACCAAGCACTTGCGCCAGAGTTTGTCCTTTGACCAGCTTCATGCTGAAGAAGGGTCGCTCGTCGCCGAACTGTCCAAGTTCATAGACGGGTACGATCCCTGGATGTTGCAGTTGGCCACCGATTTGAGCTTCCTCGATAAATCGCTGGATGACGTCAGGCTTGTCCTTGTGGGTATCCAACAACACCTTGATCGCCAGATCTCGACCCAGATCGATGTCACGTCCTTTGATGATGGCACCCATGCCACCGCGGGCGATTTCGCCGTCGAGTCGATAGCGACTCTCTGAATGGTCAGCCGGAATTTCTTTGGAGCGAGGTCGAACAATCGGATCGACACCGACCTCTTTGGGATCGCGGAGCATGACTCGTGGCATTTCAGTGAGCGTTCGGCTCAGAGATTTGAGCACGCTGTGATTCGCCGAGCCGATAACGACCGCTTGATCTTCTCTCAGCCCAGCGGTGAGGCCTGCGTCGAGGATTTTCTTGTCGAGATCGATGGTGCCGTCGAAAGCGACAGGCGGGTTTTCCATGAAGCTGCCGACCTTCGACTGAATCGCGAGCATTTGGTCGATGCGTTGTCTGAGTTCAGCGTCCTGGCCGCAATTCTCGGCAAGATAGCTGGCCCGAGCTTCCGGATCATGGATATCCAGGGCAGCGAAGAAGATGGTTTCGAGATGATTGGCGTTGTCCTGGTCCATGTGTGGAATCCTGTGATGAAAGTGGGCCTCTGCATAACAGTGCGAAAACCGACGCCAAATCCCCTCAACCATTCTCAGGATTTGTTTTTTATCTCGGTAAGCAACCAGGTTTTGCAGAAACTCCAATAGCGTTCGGCCGTGGCGTGCGAAATTCCTAAAGCATCGGCAGCCTCTGGAATGGTAAAGCCCGCAAAGTACCGCAGCTTAACCAATTTGGCTTTTTCAGGCCATTTTTCGTCGAGCCGGCTTAAAGCTTCATCGAGAGCAATCAGCTCATCGTCGCGGGTTGGAACCTGGGGATGGATCGCGTCGAGATCGACACGTTGCATTTTGCCACCATGTTTCTCGCTGCGCTTTCGTCTCGCATGTTCCACCAGAATCCGCCGCATCGCCTCGGCGGCAGCGCTAAAGAAATGCCCGCGACTGTTCCATTTCGGTTGAGCATCGACATCGACGAGGCGGAGGTAAGCGTCATGGACCAGGAGCGTCGGATGCAGAGACTGCCCCGAAGCCTCTTGAGTGAGTTTCACCGCTGCCAGTTTTCGCAACTCCTCATACACCAGCGGCAACAATTGCTCAGCAGCCGACGGATCGCCCGATTCGATTTGCGACAGGATACGGGTGACATCGGACATAAGGCGTACGCTCACATACTCCGCGCGGCCAGGACTGAAGGACGTGTTGTTGAGTTAGCCGCAAGGCGCTAGCGGTCTGTTGATTTAATACCAACCCGAAGCGCCAGCGAGGCGGAAATGGCTGAATTCCTCGCTGGCGCTTCGGGTTGGTATGACTGGAGGCCCAATAATAACACGTTCGCCTGCCTGTATCGATCACGAAGTCGGTTCCGTTAACGCCGCATCCCCAATACAACACCAACTGCGGTGAATTCGCTTCAGCCGCGCGCGTGGTGCCATGTCAAGACTTGATTTTCGCATAGACGAACCAAGCGGAGCGCCGTTCCGGCAGCTCGGCCAAGTGCCGGAACGGCGCTCCGCTTGGTCCGGCCTACATTTTGAACACCAATGCGTTGGCTTGATAAAGCACTGGTTGGCAAACTCCCGGCCAGAGCATTCAGAATCCCTCACAGAGCGAACAATGGCCAATTCTGAATCGACGTGCTGGACGGTGATCAAAGCTGCGGCCGCAGGCAGTCACGCCGATCGTGACGAACTGGGGCGTCGCTACCTTGGCATCGTGCAGGCTTATTTGTCCGCTCGCTGGCGTGGCTCGGCACTGCGTGAAGATCTGGACGACGCCACACAAGAGGTTTTCGTCGAGTGTTTTCGAAAAGGTGGCGCGCTGGAAACTGCAGGAGCAGGCCGCGTTCCGAATTTCCGTGCCTTTCTGTACGGAGTAGTCCGAAACGTTGCTCGCCGCTTCGAAAGTCACCCCAGTCGTTGCAGCGACCCGCTGCCGGACGTGGAAGCAAAAGAAGCCAGCCTATCTCAACTCTTCGAACGCAGTTGGGCGGAATCCGTCATGGCCGAAGCGGCCAGATTACAAAAATCGCGAGCCGCCGAAGACGGTGCCGAGGCCATTCAGCGCGTCGAATTGCTGCGACTGCGATTCGAGGAAAACGTGCCAATTCGGGAAATTGCGCAGCTTTGGAGCATCGAAGCGGCACGCCTGCACCATGATTATGCTGTTGCCCGCCAGGAGTTTCGGGCGGCTCTCATGGAGGTAGTCGCCTTTCATCATCCCGGCAGTCCGGCAGAGCTGGAACTGGAAGCCGCGGGACTGTTGCGATCTCTTTCGTGATTTTTCCATTTTTCCTGCGCGAAAACGGCCGTTGGTCTGATCCTGATCTATCAGTCCTTTAGCACGCGGAGTCCAAAGCGATGAATGAAAATCATGATCCGGATCAAACCGTCGGCCTTCCCCCGGATGCGGCCGATTCCCTCGATGCAGGAATGGCGGCAGGTTTCGGCAAACCAGGCAGAGCGCCGCGTTCCAGTCTGGGAGACATGCGACCCGTGTTGCTGCGTGAGGCCGAAGGCGAAAGTTCCCATGTGGTAAAGCCGAACTCCGACGCGATGCCGCAAAAGTCGCAGGCAGGCGACCGGTACCAAATCTCAGGGGAGATCGCTCGGGGTGGGATGGGCGCGGTGCTGCGAGGTCGCGATGTCGATCTG
>CAZFDW010000680.1:0-3311 GCA_964517865.1 uncultured Chitinophaga sp.
TTGCACCCCACAAGTTCACGCCCATGTTGGGCGTACCGTTCAACCAGAGCGGCGGCGGTTCGGTTTTTGGAATGGATGCGTTACCCCCGCCGCCAGGTTAACGCAGTCGATCCCTCAAGCGTTCCAGACACCGTTTTCAACGCAGACACCGTTTTCAACGCATTTCCCTGCTCGTCATCGTGAGTCCCGGACAGTCGAACTCCAGAGCAGCCAACCCCGGCCTGCCGCATTCCGCACACTGATTCTCCGCGTTGAACGAGCGACTTAGTCCCTCGGCTTGCCAAACTGGGCAAGATTTCCTGAATCTGATCATTGACGCAGGTGGTGCGGGTTCTGATACTAACGCTGTCTGGGCGTTGTCGACAGCGTCCCTGCGATCTCTCACAGCCGGCCACGGTTCGGGGAACTTTGCGAAATGCAAAATGCGTTGAGTATTTCCAGAATCATCACATCGCTCTGTTGTTTTGGATCGATCCTCGGTGTTGGTGCGCCGCTGCCTGCGCAAGAAGTGCCAGCGCAAGAAGCCCCAGCACTGGGTGCCATTCAAAATCACGATCACGCTCCGATCATTGTCCAGTCGCGGCCTGTGATTGAACGCCTTCAGGTGAAGGTGATCGAACCTGTCGATCTGCGAATTGGAAAGGCCGGACATATCTTTGTTGCCGACCACAGCGCGAAGTGCGTGTTTCGGCTGGACAGAGATGGCGAAGTCAGCTTGCCGGTTTCAGACCTCAGCCACATCCGACGTATTCAACTCGATGCTGACGATAATCTGTATGTGCTCACATCCGATGCTCAAGAGTCGCAGATTCAGATGGTGAACCCGATTGGTCAGAGTACCGTGCTGCACGAACTGACATTTGCAGCGACATCATTTGTGCGAGACACGATCGGGCAGTTTTTTGTTGCATCAGCGGATGCAGGTCGCATCGTTTTGATCACTACGGACGGTGACGTCACTGAACTTACGCGGATTTATCAGCCAGTGTCGGATCTGGTATTGAACGCTGGTGGTCAGACGGAAGCGTTGCTGGTCTCTGGTGAAATGGTCCACATTGCCGCCAGCGGTGATGTCACTCCATCTGGATTTGCACCACCGGGTTCATCGCGATTGATCCTTCAGCCTGATGGTTCCATGCTGGTACTTGCGGGCCGCTCAGCCGGACATGCGAGATTGACCTCTGTGTCACGTGAACAGGTTCGCCCTCTTGATTTTCTCAACTTTGCCAGCGTGCCTGACGGCACTCAGGCCGTCGGCTTTGATGCCCTTGGAAACCTGTGCCTGGCAAATCCGGATTTGCGAGCCATTACCAGAGTGACCAGCCATTTCCGCATCCCATGTCCTCACTGCGGTCGTGCGACGGATATGATCTTCCGCATGGATGCCGAGGCTGCAGCGGACGCCGGCACCCGCAGTTTCTGAATTGAACTGCAGCAGAGCGACCAGCGTGGTCCACGACGGACATGAATGTCCATCCTGACGCGGCGAAGCCGCAAATCCGAAGTCCGAATTTCGAAATCCCAAAGAACTACGGCCGAAAAGATGCGCGCAACATGCGCAGTTGTTGGAAAGAAAGAATCTAAGTACGGAGAACTCTGCGGTTCGTGGCCCGTTGTATCGTGGTCTGGCGTTCCTGTTCGGTGCGTTGATGCACAAGCCGTAATAGTCTTTCGGCGTGGAGTGTCAATGTCTGATTGCGACGGTTCATCATCGATCGAGCAGTCTCAACGGCTGCGTCCGGAGGCCAGTCGCCTGTCAGTTCACCAAACGTCACGCTGCTGAATGACGGAACATTCCGGGGCAGCAATCGTCCTCCGGGAATCAACATCGAACAGACACCAATCGATGAACCGGAATTGAACATGCTGTTCATTGCGATCTTGGCGTGGTCGCCGATAAAAGATCCGACTTTGCTCAATCCGGAATCTATCATCTGACCGTGCAGTGGCACTTTCACGGTGGTGTAGTCGTTCTTCAGATCCGAGGTACACGACATCGCGCCGATATTGACCCACGGACAAACGTAGCTGTGTCCCAGGAAACCTTCATGGTACTTGTTGACGTAGCTGTGCATAATCGATTCTTCAATTTCACCACCCGCTCGACAGTGTTCGCCGATCGTTGTTCCCTTTCGAATCAGGGCGCGAAACAGATGTGAGCCGCGACCAATATGACAGGGGCCTTCGATCCGTGTAAAGGATTGAATCCTCGCATCACGATCGATGGACACTGGCCCGCCGCGAGCATCGATCACCACGTACGGATCAATTTCTGCCTGCGCAGAAATATAGACGTCCGACAGATCGCCGAGCACCTGCACATGCTCCAGCTTTGGAGGCTGCGAAACTCCTTCATCCGTAAAATCCCGAATCAGCTGTGCCGCATTCTGGTAGACAAGGTCCCAGGGGTATTGAATCCAGCGTCCGCTTGTCGGAAGTCCCCGTTGACTGTGGGCATACTGAGCTAATGCCGTTGCAGGATCACCCTGCATAAGTTCGCCAAGTTCTTCGCCGGGGATGAGCATCCACGCCGGATGGCCATCGACAAAACCAGCCTGGTGCGTGACAAGATCCAGAGCTGTCAATCGGCGCTCCGGCAACCAGCGGCCATTCACCACCAGGACTTTCTCTTTGCGAATCCAGTCAAAACAATTGACTGTGAGTCCAGGCTGTTCTTCAGTGTAGGCATCGACCAGCCAGGGTCTGACCCATGCGCCGAAGTCGGCCTCCGGAAACCAACGTTGCAGTCGCCGCCGCAATGAATCCCGGCCACAGACCAGTTCAAACACCGGGCGCAACAGAGCGACCGGCGTCAGGTCTTCAGTATGGGAGTCTTCAAAAAGTAATATCCGCATGCTCTGCATTCCATCCATGTTCATGCATCAGCGCACCAGGGGTTACCGAGACAAATATAACAGGATCAAGTACAGGACGACCAGCGCGGCGATCGTTTTTGCAAACATCAGCACGGCAGATCGCAGAATTTTTTCGGGCAATTCGAAGCGACTGGCACAGTAGACCAGTGAAATTCCAGCAGTAAGTGGAATGGCATAAATGGCAGCAAGCTGCATGGTTTCATCCAAATATGAGTGGCGAAATGGGTTCAGGCGCTAGTGCGATGTCACGCATTCATTGATGGGTTGTTGCCACTGGCTTTGCCAGTGCTCCCCATCTGCAGAGCACTGGCAGAGCACTGGCAGAGCACTGGCAGAGCCAGTGGCACACATCAAAACACGTCTGACAGGTCACTTGTTCGGTCAGTCAGTTTTCTTCGCCGGAGCGGGTTCGTCGTCATCTGGAATTTCTTCTTC
>CAZFDW010000681.1:0-3310 GCA_964517865.1 uncultured Chitinophaga sp.
GCTGTTTGAGGACCCGAGGCAAAGGTTTCCAGCCCCCCCCTGCGATTGAATCATCTGGCAAGCCGCTGCGATTTGCGCGGGGGTCGGGTCGGTGTTCATCGCTGCCCCCTGTCGCCGAGGGCGATAAGCTTCCGTCGCGCTGCTGGCGATAGGTCGGGGCAGGTCTCAATCAGAGCCCGAATCTCTGCCCATGATGCAGAGCATTGGATGGCCACTGCTGCGCTTTTTACTGCGCTTTCCCGGAGAGCGATGCTTTCAGCCGTGTTTTGAGGGGTGTTTCGAATCCCTCCGCCGCTACTTGAAACCCCGGAAAGCACTGGTAAGACAGTATTTTACGGGGTTTTTTCATGCTTATTCCTCACGCGGCCACGACTGCCACATTTTCGAGATTCTGGAGAGCGACAGGTCCGAGAGCCGTACAGGCTGTCCGTGGCTTATTTCCGTGCGATTCATTCGGTTGTCCCTCATTCGGTTGTCTCCCTGCGGCGCATGAATTGGGACAACCGAATGAACAGAATTGCCGGAAACACTGGGTCGGAATGCACGGCATTGGCGTGAACGGCGTGTGTCGATGCTTGAAGACACTGACTGTCATCCCAACACAATTTGCGGTAGCACCCCTCTGGGATCAGGATCATCGAAAGTCGTACCAAAATTCATCAAAACTCAAAATTCGCTGCAACCGATCACTTTTCTGACAATTGCCCACAATGTTGCGCTCCGCTCCGCTTCACGCACCCTACGATTAAATCAATAGAAGATTAGCGCCCCGGAGTATTACGCCGGTGATCAATGGGCAGCGAAACGCAAACTACCCGGACATTTAGAACCCCTGACAAAACCTGCGTGAGTCGCGACGTTTGTCGTTTTTTCAGGGGTCTCATTCAGACCGTTCGTCCGAGGCACAGAATCGTCAGGTCGTCGCCTGCCAGCCTTGTTTCGGCGAATTGCTTCAGGTCGTGCAGCAGGGCGTGTACCGTGCCTTCGGCGTCAGCAGGTGCCGCAAGGATTGTGGCATGCAGACGTTCACTGCCATACAGTGCTCCGGAACTGTTACGCATTTCTGTGGCGCCGTCAGTGTAGAGCAGCAGCACGTCGCCGCGCTCAAGCGATGTTTCGACCTGTTCATACGGACAATCTCGAACCCCCAACGGCAGGCCGGCCTTATCCGCACCGAAATCTTCAAGCTGTGTGAGTTCCCGGCTGCCGCGACGCAACACTGGTGGAAGATGTCCGGCATTGATCACTGTCAGTCGAAACTGATCCAGATCCAGTACGGCGACGACAAATGTGATGAATCGATCATCACTCATCGAATTCAGGAGCAGGACATTCAGCTTGCGAATCGCATCGGTCAAATTCGGCGAACTGGACAAGCAGATGCGGGTCGCGGCTGCCAGATGGGCCATCAAAAGTGCTGCGGACATGCCCTTGCCGACGACGTCGCCGACGACAACCGCCAGCCGATTGCCGGGCAACGAGATGTAGTCAAAATAGTCACCGCTCACCCGCTGCGCCGGCGCATAGTGATCGAAGAACTGGAATCCGGCGCAGGAGGGCCGGCCAGTCGGCAGCAGACTTCTTTGAATCCGGATTGCGGCATCCAGCTCCTGTCGCTCTTCGTGCAGACGGGCGACTTCCATCGCTCGGGCTGCAAGCAGGCTTGCGCAAACCAGCAATGCAAGATCTTCTTCACTGAACTGACTGGTTCGATCTCGCGAGTCCAACTGAATGACTCCGATGCAGTCGCCGTCTTCGCGATTAATCGGGACACACATGATCGAACGAATTTCGAAGTGGCGAATACTGTCGGTAAACTTAATTTGCGAATCGATCCCTGCATCGCGACTGAGAATCGCCCGTCCGCTGACCAGCACCTGCTGGATAATGCTGCGGCTGACAGGAATTGTGTCTGAATCGCGAGGCCGACGATATTTCGCGGCACATGGATTCATCGCCCCCGTCTGTTGATTTCGCAGCAGGATGAACCCACAGTCAGCAGCCGGAAATATTGTAAACAGGCTGTCCAGGATCTGCGGCAGCACAATCTTCAGATCCAGGGAGTGACTCAAATTGCGCGCAATCTCCAGAACGGCTCGCAGTTTGACTTCTGGTTTCACGGAGAGCCGCAGATCACCGTCAACTTCCAGCGAGGACAGTTCCGGGAGTTGCGGTGCATCCAGCAACTCGGACAGCGGGATGGTCCTCACCTCCGAGGTGCCGCCCATCGTGCCGCCCATTGAATTCGCACCTGCCGCGATCTGTCCCGATGAAATCTCGACTGGTGATTCTTCGTCCTGAAATACGAGAGTCAGACCGACCACCGAGATGCGATCTCCAGGGGCCAGACGCGTTCGCCTCGCCAGACGATGACCATTCACAAAAGTGCCGTTCATGCTGCCCAGATCGTCGAGGCTGTAAACGCCTTTCCTGTTCAGAATGATGAAGTGTCTGGCAGACACGACAGGTGCATCAACGACGATATCGCACCCCGGATCCCGACCGACCAGCGTCAGCACGCTCTGCAGGGGAAACTTCAGATTTCTGCGACTGTCACATAACTCAGCCATGTGTGTTTCCGTGAAATCATCAGCTCAATCAGGTGAGCGATTCAAAACTGAAAATCGCCTGATCGCGCGTCTCAAGAATCTCGCAGATTCGGTGCAATCGAATCAATTCCAGAACACCGCGTACTCCCGGTCTGACTTCACACAGCTTCATGTCACCACCAGCCGCTGAAACATGCTTCAGGCACGAAATGATGGCACCACAGCCGCGACTGTCGATAAACTCGACTCGGCCCATATCCAGCACCAATTTGTGACAATCGTGCAGAGCTGAAATAATTTCCTGGCGAAACGAATCTGAGTTGCTGAGATCCAGATGCCCGGCAATGGGCGTCGCCACGAGGACATCGCCATCTCGTTCGATCAATACATCCATCGTGGCATGCTCCTAGCGCGGCGAAGCCGCGAATCCGAAGTCCGAAATCTCAAAGAACAACGGCCGAAAAGATGCGCGCAAAATGCGCAGTTGCTGGAAAGAAAGAATCCAGCGAGGCATCGCGGCTTCGCCGCTCGCCTCAGACCCGTTGATTGTAGTGACGGATTCGCTTGAGGACATCCTGTCGAATCGCAGTCGCGGCGTCCTGCCGCGAATGACAAAAGAAAAAGAAAGGTGCCAGACACTTGACAAAGCAATATGAGGTTTTTATGCTGCTTTGGAGAGGTAGCCCGTGTTTGGTTTCGGGCCTTTGATACAGGGGAGTTGTGCGATGCCACGGGTGAATCGGAGAGAGATTTTTGCGGAC
>CAZFDW010000682.1:0-3307 GCA_964517865.1 uncultured Chitinophaga sp.
TCGTAGGTAAACGTCTGCCGGTACGGATTCGTTCCCGTGCGGTACTCGCCCAGCAACTGGTTGCGTTTGTCGTAGGTCCATGTTGTGCGCGCTGCAGTGGCGTTTTCTGCCATCGATTTGCGATTGCCTGCGGGATCGTAACCGTAATCGAGCTGCAGCACGCTGGCACCCGCCGACGTGCGGTGAAACACCTGCGTCGTCTGGCTCGCTGCGTCATACGACAGCGAGACTCGCGTGCCGTTGGCATTCCGCTGCACATTTCGTCTGCCGGCATCGTCGTACCCAAACGTCGTGCGTTCGCTGTACGGATTCCGGAGCGACGACATTTGGCGGGCTGCATCGTACTGGTACGTAAATCGACCAGCACCGGTCGCGTCCATTGAGCGTCGCTGCCCGACGGTGTCGTATGAGAATGTCTGCCGCTGACTGTTCGGGCTCGCCGTGACGGTTGTTTGTCCGACCGCATCGTATGTGGCAGTGTACCGTCCGGTGCTGTCGGCCATCACGGTGCGATGTTGCGAGTTGCCCGCCTTATATCAGGACATACGTGCTGCCGCAAGTTGGTGGTTACCTTCGTGTCTGCGAGTGAAACACCACGAAGCTTCGCAAGCGATAGGATCGTTCGAGTCAATACAAAGTATGGTGAATCATCGTTTTCAGCTAAATACACCACCGGCTCGGGCTGTATAACCTCGTCACGGCGCGACGGTGACATCAGTTCACGGATGATTAAGTATTTCACCCACCATTCAAGATTCTCGTTTTGCAGCAATTCCTGGCCTTCCTTCCCAAGATTTCGCTGTATCAGGAATAGATTCTCCAATTGATACAGCTTATTCCACATACTTGACGATTGTAAAAGTGAATCGACTGACTGCTGTAGTGGTAGCTGCTTCTCATCTATGGCAGCGAGCAAGACGACTGCGTCTCCATGGCAGCCATCCCCGGGATCCTTGGAGTTTTCGGAGACCTGATTGCGTCGCTGATTAGTAATCCATGCACGTTCCGATTTTCCATCAATCAACTCTTGAAATGGCTTTTTCTGCAATTTCCACAGCTGAACGAATGGTGGTGTAGCATCGTTCGACACCGCTGCTGCCACCACCCAATTTTTCGCTTCGTCGCGATCTTTGTTAGATGTGAAGTGTCCGTTCTCCAAGAGGTCAAAAAGAGCGGGATGTCTTTGAGCCTTCCGGGCAAATGCCTCAATCTTACTGGCGTCTTTTTGAGGCTCAAGCAGCAGATATCGCACCAAGCTCACCACTGCTATCGCTTCGCTGTGTTTGTCCAGCTTGGTCTCTGCTTCCGCAAAATCACTCTGACCTAAAGGGAACTCGTGTAACGTTGCTGCCGCAACGAACGCTTCTGCGATACTTTCAGGTTCGACCTCCCCATCGTGTGCAACGTGTTTCAGACTTAAATTGACATCCGCTTCAAAAACGTCGTTTGGCCCAATCTCCCTTTGGATTCGATAAAGAAGACGCCTGCACACTGCGCCTTCAGCATCGTCCACCGCTAGCTCTAACTTTAGGGCATCCCGAATTCGCTTGCAGAGTTCTAAGTTGGTGCGAACGTCAAACGGAGAGTCGTGCAATGTGTATATTGTTTGGAGACGCACTTCTAATGATGACGAACCCAATAACCGCACTACAACATGATGGATCCGGGTACCAGATGCGTCTACTACAAGAAGTTTTCGCAGCAGGTTCCTGGCAATGAAAAATCTGGTCTCATCTGACATGGTATTCAGGTTGGCTTCGAGCCATTCGAGTGTTGTTTCCAACGGACAAGTCCCCAATAGGAATTGTCCTTCGATAACCTCGTCCGTTACACCGTCAATTCCAAGTTTTTCTACCGCTGCATGGCGATCCTCCTTGGAAATGGCTCTTTGATGCCAGCCGCTCACCAAAATCGATCCTTCTCTCGCGCCGATCGACTGCGCACGGCTAGTCTCTACATGGATGGTCAGGGGGAGCAACAAACTTAAGCAAAACGTTCTCAGCATATTCGTGGCCAATTCAATAGACAAGACAACCGACGCACAAATGCAAGCAGTCTTTTTGAATTAGAATGTGGGTCACCAACAGTTACCGCAAACATCATCGACTCCACATGATTCGGGACGTTTTTTGGACGTGCCGTAGGCCTTTAACAATTCTAGTTCATGGCGAAACATGTCCTGAATTGCCACGAGTTTCGGCAAATTTGGATGTCGGCGCGATGCTTTTCGTTGATTCAGTGGAACGTCCGGGTTGAACGGGCCGTTATCTACTTCACTGCCGGAGAAACGGCGATTGACATCAGCACCAGCAACCCCAGTTCCTTGAAAATCCACTACTCCACCTTTAGCTGAGTCTTGCCACACATTCACCATCCTGCAGTAATTGTTGGCATTGACCTGAAGTTGTTCCCCGGCCTTCCAAGGATTGTTTGCAACCACATCAATCAAGAAGACCAAGTCAATCTTGGCAGTCGAGATCTTTTGAAGTGCTTCCAATACCCAAATAGCTGTCAATGCTCCGTAGCTGAAACCAATCAAGACACTTCGCTGGTAACAGCATGTGCATCGTGGGTCACGTTTCTCCACATCCTTCTTCAACTCTTGTGCGTACCCTTCCGCTTTTCCCCTGCCGCTGCCTAGCCCGAAAACAACCTGCGGAAGTGTCTGGTATGCAAGATCAGACTCAAGCACGTCCTGAGCGATGGGCACATAGCTATCTAGAATATCCTTGTCACTGAGACCAGTGAAAGCTCCTGTCCCCTCGAAACCAACCATAATGACAACATTGCCCCCAGGATCAGTCAACATAAGCGGTCGCAGTTGCCCATACACAAATAGGTTGGGACCATCAACGAACGACAGCGGATCCAAACTTTCCCACCTTGCCGTAGTCGGTTGATACATCCTCGCCCTCATATAAACCAGCCCGGTGCTTGCATCCTGATAATAGCCGTAGCGTCCGACCCAGCGAAATGGGTTCACTGTCGTACCGCTGCTGGTGATTGGGTTGCCCCAGGCATCTAGCAGGTATGTGTCCGTGGTCGTTTGTGTGCTGCTGGTCAGCACGCGCGTCGTGCCAAGGGCATCTGCATGAAGAATGCTGCTTGTGGTGCCTCGGCGTTGACTCACCACCGACCCGTATCCCTGGGGCTCGTTCGTGTAGACTGCTTGCACGGCGTTCGCACCGTCCAGTTCGGACAGATACGCATCTCTCGTAGAGTCCCACACAAACTTGGTGCTGGTCGCTCCCAGCTGCGAGATCACGCGGCGGTTGTCACCGTTGTAGGACATCGTCACCGGCGACCC
>CAZFDW010000683.1:0-3295 GCA_964517865.1 uncultured Chitinophaga sp.
TTTCCTCGGACTCGCGTCCGAGGCTGGCGTCTGTCGTTGCTTCGCAACTGAGGGCGGGGATGGGATCGTTTCCTCGGACTCGCGTCCGAGGCTGGCGCCTGTCGTTGCTTCGCAACTGAGGGCCGTTGTCGTGTTCGATATGGATGGCAAATTCCGTTGGCCATAATCACAATTATTCTTCCGCGAACAGTCGCAAGGCGACGACAGCCGATAGCCTCGGATGCAAATCCGAGGAAACGAGACACCGCATATCCCTCACAGTCGCGAAGCGACGAAAGGAACGATCATGTCAGCACATCACGGCATCCTGCTCCATGTCATCTTTTCCACCAAATACCGGAAATCGGTGCTGGCCGACGCCTGGCGCGACGATCTGTTCGCCTACATCGGCGGGACCGTCAAAGACCATAAGTCGACTCTGTTGAAAGCTGGCGGCATTGAGGATCACGTCCACCTGCTGTTACGGATTCATCCGGAATTTGCAATTTCCAAAACCATCCAACTGCTCAAAGCAAATTCTTCCAGATGGATCAACGAAAACCGCAAGACACCGACACCGTTTCAATGGCAGCGCGGATATGGAGCGTTCTCTGTCAGTCAGTCGATGTCGGAAACCGTCAAACAGTATCTCGATCGACAACGCCAGCATCACGCGAAACAATCATTTGAGCAAGAGTACCTGGAAATCCTGCGGAGGCACGAAATCGAATTCGATTTGGAATACGTCTTCGAACAGGAGATTATGGCATAAAAATGCTCGGACTCGCGTCCCTGGCAATTGCGTGTCATCGCTTCGCGATTGCACCCATCTGCGGCTCAGTTGCGAAGCAACGACAGCCGATAGCCTCGGATGCAAATCCGAGGTCCGATGTCCCCAAAACACGCAAAGTCGCAACGCGACGACAGGGGCCCCCGACAAATTATTCCAAATGCCAAGTCCCGTTGTGTAGGACACACCTGCCGTCGCTTCGCGACTCTTTGATTTGAAAACACCAGTTACCTGGGACTTGCGTCCCAGGCTTTCGCATACCGTCGCTTCGCGACTCTTGCAATCTGATTGCCGTCGGTACTTGAATAACACGGATGGATAGCGGGATACGTCGCAACGGACTAAAATGACGTCATGTGCCGTAAACGTTTCTGCGGCCTGGCGAGAATCCAGAGTAGCGGCTCCGACTTCAGACGGTCTGTAAGATGAAAGTGCTTGTTGCAGAAGATGACCGCTTCACTCGTGAAGGACTGGTGGAAGTTCTCGAGGCCGAGGGTTATCGCGTCATAGCGGCCGTGGATGGCACGGATGCAATTCGATTGTTCCGGGAACAGGCTCCGGACTTTGTGTGTCTGGACATTATGATGCCAGGCCATAGCGGGTACGAAGCGTGCCGTTCCATTCGATCGATCTCTGCCGACGTCCCCATCATTTTCATCAGCGCGAAGGCGGAAGAGTTTGATCGGTTAGTAGGTTTTGAACTCGGAGCTGACGACTTTATCGTCAAGCCGTTCAGCCTCCGCGAAGTTGTCGCCCGCGTGCAGGCAGTGGCGCGACGCTGTTGTGCGCGGCAACCGAACGTGCCGCCGGAATTTCAGATGGGAGACCTGCGAGTCATCCCGGTAGAACTCCGGGCGCGACGCGGTGATGACGTGATGGAGCTGAGTCCTCGCGATGTCCGCATCCTGCAATTACTGCATGACAACGCCGGTCGGGCGCTGGATCGCAACATCATTTTCCGGCATGGCTGGGGAGAAGACTATTTCCCGAACAGCCGGACGCTGGATCAGCACATTTCGCAGCTTCGGAAACGGATCGAGCCTGATTCAAAACATCCAACGCTCATTCAGACCGTACATGGTGTCGGTTATCGTTACGACCCGATCGCAGACAGCGAGCGGTCCTGAGATGGCACGTCGCGGCTTGCTTTTTGAGACGGAAGTGAGCTGGTTCGTCCTGGCCAGTGCACTTGATGTGGCTCTGACGTTTCTGGTCCTGCATTACAGCAACAGCGGCATGACACACGGCACGTTTGTGGAGAGCAATCCGGTGGCTCAATGGTTTATCATCCATTGGGGTTTTCGCGGAATGGCTGGCTACAAGTTGCTGATGACACTGATCGTCGTTGTCATTGCAGAGTTTGTCGGGCGTCAGAAACCGACGGTTGCCAGAATGTTACTCTGGGGCGGAACAATCATGGTTGCTGCGGTTGTCATTCAAAGCGTGCGATTGTTGCTGGCACATCGAATTTAGCCAGGTCAAGGCGACGCTTTCCTGACTTCTTTTCTGGTGATGATCATCGCTCGATGGGGCCCCATCGTGGCGGAAATCTCCTCATTCCTCACCGCCCGCGCCGCAAATACCCAAAAGCTCGTCGTCACAGGGAGCTATACCTCACGCGGTTGGCATTGAATCGTTTAACCGCGTGCCCAGCGGGCCGCGTTTGTTCTATTTGAAATTTCATATTTGAGATTTGAAATACGAAGCGCGGGGCGTTGCCCACGCGGTTAAACTTATTTTTGTGACTCTTGCAAACAAATGAGGGACACAGGATCATTGAACCAAACCACAGGACATTCCCGCAAGGCTGCTGAACGTGTTTCTTCGGACACTGGACGTGAAGGGCATGCCGAAGCCCGCAGTTGGCTGCGGCAGGGGCCGGACTTCGAGCGGTCGCAGGGCCGGATCATGAAGCTCCGATGCACTCGCGCAGCAGCGTGCAACATGGCCGGAAGATCTGCTCGGAAAGTTTTCGAAGCGGCTACACCGTCGCCAGCAACTCGCGGGTTTCCCGGCGCGTCCGGTAGCGGCGCGAACTGTCCTTCGCACGATGTTCGTCGATTCGCTGAGGCTGACCGGCCACCACGCTGAACAGTTTCCCGAAATCTTTCACGAGACGACACCAGATCTCTGCCGAGATCCCCAGGCGATCGAACAACAGAGCGAACTGCTTCGGCGTCGCACCTCGCTTGCCCGATCGAGTCTGTCGAGCCGTCCAGTCCAGCAGGTTCAGGTATTCCGCAGTTGAGATCGGCAAGAAACCTTTGTTACTGCAACGATCGCCTTGCTTATTCATACATGGACCGATCGTACTCGCACCTCGCCGCAGTTCCACCTGAGCCAGATGACGACCACCACTGTAGCCCGTGTCTCCGACGCAGGACTCCTGTCGTGCCTGCTCGCGCACCGGAAATACAACACAGTTGGAAACCTGAACATCGCCAGTGTCCTCATCAGTCGTGCCCTCATCAACTGAACACTGGCAACTGAACACTGGCAACTGAACACTGGCAACTGAACACTGGC
>CAZFDW010000684.1:0-3290 GCA_964517865.1 uncultured Chitinophaga sp.
CCACGATCACGCTGGTCACGACGAGATCGCGATACCAGTTCTGGTCACTCGGGACGATGTACCACGGGCATTCTTTGGTGGAACACTTTTCCAGCATGTCTTCAAACGCCTGTTCATAACCATCCCACAGTTTTCGTTTTTCGAGATCTTCCGGATCAAATTTCCAGCGTTTGGACGGGTCGTCAATGCGTTCCTGAAACCGTTGCTTCTGTTCATTTTTTGAAATGTGCAGAAAGAACTTGATGATCCGAGTGCCCGAAGCGGTCAGCATCTTTTCGAAATCGTTGATCATCTCGTACCGAGGTCGCCAGACCGATTCCGGCACAATATCGTGGACACGGACCACCAGCACGTCTTCGTAGTGCGAACGATTGAAGACGCCGATCATACCGCTCGCTGGCACGGCTTTGTGAACCCGCCACAGAAAATCGTGAGCCAGTTCTTCGTCAGACGGGCGTTTGAAGGACGTCACAACGACTCCCTGCGGATTCGCGCCTTCAAAGACAGAACGTATCGTGCCGTCTTTTCCGGCAGCGTCCTTTGCCTGAAGGACGACCAACAGTTTCTGTTTGCTCTCAGCGAAAAGTTGAGCCTGGAGCCTGATAAGTTCGCTCCGCAGAGACAGAAACAACGCCTCACAGGCAGCTCGGTCTTTCTCAATCTTCTTCCCGTCCGTCTCTGTCCGGCTGAGGTTAACTTTGTCGTTCCTCTGCACGCGATGCTTGTTGAAGTCCGGCATGATATTGAGGGTCTGCTTTCTGTTGAAAAGGGAACGTTCAGAGAGTCATCGCTGTCAACCGGGTTCGCTCTCGTTTGCTTCCTCTTTATGAATCAGCCGGTTGATATCAGGAATCGTGGCATTGCCACGCGGCCAACTGAGAACGAAGCGTGTCCCTTGACCTGGGCCGCCTTCCACTCGGACTCGACCACCATGTTCTCGCAGGATTTTACGACTGACCGGCAGGCCGATACCAGTTCCTCGTGAACCTTTTGACGATTCAAACACGTTAAAGATGGCGGCTCGCTGATCTTCCGGAATCCCCGGTCCATTGTCGCTCACGGCCACCAGCAACATATCGGCCGCTTTGTCGTAACCGGTCTGCACGACCACCGCACCGTTCTCAATACCTTCGACAGCATCGATCGCGTTCGAAACAATATTCAGGACCGCACGGTGAATTCCCTCTTCGTCAAACATGGCCATCGACACGTCGTCGCCGCGGCGAAACTCCAGGTTCACACCGCATTCTTTGGCGCGGGCGGCGGCGAGCTCGATCACGTCG
Source organism: uncultured Chitinophaga sp. (assembly GCA_964517865.1). GTDB lineage: Bacteria > Planctomycetota > Planctomycetia > Planctomycetales > Planctomycetaceae > SXXK01. Next base: position 1,284 of record CAZFDW010000684.1, read on the forward strand.
CCCACAACCGTATTGACGTCGGCCAGCTGCAACGTAGGAACCCGATCTTTGCTGTAATTGAGCATGTCCATCACGAGGTCGTAAATTCGCGTCTGATTGCGTTCAACAATTCCCCAGCCCTGGCGAATCAACTCATCCTTGTGCTCATCGAGCCCCATGCGAATCAGATAACTTCCACCGCGAACCCCTTGCAGAATGTTCTTGATATGATGACTGAGCACCGTAATCGTCTGGCCCATCGTCGCGAATCGTTCGGCCTTGAGCATCGCGTCCTGAAATTGCCTCGATTCAATCGCCAATGCTGCCTGACGCGCCACGGTGACAATGGTCCGCAGGTGTTCGTCGGTTAAACGCGGAGATGCGCTGGTGGTCATCGCCTGGTCCACCGGCGTTGTCGTATCCAGATAGAGCACGCCCAGTAAATCGGAGCGGCCGCGCATCGGCGCGCAGATGGCTTCGCGGATTCCGGACGTCACAATGCTCTGCCCGGAATGAAAGCGATCATCATGCCCAGCGTCCGAAGTCCGTACGGCCGTACCATGCCGCAGGACATAATCAGTGATTGAACGTGACACCGGCATCTGGGCCGATCCGGACTGAGTCGCGCCCCGTCGGGCAAATGCGATGGCAGTCAGGTCAACACCCACAGGATCTTTGAGTAACACACAGCCACGATCCGCATCGATCGCCTGCATCGCGAGATTCAGAATGCGTTGCAGAACTTCGTCCAGAGAACGAATGGGTGTCACAAGTTCTTCGGCGACATGATAAAGCAACTCAAGCCCATGCTTGCGATCGACTTCCGCAACCGTAGCAGATGTTTCGTCAACTTCGACGCTCTGAACAATCGCCGATGCATGCATCGAACGGGAATCGTCAATAAATTGAATCTGATCAACGGATGCGACCGGCGGCTGATCCTGTTCAGCCATCTGAAACAACAGCACGCTGGATCCAAACTGCAGGTTGTCGCCATTGCAAAGGATGCGTTCTGTCAGAACATGACCATTGACCCGCATGCCATTCGCGCTGCTGAGATCTCTCAGTGTAAACTCTGCAGCGCTTTGGGAAATTCTGGCGTGTTGGCGCGAGACCTCGCTGTCGTCCAGGCGCAGATTGCAACCCACACTGCGTCCGATCACGACATCCTGATCAGACGCAATCTCATAACGAGTCCCACGATTGGGTCCGTTGATCACCAGGAGTGAGGCTCGAAACACGGCAAGGCACTCAGAACTAAGGAAATGTGCAGCAGGCTGCCATTTCACTGCATCTGCGTCCAACACTCAAGCTACGGCACCAGACAAGCGAAGGTTCTGTCAGCGCTGAGAACCAGGGAAAAAGGGATCCGTAGCCATTAGCCCCTGAACATTTGGAGTGCGGTGACTCGTCACCGCTTTCTTTTTCAGGTCATTTGGCTCTGGGAAACACGTTCGTATGTTCTGCCGACTTCACCCGAAATGGAAATGGAATGTTCCCTGTTTTCCCACGCCGACTGCCAAAAATGCCGTGTTCGAAAGGCAAAGCGGCGACAAGTCTCCGCACTCCAAATGACTGTCGCTTTCATCAGGATTAGCCAGTCGCCAGATGGCCTGCAGGGAGTTGGGCACTATTGGTTCCCGACCACTTTTTCCAGCGACGCAGGTTTGAGGCTCAGCAGTTCACGTGGTGTCGCAAAATGCACATGTTCTTCCCGCAGTGTTTCCTCCGACACTTCCGCCGCAAAATTCTGCTGCAGAAACCTGATACATTCACCTACCACCACTTCCGGGGCACTGGCACCCGCAGTGACAACGACAGTTTCAGCTTCTGCGAACCAGTCGCGTTGGAGTTCACCGGCTCCATCGATCAGGTACGAAGGCACGCCCCGACTCGCTCCGATTTCCATCAGGCGACGACTGTTGGAACTGTTCTGACTTCCCAGCACGATCAGCACATCTGCGGAGTCCACCAGAGCCTTGACGGCATCCTGGCGATTGGTCGTGGCGTAGCAGATGTCTTCCTTCT
>CAZFDW010000685.1:0-3281 GCA_964517865.1 uncultured Chitinophaga sp.
ACCTTCAAACGGAACGACCAAATGATCTCTAGTAACAGATAGCCTCGCTTTTGGGAAAATTGTAGAAATGTCGATGCCTACAGACTTGATACTCAATTCCTCCACTTCCCAGATCCCCTGGAGCTTCGCGGGAAGTTTGATGTCTGCATTCATGGTTTTGGTGGCCGGTTGAGCAATCTTTGGGTGCGACGCCACCAACATATCCGACAATACAGAATCCCAATCTGCTTCCGGATTCAACAATTCCTCCACTCGCCGATCCACAATCTTCTCTTCGATGCGATCGCGAGCATCGATGGATTGCTGCATGCGTTGCAGGCGGCGAGTGAACTCGGCAAGTTCGGCTCGCTGAATTTCCTGGCGGGCCGTGAACGTCTTCTGAATCGATTCGCGAAGGCCGGCTCTCTGCTTCAGACTTTCCGGGTGTTCTTTTCCGAGGGACGCTTCAACGGATCGTACTTTCTCCGCAAGCCGCAGCAGCGGCACTTCCAACTCGCTCAGGCGACGTCGATGCTCGGCGATGGACGTGGCTGGCTCACTGGTGGAGACGGCCAGAGGGTCGGCAGGCCGACTTGCGCCATCGGCAAACTGTGTGGAATCAGTTCCAGGCTTTGGTGCTTTCTGGGTGGGTTGTTCATCGAGTCGCATCAGCACTGCTTCAATTCCACTGAGTCGTGATTCTGCACTGCGAACGATCAAAGAATTTGTTCTTTCGTCGATCGCAATCGTGACAAATGGCCCGCTAAAGAGTTGCTCGATGATTCTGGCAGCATCTTTCGCCTGGCAGTTCTGAAGACTGAAGATCCGGAGTTGTCCTTCGCTGATGATTACTGTTGGCACGTCAGCATGCGATTCAGCAGCCGTGTTTTCAGTAGACTCATCGATGTGGCCAGAAACGGCACGGACTGCAAACTTAGACGGGAATGCAGTCTGGCCTTTTAGGTATGCCAGCAGGACGTCAGCACTTTTGTCTCCGGCAGGCGCAATGACGATTGCTCCATTGTCGGTTGCCCCTGCGCCTTGCCGGAATTTTACTCGGAACGGCGCCGTTTCGAGTTTCAGAAGTTCCCGGAACAGTTGGACAACGCTGTCTGCCGGGACATCGGACAGCACGTGCAATTCCAGTTCCACTCCCCGGCCGGGCGGCGCGAGGTTCCTGGGGATTGATTCAACAGCCTGGGTTGTTGCAAATGCATTGACCACATGTTGAATTAATTCAGCTCGGTCGTCATTCGTTGAGGTTTCGATTGAGATTCGCACCTTTGAGTCGCTGGTCGATTGGTTCGTGGTCGGTGATGAGCCTGCATTGGAACTCCTGCCTCCGAATCCACCTCCGCCAAACGTTGAGACACCTTCTCCGCTCTTCGTTGCAAGGGGATTGAACTGTTCGGCAGTGTTCCCATCGCCTGCAGCCGATACGTCCGCGTCAAGGATCTCGATGAGCTGCTCAATCTCCTTAATCAGCTTTTCATCACCTCGAACCAGGAGGGAATTAGTGCGTTCGTCAGCGACGATCGCTTCTGCCTTCCCGGGGTAAAGAAGTTGAATCTGCTTTGCGACGTGATCGGACTGCGTGTGTAGCAGATGGAAAATGGTGAAGGGATTTTGCGGCTCCGGTGCGACTCCATGAATCCGACTCTCTGAAACCTGATCACGCTGAGACGCCGTGACTTTCTGCGACAACTCTGTTTGCGTTTCAGCATCACCTGCATCAGTCCGTCCACCGTCGGCAACAGGATACAGCGCCGTGCGCTTCTGAACCTCGAATTCCGTTCGTAGAAAGAATGAACTTTCTTTTGAGTCACCCCAAACAAATTCGCAATACCCTTTAGGCAGGTATTCGATTGTGTACCACTTTGCCAGATTGTCAAGATTCTTAAGTTCCCAACGTAAATGGAATTCCTCCTTGGCAATTTCGTATTCGTATTGAACCGGGACCCATCTGCCTTCACCGTCTCGCCCCATACGAAACTGTGCTTTGAAGCCGACGACATCATCAGCCGATGCGAGACTGATGATCGCCTGATCGTTAGACCAGTCAAGGGCAAAATAACCCGGATGCTGCTGAAACAGTTCGGAAAGGCTCAAAGCATTGAATTTCTCTCCGCCGAATTGCAAGGAAAGGGAGCCCACATCCGACATCGGGAGTTTGCCATCAGCGACAGTCATCAGGTTTACTTTTGAAAACGAAGATGCTGCACCGATCGGCTGCCCGTCAATGTTGTACTCCAGAACGGTCGTTTCATGGTGATTGCCGCGCGTGACAAACTCTCTGTCAACTCGATGCACTTGTCCAACTCGCTCGATACCAAGTGAGATCTGAGTTTTTTCAGAATCAAATGTCACGCTTTGCTGTTCGATGACCCGAAGCTGCGTTGCAAACTCTTCGAGGGATCGGAACTCCTGCATCAATTCGGCAAGTGTTGGTCGTGCAAGTGGGCGCTCTGACTCTGTCGCTGCGGATGACGATTCCTGACCCACTGCAACCGGTTGCGGATCATTCGGACCGTTAGCGACTTTTGACTCCGACTGTTCAACGGAGGAACTCACGTCCGGTGCCACTTCCTGCGCCATCACCATTGGCGATATAATCAACGCTATTTGGAAGATAATTGTGGGCATCAATTTGAAGTCATCAGACATGTGGAGCATCCTGAATTCTATTGTGGGAGGTATGTGGCTGTATTCTTATTCGATTGAGTTGTCTGTGTTCTGTCGGCCCTTCAGGCCTTAGTCAGTTCTGGTTTGGTCACCGTTGGCTCGCGCCACCGGCAGGGGGTGTGTCGGGCCTCAGGCCCTGAATCGTTTGAATATACTCACTCGGAGGGCTGACGCCCTGCCGCTCGCCAATTGCGGGACTCACGGTGGTTTCGCCTCCGGTGTCTTCTGCCAGAGTTTTCCGGCATCTTCTTCGGACGGGCGGAGTTCAATATCAAAGGCATCAATGTCGGTTTGAATCGATTCCCATTCGGTTGCGGTGGACGACGAAGAACCTTTGCCGTTCGTTGTTTCTTCACTGACTGATCCTGCATTGGAGGCCGCAGCCGGATCTGACTCGCCAAACATCGATCTGCTGATGGAATAGATTCCGGCAATGGCAATGCAACTGACAATGATCAATGCCACGTTTCGATCGGGTCGCAGCGAGTTTGGCCAGAACTGTTTCCGACGTACCGGCACTCGGCATTCTTCCGGCAACTCCGCAACTGTCGGCTGCTGAAGATAGGCGAGGCACTTCTGCAGCAGTGTCGCCACATGGTCGGCTGTCTGAATTCGATCAT
>CAZFDW010000686.1:0-3277 GCA_964517865.1 uncultured Chitinophaga sp.
TTGAATGACCGCACAACCGGTGGCATGGTGTTGATGAAAGACTACAACAGCCTGCCGCTCTTTGACCCCGTTGCATGGCGTGAGAGATCCAAAAAATCGCTCGGTAAGGCGCGCTATCTGTTTCGCATTCTCGTTGTGATGGAAGGACCGACGCTGTTCATCTGTGTGGGAGCTGCGACTGTTTCTGCACGTTCGGATTTTTCCGGACTCCGAAACGTGCTGCTTCTCGTGTGGGCAGTTGCGGCCATGATTCTGGCAATGAAGGGCGCAACGATCATCTCCGCGGAACGTGTCCGCGAAACTCTCGACGCCCTGCTTTCCACCCCATTGACGGCGAAAGAGATTCTGACGCAAAAAGTTGCCGGTATGAAGCGGCTGATGATCGTGCTGGCGATCCCGATACTCAGCGTTCATTTCACGCTGTTGCTGCTGAATGTTGATTTACGTACGTTGTTCTCTTCATCGCAGACGATGTTCAACGTCGGATGGTACATCGTGAGTTCCATCCTGACAACTTTTCTCACAATGCAGATTCTGGCGTGGCTGGCGGTGTTGCTGGGATTGCGTTCAAAATCGCAGTCTCGATCTGCGATGACGGCAATCTGCCTGATTGCTGCCTGGGTGATTGTTTCTTCATTCCTCTGCCGACCGGGCGGATTAGTGTTCGACCTGTTTCTGACCCGCCGGGATGTCGTGAGATCGGGTTCCTCGAGTGGTGGACCGGGAGATGATCTATCGATTTCGGAGCAGCGAAGTCGTACGATCGCTTCGGCGATATGCTGTATGATCCGCCCCGATGGCGGTGTCCAGGCGAATGAAGCCGTGCTGATCATCACAGGGAGTCCGTACGTCGAAAAATATGAACTCTACTATGCTCCATCCCGTTCGATTGCTTCCGCCTTGATGGTTTCTGCAGCCGTATTTGTCTGGCAAGTGCTGCTCCTGTTGTTAATTCGGACCGTGACCCTGCGATTGGCTCCGCGACTGCTCGGTCGATACGATCAAGTGCCTGATTACCGACCACTGGAAGTGCAGCTGTTCACGGTGCCGTCCGTGATGGGATCGGAGGTGACCGCATGAGCAACATGGATCAGGACGGTATTGTCATTCAGAAGCGGATTCCCGCAGGATTGGGCCAACCAAAGAAACAAAGCGATCATGCACGGGAGGTAGCCGTTTGCCGCAACGCGGCCGAATGTGAAAGCCTGGGGCATCGCCCCAGGAACCGGGCGATTTCGAAGATGACAGCCCTGAAAGGGCGTAATTCTGAGCATGATCATTTTGCCCCTTTGGGGCTATGTTCTGCTGTTTTGCATGGACCCAGGGCGTTGCCCCGGGCTGTCACATTTTGTGCCTTTGGCACGGAATTCATACCGCAGACCAGCCGCACACCGCGGCGCGGCCAAACGATGCTTCGACTGATTCAACTTTGCATCCTGCTGTTTTCCTTCCTCTACGCCGCCCCCGCCCTCGGGCAAGCCACTCAACAAGTCCGCATCGCGGATAAAGTCTGGGGCTTCGACGGACGTGTGATGAACGGGCAGTTCATGCCTCTGTCAATCGAACTCGATAATTTGAGCGACGAGCCCATTGAAGCTCAGGCGACACTGCGATCCATGGCCGGTCTACTCCGTCAAACCGGTGGCACGGCCACCCAATCTGTCTTTCTTGGGCCACACTCCCGGCGCTGGGTGCAGTTCTATCCGTATATCGCCGGCATGACATCCAGTTGGCGTTTCGAACTTCGCACTGAAAACGAAACGTTTACGTTTGATCCTATCGATCAGCCACGATCTGTGCTGGAATCGGGATCACTGCAGATGAAGTCGGAAGATCAGTCGCTTCCCGTGGTGATCCTGGATCGACGGGATGCACAGATCAAAATTCCGGTCAGTGTCAAACACATGCCGGAGGAAATCTTCCCGCCGTATTCCACGGCGACTCATGGTTTGTACGCCATGTTCATGGATCATGTGCCGGACTGGGAAACACCACGTCAGGAGGCGATGCTGTCATGGCTTAAGTCCGGTGGCAGACTGCATCTGCTGCTTGATCAAAATCGTCAGACGCTCCGATTTTCCGGCCCTCTCGCGGCACTTAACGAACCGTTCGCGGAATTTCATGTCGGGAGCGGCAGCGTGACACGGCATGAAATCCAGCGGGCTGAGCTTTCCAAAGACATCGTGACGTTGGCCGTCACGACACAGGGTTTATCCAAAGCTGACCTGGACGAAATTGCAGAATACCAAAAACTGGGAGGCAGCGGATTCAGCTATGGAACGAGTGTCACTGACGATGATGATTTGTTTTACGAACTTCGACAGTTGACTCAACCTGATCATATGTGGTGGCTGATTTTCCTGCTGTCGCTGTGCTATGTCGGACTGATTTTTCCTGGCTGCTGGATTCTGTCACGACAACGCACACTGCATTTTCTCGCAACATACGGAGCCATTGCGGGGCTCGCTGCAGTTTTCAGTCTGATGTTCCTGTTCATCGGTCGCCGCGGATATGGCGAATCCACGTCGTTGCATTCGGCCGCCATCGCCCGCGCTGAAGATGACACACACAGCAGCCTGCTGCAGTTGACAACTCTGTTCGTGACGGAGGGCAATACCTATTCCATCACCGACGATGACCAGCAGACTTTGTTAGCCTCAGGGGCCAGCGAAGAGAGCGTCGAGGCCAGCATCACGTCCGGCAACACGGCCAGTTTCGTGTCTCGTATTCCGCCTTACAGCAGTCAAGCCGTTCGATCCCGCCGCCGAATCGAAATTGACAATTGGAATCTGGCCGTGACCAGCATGAGTCAACAAGGTGAGGAACTCAAAGATCTGACGATCGCATTTGGCGAAAAATTTCCGAGTGATCCACTCGTGGAATGTCTCGTCATTCATGGGCGTCATCTGCATCACACGGAGATTGATCGACCACGCGGGCAACTGTCGCTGGTCAGTAGACGCGAACTGCTTCGCAGCTATTGCGAAAAAGCAAATTTCAATATGGGCGGTGCTCCTATCCTTCAGACGTACGAGGAACTGGATGTCGTCGAGCCGAAGGACCCGGTTGAAGCCTGTTTTCAGCGGATGCTGCCCAATCTTGTGCGACGAAGTCTCGTTGATGATTTTATTCAGGATGTGGGCAAGTTTCGCCTGCCGGAAGATCGAATACGGCTGCTGGTCTATGCACCCATGCCGGAAAATCAGGAATTGAAGGTCAATGCAGATGTGCGGCGCACGGGAAGAATTCTGTATGTCCGTGACTTGTTATTGAATCC
>CAZFDW010000687.1:0-3274 GCA_964517865.1 uncultured Chitinophaga sp.
AACACTGGCAGAGCCAGTGGCACACAGCCCATCAATTCATCACTGACAGAGCACTAATCAAGTACTCGGGCGTTTTCGATCTTGTACAGCCGAGGCAATTCAGAACCGTCGCTTTCGTTGTCGATGCGGAATGTGCCTTCCACGTCAAATGGGCGCTGATCGATATAATTTGACGTCTGGCCCTCTTCCAATTTCACGAAGATCACGTCGTAGATTTTAGGCATTCGCTGAAAGCAGCAAATTCCGTTGTCGCGGGCCAGCGTGAATGATGGCAGACCTTCCGAAATAAACGTCGGATACATCCAGCCTCGAATGCGAATCTGCTTGCCATTCAGCGCTGTCAGCCATTTCGGAAAATACTCCGCAGCATTTGGAGGCACCGGTTCCATGTTGAGAATCTTCAGCAGATCAATGTCGTCATAGCTGATCCGTACAGCGTCAGTCCCGCGTTCACGCCGAAACGATTTTTCGGGAATCAGCAGTTCAATCTTGTTCTCCGACTTCGCCGCACTGTTATCGATTTCGGGTGTGTCCGCGCGACCGATTAGTCCGGACTGTGTCGAGACAACTGATCGTGTTTCTGTCAAAGAATTTCCAGCGACGCTGTTCTCATGGCTGTCAGGCTGACCTGCAGGATCAACATTCCTGTCGGTCGTTGAATGCGATGCAGGTTTGACACTGGTGTCGTCGGATGACTTAGTCGCAACGCCGCCGGATTCAGGACTCAGACCATCCTGCGGCGTTGAATCTGTTGCGTCGGCAGCCTGTATGTCCACTGCTGCGGCGTTTTGCAGAGGGGCGGCGGACTGCTTCTGATTCTCTTCGAATTCCGACGGAGTTGTCTGCTTATAGCTGACGTAATCACCATCGCCGCTGTTGCATCCGGCAACAGCGGCAAGGGAGATCAGAATCGTCGAAGCGGCCGTTCGTTTCTTCATGCTGTGTCCATCCCATAGACCTGTGAATTGCTGTCTTAAAACCTCGTCCATGCTTCTTCGACAAGTTCGACATTTTTCATTGTATACACCGGAGCGTAGTCGAAATCATCCGGCGGCCCACCCTGGCCTGCTCGAACATCCGCTTCTAACACGCCAGCAACCGCCACCATCCCGATGTAACTTTTTGTTACCATCTGGAACTTCTCTTGTTGGTATTCGTCCTTAGCCACAAGTTGTTTCTTTGCTTCTTCAGAAATCTCAACCACCGACATTCCCGGGGCACGCCTTGAAATCGCCGGACTATCTGACGTTTTCAGAAAAGGCAGTGTCACAATAATGTAGTCGTGTGATTTCGGTTTACCGCCAAAGCAGCATTCTCCGTTATCCTTCAGCAAAATAAACTGCTGCAGGCCAGTGTTGGCCCGTGTCGCATACATGAAACCCTTCAGATAAATCTTCTTGCCGATCACCGCTGCGACTTCGGGAGCCAGTTTCCTGTATCCGCCGACAAAAACAAACTGCTTTTCCGCCACATCTTTTTGAAAGTTGACCCGTTGGTACCCTTCCGGGACTTCATGCTGGTAGTCATACGACATTTTTGCCGAACCGAGGCAGAAACTGCCGATTGACAGCACTAATCCCAACACCGCCATCCATGTGCCTTTCACGAACCCACCTGAACTGCGGATCTGTTTGACGGCCCCGACCCCTACGAAGATTCCAAAAAATGCAACATACAGCCCGAAATAGCCAATGAATCCGGTTAGTCCCAACAGACCCATGCAGAGCGCGATCGGAGCCCACGGAGACACAGGCACATAGTCCAGATCTTCCCCATCGGAGGTGGTTCCCCAGCCCACGGAGTTGCTGACAGTCGACTCGTTCACTGCGGTTGCTCCATCTGTTGAGGACTTATGCTGAACGCCGACACCAGGCAGTTTTACTGCGGAAGTTGTTTCATGAACAACACTTGCGTCAGCATTTTTCTGATATGGTTGCTTTAGGGTTTGCTCGGTCATCCAGATTTTCCCCATCCGTTTCACTGCACTCGACCATCGATCCGGGCATTTTACGTGTTGAAACCCCTCAACGTGAACTCATTCCTGGCGAAAACTCCGGAACCTGTGCGATTTGGGGGACAAAACCGCGATTTTGTGCCGCGACGCCTGTAGGTTAGACATCCATGTTCGAGACGTTTCGAGAGTGAATGTCGTTGGCGACAAGCAATTTGTATGGCTGACTAATGACAACAAAGCTGATTCAGGAAACACCCTCCGGACTGTATTGTGAAATCGGAGACTTCTACATTGACCCGCATCGACGAGTTCCCAAAGCCGTCGTCACGCACGCACACGCCGATCACGCTCGACCAGGTTCTCAGAGGTATCTCGCTGCAAAAGAAGGACGGCGAGTGCTGCGGAATCGACTCGGTCCATCGGCAGAAATCGAAACGATACCCTACGGCGCGACAAAACTCATCAACGGGGTCACATTGTCGTTTCATCCGGCGGGCCATATTCTGGGGTCCGCCCAGGTGCGCGTCGAGTACCGTGGTGAAGTCTGGGTTGTGAGCGGCGATTACAAGACGGAGGCCGACCCCACGTGCGCAGCATTCGAACATGTCCGGTGTCACACATTCATTACGGAATGTACGTTCGGAATGCCGATTTATCGCTGGCCAACTCAGCAGGAAATCTTTGCTGATATCAACTCCTGGTGGAAACAGTGCCGCGATGACGGCAAGCCTGCGGTACTGCTGGCGTATTCACTCGGGAAGGCGCAACGCCTGATTGCCAGCGTCGATCCTGCGATCGGGCCGATCTATTGTCATTCGGCCGTTCAGCAGTTGAATGACGAATACCGAGCCAGTGGAATCGATTTGCCAAAGACCTGGCTTCCCACTCAGGCCCCGGCGCGAAACGACTGGGGTGGCGTTCTGATTGTCACGCCGCCTTCGACGGCGAATTCGATGTGGCTCAGCGTGTTTCGCAACGCATCAGTTGCCATGGTGTCCGGCTGGATGCTGACGCGACAGACCCCACGATCTCGATCGGTCGAAATTGGGTTTCCTTTGTCAGATCATGCAGACTGGCCGGGGCTGTTAAAAGCTATTGATGAATCTCAGGCGGAACAGATTCTCGTGACGCATGGTCAGGCAGGAACTCTGGTAGAGTGGTTGAACGAAAACGGAAAGAATGCCCGAGCCGTCGTTTCAGACCTTTGTCGTCCGGACGCATCATTGATCTAGTGCCTGGCGCGGCGAAGCCGCAAATCCGAAGTGCGAATTTCGAAATCCCAAAGAACTACGGCCGAAACGATGCGCGCAACGTGCGCAG
>CAZFDW010000688.1:0-3273 GCA_964517865.1 uncultured Chitinophaga sp.
AATCTGGCGATCCGTCTGCCGCTGAGCAGTTGTTGCCGCTGGTATATGACGAATTACGCAAGTTGGCTGCAGCCAGGCTTGCGCAGGAGAAACCAGGGCAGACGTTGCAGGCAACCGGGCTGGTGCATGAGGCTTACATCCGGCTGGTGGACCAGAAACAGGATGAAAACTGGAACGGTCGCGGACACTTTTTCGGTGCAGCGGCAGAAGCGATGCGCCGAATTATGGTCGAGATTGCTCGCAGTAAGGCCCGGATCAAGCGCGGGGGTTCCCTCGATCGGTGCGAAATGCCGGCGGTTGACGCTGGTGACGAAGGCTCTGCTGTGGACGTGCTGGCCGTGAATGAAGCTTTGATCAGGTTTGCCGCGAGCCACCCGGACAAGGCGGAACTGGTGAAACTGAGGTATTTTGCCGGAATGACCATCGCCGACTCCGCCGCCGCACTGGGTATTTCCACGGCAACAGCCGAACGAAACTGGCGCTTCGCCCGTGCCTGGCTGGCCCGGGAGCTGGCCGAATGACGCCAACCCCAATTACCCCGACCCGGCTTCGTTCTGCTTCAGCCCCGTGGATTGCGGGCATTGTCCGCTGTTGAGAACCTAAGGCTGCTACCCTCGGACGAGCGAAACGCCCGTCCCTTTTTGCCTGGGAAGCTGCCCGACGCTGATGCGTTTCATCGTGTCCGTTGAGTCTTCCCCGCAGCCGTCTCCGCGTGCCAAAGCAATCAAAACCAGTGGTAAACATTGAAATGTTCAGCTCGGAGTTCCTCAAATTCGCAACCCCCATTTGCGTCACTGAAGCTCAGATGCCGCCTCCCTGCAAAATCTTTGAAGATTTTTGATGGACTCCGGCCCGGGACGTCGCACTGGGATTTGAGCGAGAGGGAAACAGCCGCCGGGAAGATGGAGTCGCGACTCGAAATTCCGCAGATTGGCCGTGTTTCCTCAGAAATCTTTTCAATCATTTGAATCTCGAATCGGGAGCCTCCACACATGGTCATTTACTTTCTCCGCACGTACCTCGTGCACACTATTCTGGCGATGATATCGATCCTGTTTGCCGGTGATGCCCAAGCACAGGTGACCTATCGGCTTGACACAGTGACAATGCCAGCCCTTGCCACGGGCGCTGAAGTCAATGGAATGAATAACCGCGGTGTTGTCATCGGAAAGTTCTACCGTTCACCGTCACTCCATGGCGTGGGCTACATCTATGATGTTCCTGGGGTCCTCGGACTACCCCACGCCCTGTATCTGTTGCCAGACTTGCTGGATTTTGCAGGATGGCCGGATGCCAGTGTATGGGAGGGCTCCTCGGTTGTTGGCATCAATGATCAGGGCCAGATCGTTGGTTATTTGAGCAGGACCGTCAACGGCGTCTATCAGAATCGCGGGTTCGCGATGGATCTGAGCACAACCCCCTGGAGCTGGAAGTACCTTCCGGTTCCGCTCAATGCGACCGATGTTTATGGTGCCAGGATCAACGAGTTTGGTGAAATCCTGGGATACTGTGTCGTCGACGGACTTCAGTTTGCCTATCTTCACAACATCGTTGATGCGGCAGGGCAGTTCGAAATGCTGGCTATCCCGTTCGGTGAAGTGATTACTTTAACTGGAAACGCACTTGACCTGAACAATGTCGGGCAGGTTTTAGGGCACACGAGTGCCGGAGTGTTTCGACTCACGCCCGGTGTGAAACTGGAGTTTTTGCCTGAAGAAGTGAGGAGAATCGAGGCCATCAATGACTTTGGAGTCGTTTGCGGAAACGGAGCTAGACCCTCGGGAAGACGTTCGACGACTTTGACCGGTTTCCGATACGCCACTCAGATCGAGTATATCACAAATTCTTACTCCGCCAAAGACATCAATAACGCAGGTGATGTTGCGGTCCAAATGTCCGCTTTAGGTCGTCCGTATCTTGATCACACGGGCACAGGGCTATTGAGTATCGATCCGATGATGAGCTCCCAGTCAGACTTGAATTTCTGGACGGCAGCGAGTGTGATCGCCAATCGCCTCAATGAACGGGACGCCACCAGATATCCTCAAATTGCGGGACAAGCAACGGGAACCACGACAACTGGCAGTGGCAAAACAAAAGTGACGACGTCCGATCGACGCATTTTCATCCTGACACCGGAGCTGGTCCAATAGCTGCCGCGCGTGGGAACACGAGCCGGCCCCCGCGAATGCAGGGGTCCGGACGTTTTGCTGAACGACGGCATGAGTTCGCCATCTTTGTGAGAATGGTTAGATACGACTGATGACCTGTTTAGAATGCGTTTTCAACGCGCAGCCGAGACAATGAATGCTGGTGCCGAGGATTCATTGTTCGGAGCGAAGCCTTTGCAGGCGACTGCTGTCGTTATTTTCGTGTCCCCTGACTCATACCGACTGATTTTCTCATACCGAGCAATCCCATGAGTGAAAGTCTGGAAACACTTTTTGAAAAGGCGCTGGCCTACAAGAGCAACGAAGATCGGTCAGCGTTTCTGGACAGAGAGTGTTCGGAACACCCAGAAATGCGTTTCGAGCTGGATTCGTTGCTGAACGCCTATTCGAAAGGTGACTTCCTCGAACCCACGGTATATCCCAACGAATGGTCGATCGCTCCTGAAAAGCCTGGTGCCACGATCGATCGGTATAAACTGCTCGAACAAATCGGCGAAGGCGGCATGGGTACCGTCTTCATGGCCGTGCAGCATCAACCGATCAAGCGCAAGGTCGCTCTGAAGATCATCAAACCGGGAATGGACAGTCGTCAGGTGCTGGCTCGGTTTGATGCCGAACGAAAGACTCTGGCGTTAATGGATCATCCTCACATCGCGAAAATTTTGGACGCGGGTACCAGCGAGTCGGGACGACCTTACTTTGTGATGGAACTGGTTCGGGGGGTGCGGATCACGGAGTTCTGTGACTCCCGAAAACTGACGACTCGGCAGCGCCTGGAACTTTTCATTAAAGTTTGTCAGGCGGTGCAGCATGCCCATCAAAAGGGAATCATTCACCGGGACATCAAACCCTCCAATGTGCTGGTGACACTGCATGACCATATCGCGGTGCCCAAGGTCATCGACTTCGGGATTGCCAAAGCCACCGGTCAGCGACTGACCGAACATTCGGTTCACACGGGCTTTGCTGAAATGGTGGGGACGCCGCTGTACATGTCTCCCGAGCAGGCGGAGATGAATGCTCTGGACGTGGACACACGCAGCGATGTCTATTCTCTGGGAGTGCTGTTGTATGAACTGATCACCGGCACGACTCCGTTTGA
>CAZFDW010000689.1:0-1727 GCA_964517865.1 uncultured Chitinophaga sp.
CCTTCAGGCGGTTTTTGGCTGGCACCGGCAGCGAATTCCGGCTGAAGCCGGGACTACGAACGAAATGGTCACTAAAGCAACAGACCGTAGCGCCTTGCCGCTCACAAAATCAGCGGTAATCAGACAGACTCCATAGGGGAGTTCGATGGACTCCACCGCGAATCACGGCAAGTAGACGAGATACTTCGGCTGTACGTGGACTCGAATCACAACACCATCTGCTGTCTGCACAAGGGCGCTGCTGAGATCTGAGGTCGGTTCGCTGTTCAGTCGAGAGGCGCCGGGCAGTTCAGCCTGCGTTCCGCAGACGTCCGACGATGCGTTCAAAGTCGTCGTTGTTGGCGAAGTGAATCACGATCTGGCCAGCATTGTTCTTTTTCTGCCGGATGTCGATCTTGGCTCCGAGATGGCCTCGCAGAAAATCCTGCAGTCCAAGCACATGATTGGAGACGCCGGGCTGTTGATCGCCTTCGGACGGTTCGGTCGATCCTGCAGCGTCCGTCCCGTTCCTCAGCGGCGACGTCCCGGTACGCAGCATTTCGCGCGCGATGTCTTCGACACGACGTACGGACAGTTGTTCCTGTTCAATCTGTCGAGCCAGCTCGTTCTGCTGAGCTTCTGACAGTGGCAGCAGCGCCTTCGCGTGTCCGCCGGTGATTTTGTTGGAGCGCAGCAACTGCTGAATGGATTCCGGAAGTTCCAGCAGTCGCATCATATTGCTGACGGTCGCGCGATTCATACTCAACTGACGGCCGAGTTCTTCAATCGTGCCGCCGAAGCGTTCCAGGTAATCTTTGAAGGCAGCGGCCTTTTCGAGCACGTTCAGATCTTCGCGTTTGAGATTCTCTTCGAGCGCCGCTTCGCAGGCCTGGCGATCTTCGAACTGAATCACGCGGCACGGCACGGTCTCCATGCCGACCTGTTGCGCCGCTCTCCAGCGTCGTTCGCCCGCGACCAGCTGATAGCCAGCTTCGCCGTCCGTGCGGGCACGGACCAGCAGTGGCTGCAGGATGCCATGCTTTCTGATACTTTCTGCCAGTTCATCAATCGCGGCCGGTGCAAATTCGCGACGCGGCTGAAACGGATTGCGTTCAATCAGCTCCATCGCAATCTCATCCGACGCCGGTGCCGGAGGTGCGGACAACGCATGCATGGGAAGAGTTGAAGGGCTGTGGCCAGGGGACTCGTCCGATCCGCTGCCGAGGAGTGCATTCAACCCTCGACCCAATCGTCGTTTGAAGTTGCCGTGACCGCCCTGTTCATGACCTATTGCGTGCGCTTCCATGTAACCGCCCCAGTCGAAAACCTATGAAACAATTCGTACGAGCGAATCCACTGCATTGATCCGAAGCCGGACCTTCGCGCAGTCAATCCGTTCAACCGTCCCCTGCTCCGATAATCGGCAGTGTTGGTAGAGTCGGTACAGTCGGGAATCCGGATTTCTGCCACCGGGGAGTTTTCGGCAATTTTTGCCGAACCGCGTGATGCCGGTGAAACGAATTGTTCCCTGGGTCCGGAAATCCTGACTTGTTGCTCAAGTGAGATGTTATGCTGCGAAGCAGTTCCCCGGTGCCCTTTTCCCAGCCCGGGCCAATTGAGATTTGTCACACGCCCTTGAGGATCATGGAAGATGCTCGTCCAATTCCTGCTGACTGTTGGTTTGTTGGCCGCCTCGTTCGCCGCATGTCCGTCAGAAGACATTGTTAAAGTTGAATCCGTGGTGGAGG
>CAZFDW010000689.1:1827-3271 GCA_964517865.1 uncultured Chitinophaga sp.
TGTGGAGTCGCCGACATGGACACTGCGATACAAGTTTGTTCCTGACCAGAAGCTGCGGTACAGGAATACAGAAAACGTCACACTGGACGCGATGTTGGGTGAAAATCGCAAGGTCGATGTCACTGCCATTGAACAGCGGCGAATTTTTACCGTGGCAACGGTGGATGACGCCGGTGCCGCGCGGCTGACGATGCAATACGAATTTGTGGGGATGAGGGTACAGACGAACGACTTCGAGCCGGTCGTGTTCGACACCACCATGCAACAGAATGACATTCCTCCGGCGTTCCGCAATACCGCTCGGCAACTGAAGGGCAGCGCGCCTCGATTCTGGATCTCCAGCCTTGGCAGTGCGTTGCAGAAATCGGATTCCGCTGACGGCTACGCGCCGGCTGAGAAAGCCGTCGCGCAAGCCGGAAACGTCATCGTCGGCGACAAGTCTTCCACTCCGGCCGCTGGCAATATTCAGCAGGCCGTGGAGACGAACACCACAGCAACGACCGAACCATCGGCAACATCGACTGCGACGCGATCAGATTCATCGGATGCCGTAACATTCCTGATGCCACTCCCGGAAAGTCCTGTCGCTGTCGGTGACACATGGCGTGAAATGATTCCCGTCAGTGTACGTGTGACGGAAGAGATCAGTCGCCAGATCAATATCCTGCGTACGTTTCGTCTGGAATCCGTCGAAAACGGAATCGCGACAATTTCATTCCGATCATCCGTGGAAGCCGCGGTGAAAAGCCCCACGATGCGTTCTCAACTGATCAAGGCCACACCGAAAGGAACCCTGACGCTCGACATCGAACGCGGCGTGATGATCAAACGCGAAATCCGCTACGACGAAACCGTCCTCAACGCCATCGGCCCCAACAGCGTCGTCCTCTGCCACGGCACAAGCACCGAAGAACTAATGGAAGAAGCTGCAACGACCGCCCCCGACTAGCGCTCTGTCTCCGGCATAATCGAGGATGAAACGCAGAATGTATGTACAACATCGGGAGCGGCACCGTACGGACCGCATCGGATGGCTGCGTGCCGCAGTGCTTGGGGCGAACGACGGAATTGTTTCTACAGCAAGTCTGGTCGTTGGTGTAGCTGCCGCCCACTCAAATGCCAGTGATATCCTTGTGGCAGGTGTGGCAGGGATGGTTGCCGGCGGCGGGTGGAGCACCTGTGGTGAAGGCTGCCATCCGTGTCACTTTCTGGGGAGTCCTCGCGATGGCGCTGACCGCCGGAGTCGGTGCGATGTTCGGAGCGGCTGTCTGACACCCGCTGGCGGCCCTGATATCCTTTGCGCGGCCGGAAATGAGTCGGGAGAGCGGAGCGGCGTGAGCCCAATGCCACTTGCTTTACCTGAGCGGCAAGGCGCTAGCGGGTTGTTGATTTAAATCGTTTACCGCCGAGCCGGAGGCGACGGCTATTCCGCGAGCCGTCGCCT
>CAZFDW010000690.1:0-3271 GCA_964517865.1 uncultured Chitinophaga sp.
AGGCGTACCGGACCTGGTGATTGAAATCCTGTCGCCATCGAATCGCAAACACGACACGGAACTCAAGAAGCAGTTGTATGAACAGTTCGCTGTTCCTGAATACTGGATCGTTGATCCCGATGAATGCGTTGTGGTTCGATATCGTCTTGATGAAACAGGCAAATTCGGGTCGTCGATTGAGTTCAAAGATGCCATCACATTTGACGGCGTTCCGGGCGGGGCGACCGTGGATCTGACTCGAGTCTGGTAAAGCGGAAAAATCTGAATGACGAGCGTCACGATTGTTCTCAACGCCATCGAATCCGGTGAGGCGAGGACCGAAGATCTGCTCCCCCTGGTCTATGACGAACTGCGGCAACTCGCTGCCGGGCAAATGCGTCACGAACGCGGCGGACTCACGCTGCAGGCCACGGCCCTGGTTCACGAAGCATTTCTTCGGTTGGTCGGCGATGAAAATGCAACATGGCAGAATCGTCGGCACTTCTTCGGTGCCGCGGCGTTGGCGATGCAGAGGATCCTGGTGGAACAGGCGCGACGCAAGGGACGACTGAAACACGGCGGCGATCGGCAGGAAGTTGCAATCTCCGACATCGACATTATCGCCGACAAAAACCAATCCGATGAGGAACTTCTGGCCCTTGACGACGCTCTGATCCAGTTTCAGGCGGAAGATCCGGAGAAGGCCGAACTGGTCCGGCTGCGATATTTCGCCGGACTGACGGAAGAAGAGGCTGCTCTTGCGATGAACATTTCCCGCGCGACAGCATCTCGCTGGTGGACGTATTCTAAAGCGTGGCTGTTTGCGAAGGTGCGAAGTGAGTAATCGTAGTTAGTGTTACGAATCGCGCCTTCGGCCTGCGAGCGGTGCGGCGTCAGCCCACCGGTACGTTGCGACTCATTTTTCAGGATCTACCATCCATGCGAACAGCAATGCACCGGCAAGCTGACGCATGCCGCTCGCCTGGATATTTCCGGTATTTTCCAGAATCTCATGAGGCGCTGCCTGAGGTTTCGTCGCATGGAATGGTGAACTGGTTTACCTTAACACCGGAGACACACCATGTCCGAATCACAAAAATCCAGCACAGCACATAGTCCTGATCAACGGCACGACGATTCCCAGCACCAGCCGACGGTCCATGCGGTCGATTCGATCGACGCATCATCGATCAGCCCGAATTCGGTTGAGGGCCTGTTTTTGCTGGCTCTGCAAAAATCCAAACCGGCTGAGCGGGAAGCCTTCCTGAACGAAACATGTGGCGGTGACTCAGACCGTCATCGACGTGTCACCGCGCTGCTGCGGGCCTTCGATGACGCAGGCAGCTTTCTGGAGGCTCCGGCCGGTGGACAGCGGCCACAGCAGGAAATCTCGCTGAGTTTTCTCCGGCCGATCAGCAAGGACGGATGCCTGGGGACGATCGGGACCTACGAAGTTCTGGACATCATCGGGCGCGGCGGCATGGGGATCGTGTTGCGGGCCGTCGATCCAAAACTCAATCGAGTCGTCGCGGTGAAAGCGTTACTGCCGGAACTGGCCGCCAATCCCAATGCGCGTCGGCGATTTCTGCGGGAAGCTCAGGCTGCGGCTGCTGTCAGCCATCCGCATGTGGTGACGATTCACGCGGTGGACGACACACATGAAGACGCCAATGGCAAACCGGTCCCGCCGTTTCTGGTGATGGAGTGCGTGGTCGGTCAGTCTCTGCAGCAGAAACTGGATCGAATCGGCGCGCTGCGACTGACGGAGATTCTTCGCATCAGTCGCCAGATCGGCGAAGGCCTTGCTGCAGCTCACAAACAGGGACTCATTCACCGTGACATTAAGCCAGCGAACATACTGCTGGAGAACGGCGTTGAACGTGTCAAGATCACCGACTTCGGACTGGCCAGGGCAATCGACGACATTACGGTCACGCGTACCGGCGAAGTCTGCGGTACACCGCAGTACATGTCGCCGGAGCAAGCTTGTGGTGAACGTGTCGATCAGCGGAGCGATCTGTTCAGTCTGGGCTGCCTGATGTACGCGATGTGTACCGGACACAGTCCGTTTCGGGGCGACAGTATTGCCCATGTGATCAAACGCGTGACGCAGG
This sequence comes from uncultured Chitinophaga sp., assembly GCA_964517865.1. GTDB lineage: Bacteria > Planctomycetota > Planctomycetia > Planctomycetales > Planctomycetaceae > SXXK01. The sequence goes on from CAZFDW010000690.1 coordinate 2,094, forward strand.
ATGTGCCTCGCCCGATCGTCGAGCAGAATCCGGAGATTCCGAACTGGCTCGCAGAAATTATCGATTGCCTGCTGCAGAAGAATCCAGATCATCGTTTCCAGACGGCTGAAGGATTGGTGGCGATACTGGAACAACACCTGGCGCGGATTCAGCACCCGACAAAATCGGGTTCGCATTCGATGATCAATCAGAGATTCGTTGGTCCGATTCTGACTGCTGAATCGCGCGTTTCCACACAATTTGCAGCTCGGATCCTGGCGAGTAGTGGAAACGCTTATCGAACCGGCACTTATCTTCTCGGCACGGGTGCCCTTGTTGTGTTCGGTCTCGTGGCATGGATGTTGCTGGTCGGCGCGGAGGTTATTGATGCCTCTCAAGCTGTCCGAAGTATGGCGGGTGTGATTCTCGGCGTATCTATGAGCATTGCTGCCGTGTGCATCATCGCAGGGATGCTGCTCCGCGAAGAAATCATTGGGCACGCTGCGTGGAAGAAGTTGTTTCGGCTGATGGGCTATGCTCTGCTTGGACCGATTGGTATCGGGTTGTGGATCTGGGAGCAGTCAAACACAGAACTATCCCATCCCGCGAACCCCGGGCCGATCCTGAATCGACAGAAATGGGGAAACCGGATCCTGTGGATCGGGGGATTGGCAATTGTGCTGGGATTCAGCGGACTGTTGTTGTATGCGAACGACGCGACTTTCCTGCGCGACTACCCTGAAATCGACCGCAATTCGCTCACGATCATCCTTTCGTTTCTTGGGATGGGACTGGTACTTGCCTTTGTCGGTGGACTTCTCAAAGGCTCAAACGACGGTCGCAGCACTTCGGTGCTGGCCTTCTATCTGCTCCTTGGTCCGTTGGGCATTGTCCTCTGGCTGATGGATCGCGATCGCAGAAAACGGGCTGAACGGGTTAACAGGAATGCGCGGGATGTGAATTGAGAGCAGTGAATCCTGGAACATTACATGGACGAGTTCAGTCGACGTATCAACTGAACCGGACGATCGTTTGTGCCGTTCCAACTCGACAATTCAGTACCATTCCTGTGAAAAGCCCTCGATTTATATCTCCAGTGTTTCATTGACGAACTTGTTTCGAAAGACACCGTTCGGATCGAAACGGCGGCAAATCGTGCGAAACGTCGGGAGTTCCGGGTATTGCTGTTCAATCTGATC
>CAZFDW010000691.1:0-3265 GCA_964517865.1 uncultured Chitinophaga sp.
AGATACTTTCATTCTCTATCCCAAACCGGTTTATCCCGGCACACCCTGACACCTTCGTGTTCCACGACCTGCGACATACTCAGGCATCTTTGGTGCTGGCCGCCGGCGTGGATCTGAAGGTAATTCAGAAGCGGCTCGGGCATGCGGACTTCGCCACGACAGCGGACACGTATTCGCATCTGCTCCAGAATGCTCAAAACGATGCTTGTGACAAGCTGGCGGCGATGATGACGAAAACACGGAAGAAATCGACGTAGCCAAAGCTGGTTGGTGTCAAACGTTGGTGTCAGACAGAAACAGAAAAAGCCAGTGTGACCGTTTGAGGCGGTAAAACACTGGCTTTTCTCAATGCACCCGGTAGGGCTCGAAGCTACCAAGTTCATGTTTGGGATGTGTTAACGACACGTTGGCTTTACGTCGTAAGTCGTTCCTGCAGTACGTCATCAGGCGGAAGTCACGTTGAGGTGGCATTGTATTACTATTGGTCCTGAATTGCCAGTACTGCCCCAGATTTGCCCCAGGTTTTTATGCCGCTTCTTTCTCGGTTCGCCATAAACTTGCTGATCGTTGTACCACGCCTGCAGGAACTTGATTTCAAAGTCGGCAAATTGTTGCCGTGATTGATGCGGTAGCTTCTGTATTGCACGCTGTTCCGGGAACGACTCAATCTCCGGAAAGCACAATCTCCTTGTCGGTCGCACTCACAACCTTCGACTTCGGAGCTTGCCGCTCGATTCGAGTGCAGCCTGAATCGTTGCGAGTGGCAAGAGCAGTGAAAGTGGCGCGTCCGAAAGGGCAACCGCTCCGTACGAGGCATACCATTTTGCTGCTCGCACGGGACTTGGCGTCAATCAGGATTGCCACGCCACCAACTTCGGTCGCTGCGAGCAGACATCGGCGGCCAGCGGTGAGGATCAATTGCCCGCCCATACCCTGTCCCTGGAATTGCCCACTGACCGCTAATCTGCCGAGCCTAAAAACGGGCACGTCGTGCCGCGCAAGACCCTTTCTTCATGCCAGTCAGGAAGACTCATGACCGTTTCGGCAACGCACGGACTGCTTTTCGAAGTTTCGCATTCGGAGTTGGCGGGTTTTCCAGAAGGTCCAGAACACGCCGACTGTCGCGTTGAGAAAGTATTACTCGTTCGTGTTCTTCGATCATCAGTTGCGCTTCCCGCAATGCGGTGCGGAGAATGAAGTCTGTCATATCGGTTTGTGCGAGAGCAACCGCCCGCATGATCAGGGCCTTGTCGGCTGTTCGGATGCGGAGGGCGACTCGACTGTTGTCGTTGATAGCGGCTCGTGGCATAGTATCTCCTTTTGTGTGTACACATTCAAAGCGAACAATACAACGAGCTGGAAGTCAACACGTTTGCGGTGAATGAGGCATGTCTGTCCACAGACCCGTTGACCCAGCTCTGCTGTTCATGATCGTAGAATGCTCGATCGGAAAAGATCGACAGCCCCTTCCAGCGAAGCAGCGATGTGGCGACTCGCTCGTAATTGCGACTTTCGTCCGCCCAGCCCAACAGACGGAGGATTTCGTAACGGCTGAAAGAGACTTCGCGGGTGGCGAAGTCATTCAAACGGCTGAGCTGGATACAGGCCAGCAGGACGTCATCGTCTTTGGATGTGCGCAGGCCGTTGCGGTCTGATCCGTGCTAATCTGGCTGGCCGGCGACACTCGGTGGAAATAGGTTGAAGAGCGCTTCCGCTTGACGAATCTTGATTCTGCGTTCGTGGTTGAGCACGAGCGTCGCAACAGTCGCCCGACCAATTCGAGTGAGGCCGATGACTTGATATCCCTCCCAGCAGAAGTGCTCGTCCCATTCGTGCAGACGGGGATGAAAAAGTGGCACTGGTTCTAGATCCTCAGGTGCACTCACTTCCACGCGATTCGATTTATGAAGATTGCAGCCTGGACAGGCCCATGCAAGATTTTCGATTTCTGATTTTCCACCCCGAGAACGTGGGATGATGTGCTCGACGTGGAAGGTTGCACCTTGCAGCGACTGATGCATCCGGCAGTACTCACATCGCCCAGCGGCGCGTCGCTCCACCGTCCGGCTGATCTCGCTCCAGGAGGTCATTCAGGTTTGCGCCCCAGCAAGTGGATCGCTTCGGCTCGCACCAGAGAAAGACGTTCGCTGAGCTCAACCAACGATTCCAAATCTGCGCGTTCAGTATCTGTCAGCAGCCCCTCGTTGTTGCGATCCATCAACTCCTGCAATCGCTGGTCTGCTTTGGCCGGCAGGCGCAGACATCCCACAGACTCCACCCATTCCAACGGTGCGTCAATCGTAGTGCTCACGCGTTGTTCTCCCCACCAAACAAGATTCGTCGGGCCGATGATTCATCGTCTTTGCGTCCCGTACACAGTGTCCACCGACGCTGAGTGGCATCTTACCATCAGTGCCCCGTCACCGATACTGAACCCTGCAAATGCAGTCCTGGAGCATTGCCCATCGTCTGGATTACAGCGTGTTTTTGGGCTACCTTGAACCGTTTACACTTCGTTATGGATTGCGGCCCACTTGTCCCAAAAAAGATGCCAGTGGCCTAAAAAACGACGGCTGGAGGCCCTGTCAGAAGAAATCAGGCGACAAGTTCGCGTTATCCGGGTGACATCTCGCCATGGATTCTTCCAGCACGGCACAAACTTCGCGATCCCAGTTTCAACAGACAAAAATATGGCTACCACCCCAACTGTTAATACGATTATTGTTGCCGATCACATCTGGAGAGGCCAAGGTAAAACAAACATCATAGGGATATTTGAAGAACTGAGGGGTTCCTCAACTTAACCCCACGTACACACAAGAGATTGGCATATATATCGCAGTCGCCGACGTTGCTTCTGATACGACTGCAAAGCTCAGTATCACGCATCTTGAAAGTGATCACTCTGTTTTCGTCCATGATGTTCCGGTGTCGAAGAGCGAAAAACTGTCGCAATCACATTTAATCATCCCAGTTCCAGAGAACACGCTGGAATTCCTGTATGAGGGCGTCTACGCAATTGACATATGCTTTGAAGACATTGCAATTAAGACACTTAGGATAAATGTTGAATATAACACTTAAAAAATAAGGGTCTAACTTCGCGAGTCTGGACGGAGGGCGCTGAATAAAGTTCAGGGGGGTGCGATCTGCCGAGCGAGCACTGAAGGCAGGGGAATTACGGGGATTGTCGAGAGCTTAGGACGTTGACGGCTGGCAGTGCTACTAATGCGTTCTTCAATGTGGCATCCCAGGTTTGGCTCAG
>CAZFDW010000692.1:0-3261 GCA_964517865.1 uncultured Chitinophaga sp.
GTTCAAGCAACAGCGACCGCCAGGGAAGCCAGCGATAGCCGTCCGGCAATCGCACCGCTTTTGGAGACGAACGCTTCAGTTCGATCTGCATGCGAAATCGCTTGTAAGCTGCGGTCGCCATCAGATGCCTCAATCGACCAGAGTGTATTCAACATTTTCTTCGCGATCACGGGAGCGTGGTGTGTGTCGCTCCGCTTTCCACACCGTGCCGACAAATCACAATCACTGTCCCGGTGGTTTGGGCCGGGCATTCGTGGGTTTCTTTTTCGGCCCGGCGGGGTTAAAGGTTCGCTGAACTTCTTCGAGCGAAGTTTTGCCTTCAACCACCAGACGAATGGCATCCTTTTGCAGCGTGGTCTGACTCTCCGCCATCATCTGACCACGAATCGCGCCGGGCGACGCATCGTGGACAATCACTTCTTTCATCGCGTCAGTCATTTCAAACAATTCAAACGCTGCCACGCGACCATGATACGGCACACCGTCGCAATCGGCGCACATCTCTTCAATGGTCTGGGCCTTCGGGTCATCCGGCGGGGGCGGCAAAGGGGCTCGGTAGAGCACCGACGTTTCCGGCGGCAGACCCAGTTTCTTCAACAACAAAGGATTCGGACGAAACGCCTGCTTGCAGTCGTCACACAGTTTGCGAATCAGCTTTTGAGTCACAATGCAGCGCAGGTTTTTGACGACGGCGTCAATCCCGATCCATTCGATCAGCTTACGCACAGCTTCAGCTGGATTGTTCGCAGGAATCTCGGCGACAAACGCCAGACGGTCGGCGTACTGAAAAATTGTCTGCGTGTCCTGTGGCGACGTGAGCGGATTCATGTAAATCACGTCCGCTTCGCGGCGCATGATGCGGTCGAATGTGATTTCAAGATCATGGCCGGGCTCCGGCTTGAAATCCGCCACGTTGATCAGCTCGCGCACGTTTCGATCGGCCAGATTGTAAACCGAATACAAGTACGGATCGACGCAGTGCAGCACGACTGTGGCTAACGTCGTGACGCCCGTATCCGGTGGCCCGCAGATCAGGATCACGCCGCTGCGTTCTCCTGAATAGTGCCGAATCTTTGCTTTCATATGGTCCGGGAATCCAATCTCCTGTGGCTTCTGACGGACAACTTTTCGGTTATCGACCTTGATGCGGATCTTTTCCGCCTTGCCGCCGATGGCCGCAGTTTCAACCATCAGGTGATAGGGGATCTTTTCGTATTCGGCCTTCATGCCGCCGGATTGAGCCGTGCGACGATCGCTGATGTCAAGCCCGGAAAGCAGCTTGACCATCTGCACCATCGCAGCTCCCTTCTGACCTGGAACCGCAGCTGCCGGATAGGGAACGCCATCGATCACAAACCGAATCGCGACGCGACCTTCGCGTGGTTCAAGCAGGATTGTATGTGCGCGCCGGGACAGTGCGTCCGAGATCATCTGCTTGACCGGAACCAATGCGATCTGTACGAGCTTGGCGTTGGCCTTCAGATTGCATTCGCGATCAAATAACGGACCTTGAAACAGAACCTGCTCAACATCCGGTTCCTGCTCCTGAGGACCGGAAACGCTCTTCGGGTCCGGCTTCTTTGCATCATTCTTTTGCGGGCCCGCCATATGATTTGTCCTGTTGCGATTTTGCTGATGTTCAAAACACTTACCGATGGCCAGCGCCATTACGCTGACCCGTCATTGCCGTGGATGCAGGATTCTGGCGTGAAGTCGGCTGAGCCTCCAGCGTCAACCGCCAAATTGCAGATTCAACAGCAGATTTTTGACGTCCGTGACGTGCAATTCGTCAAGTTCTACCCGTTTCGACGAACAAATAAACACCGGGCCATCCTGTGACAGGCGATTTCCGTCCGGTAATCGCCCGTGACTGCCCAGTACAATCCCTGCATCCAAACCGATTAAGTCCATGTAATAGCGGAAGCCGAGTCGCTTGCGCGCCAGCCGGTCAGCGATTCGCAATCCGGGAAACTTGATCGCCGGATCAACGAACAACTCCACCGGATCATAGCCCGGCTTGCGATGAATATCGACCGTGCGGGCGTAATCCGGAGCCATTCGGTCGTCCTGCCAGAAGTAGTACGTGAACCACGCATTCCGCTGACTCACGAGCACGAGTTCGCCACTGCGTTCATGGTCAATCCCGGCGGCTCGCTGGGCGTCACGGTCAATAACTCGTTCAACGCCGTCGAGACGTTCCAGCAGTTTCCTGACCTTTGGCACATCGACCGCGCGCTTCACGTACACATGAGCCACCTGATGATCGGCCACGGCGAACGCTCGGGATGCTCCGCAATCGAGCGACTCCCAGCCAAGCGGCTCCACACGGACCGTCAGGTATCCCGCATCCCGCAGTGCGCGATTGATGTGAATTGGCTGATCGACGTTGGTGATTCCGTACTCGGAAAGCACGACCACATCTGCATCCGCTGCACGAGCCACATCGATCAACTTGCCTGCTTCGCAATCGACCAATCGAATGTCCTCCACGATCTTTGGATTATCCGGCCCAAAGCGCTGCAGGTTGTAATCCAGGTGCGGCAGATAGACGAGCAGCAACGAGGGATCACAGCGGCGAAACACTTCGACACTGGCATCCGCGATCCATGCGGAACTTCTGATGTCGGCTGTCGGCCCCCAAAAGTTAAACAGCGGAAATCGTCCGAGCTTGTTTTGCAGTTCGTCGCGGAGTTCGGGCGGCTCACTGTAGATGTCCGGAACCTTGCGGCCGTCTGCCGGATACGACGGCCGCGGTGTCACTGACCATTGCACATCGGCGTACATGTTGTACCACCAGAACATCTTTGCCGTCGTGTGCGATGCGTTGCGATTCCTGGCCGTCTGAAAGACTCGTTCGCCGTGAATCAGATGATTCGACTGCTTCCAGAACATGACCTCTGCCAGATCACGAAAGTACCAACCATTCGCCACAATCCCATGTTGCGCCGGCATTAACCCCGTCAGCAATGTCGCCTGGACGGTGCAGGTGACGGCTGGCAGCACGGTCGCCATCGGTCGCGCAAATCCGGTCTCCAGCAACCGCCGAATGTTGGGAGTATTCTCACCGATCATCTCATGCGTCAGTCCGACCACATTGATGACAACCAGTTGGCGGATGTTGTTGCGTGAACTCATCGGTGAGGAAATACTTTCAGAAATGAAAACTCGGTGTGTGTCCAGACAGACCACGCCGTGAACTGGTTCATGTCGTCCCTTCGGGACTCATTGTCACTCTTTTTCCCGTTCCACGGGCTCGCGCCC
>CAZFDW010000693.1:0-3256 GCA_964517865.1 uncultured Chitinophaga sp.
GTCAGGAACAACAACCACAACGCTATGACCACACTGGAGCAAAGCGATTCGTTGCAATGCTCCTGAAAGAACATGGCTCACTCGCTCACGAGGAAGGGCGTCGGAAATTCTTCGCGAATGCGGCACGTGTTTGCGGCATGATGGCAGGGTCTCTTGCAAACCCCAAACCAGCGGCGATCACAAACAAAAATCAGGTGCCGTTGGTCAAAGCCCGCCGCAATGCAGCAAGGGACTCCCAGTGGCACGACTGGCGTCACATCGACCGATTGACGGACGCTCAAATCCGTGACCAATGGGACCGTGAAAACCCCAACAATCAAGTCTCACGAAACAATATCGAAAACGGACTTGGCGTTGTTTCATCTGCGATCAAGCGTGAAGAATCTCGAAGATTACAGGGTACGGGTTGATTCGTACCCTGTTGTACCCTGTAGACACGTACCCTGATCCATACCTGAAACTCCTGTGAGTCGATTCCAAATCACTCACAGGAGTTTTTTTATGTCAGTCCCAAATGTTGCGGATATGCATCCGCTCAACAAGATCCCAATTCCTGGCAGTCCGAATCCATCGTCACGATGGCGATGGATCACTCGTGGCGTCACTGGCGTGGACGGCGAGAAAATCAAGCTGCAATGTTGGTACGTCGCCAATCGTCCATTCACGACCGATGCAGCGGTGAGTGAGTTCCTGTCTGCCTGCACTCAGGCTCAGGAAGTTAAGGCCCAACGTCGCGTTGCAAGATCCGCAGATGTTTCTGCGGAGCAGATGGCGGAGGTGGGACTGTGAGATACATCGACGCCGACGAAATCGCAGAAGCCTTTGAAGCCTATCGCAACGGCATCACGCTCGACAATATCGCAGGACACCTACGGCTCACGGTCGCGGAACTGCGGCACGTTTTGAACCTGCCACCGTTGAAACGATCCGACCCCGAAACGGGCTGCGATCTTTGGCGAGTCGGGGAAGCGGAGCGGCAGCTATGACCGACGACGAGAAAGCCACCATTCGAAACATGAGGGCGTGCAATGTCCCGTGGACAGTCATCAGCAGGCACATGGGCTACAGCGTGTCTCTGTGTCGTGAGGCAATCGGACTGCCGACATATGACAAGCCAGCGGGGCGGCGGGTAATGCCCTGGGATGTAGTGCAGCAGACGCTGCCATTCAACGAATAAAAAAGCAGTCACGAAGGGAATCGCAACTGCTTTCTCTTTTCATCGCCTTGGCGGGCGAATCAACACGAGCAACACAACAACAGGATCAGCACATTATGGCAACGAATGCCACCATTGACAACATTGAAAGCGTACCGATCACAACTGATTTTGCGGCGATGACATCGCAGCAAATGATTGTCGCGACACTCAACACGTTCTGCGGCGATGGCGTTGTAGAGATCCGGTGTCTTGGCGTCGATGGTAAGGCCAAGCGAACCGATTCAGGATACTTTGACAGCGCCGAGAACGCGGCAAGGGCCGTGCAATCGTATGTCCGGGATGGATCGACACGGGGTGTCTATTTTGTGCTGAATCCCTGTCAGCCTGAATTGCTGGCCAGGGCATCAAATCGGATTGCGGAATGGGCGACAACAACAACGGCAGACGCTGCGATCACGTCCCGCAGATGGTTGTATGTCGATTGTGATGCTGTGCGTCCGACAGGGATCAGTAGCACGGATGAGCAGGTGAAACAGTCGGTGACACGGGCCGCAGAAATCGCTGAATGGCTGATGGCTGAGGGATTCTGCGAACCGGTGTCTGCCGAGTCTGGCAACGGTGCACATCTTCACTTTCCGATCTGTCTTCCGAATGATGCTGAGTCCCTCGCATTGGTGGCGGGTGTTCTCAAGACTCTGAAAGAAAAGTTCTCAGATGATGCTGTCAGCATTGATACGACGGTCAGCAATGCCGCAAGAATCTGCCGACTGTACGGCACGGTTGCACGCAAGGGCGACAGCACAGCAGACAGGCCACATCGCATGGCACGACTGCTGTATGTCCCGGATTACATCCAATCGCGTTCTGGCGAGTTCTGTGACGTTGGAGCACTACGGGCCGTCGCAGTGATGAGCGAGCCGCAGAAAACGACCGGGAAGCCTGTAACGTCAGCCAGTACGTTCGCAGGATCTGAATCGCGGTTGATGGTAGACGAATATCTGCGGGACGCTGGGATCGGATACGAGATCCAGACTGCCGGAAACATCACGAAGTATATGATCGAATGTCCGTTCAATGCTGAACACATCAGAGCGTACGTGGGTCAGGCTGACACAGGTGCGACGTTTTTCAAATGCTCACACAGTTCATGCTCTGGCAATAAGTGGGGCCAGTTCAAAGCGAAAGCAGGCGAGCCAAAGCCGGAGCACTACAACCCGCCGAAAAACACCGTCCCCGCCAGGTTTGTCGGCGAAACCCCTGTTTCCCCAGCGTTCCAGAGGGTTTCGCCGACAAAAGCAGAGCCGTTCAAAATAAAATCACTGGTTTCGACCCCGTTCCCGATTGAGTGTTTGCCGAGTCGTTTGAGTTCATTTGTGCAGTCAGTCTCTCGGGCTGTTGGGTGCGATCACTCGTTTGCCGCACTTCCTGCCCTCGCTGTTGTCAGCACAGCAATCGGAAACTCTCGGAGAGTCAGCACAAAGCAGGGGAACTATCAACCGCTCGTCATTTGGCCGGTGGTGATTGGTTTGTCAGGATCACAGAAATCTGAACCATTCGATATGGCGACCGAGTGTCTGAATGACATCGAAAACAACTATGAAACCGAGTTCAATCAGGTGTCTGCCAAACACAGGGCAGCTATTGAGCATTACAAGCTGGATCTGAAAGCGTGGCGTGGGTCTGGAATCGGAGATCCACCACCTGAGCCGGAAATGCCAGCACTTCGGCAGATGGTAGTCAAAGACACGACATCCGAAGCATTGATAAAGATTCATTCCGGAAACCCTCGGGGGCTGTTGTGCTGCAATGAAGAATTGTCCGGGTGGTTTGGATCATTCGAGCGATACGCCGGCAAGGGTGCCGTATCTGGTGAACAGGCGAAGTTCCTTGAATTCTACGACGGGAAGCGAACAACCTCGGACCGTGTTTCTGCCAAACGTATCGTCATCCATCGTTCATTTATCAACGTCACGGGGACGATCCAGCCGGGGATCATTCAGCAGGCTTTGACATCGGAGTCACGTAGCAACGGTCTGGCATCCCGACTGTGGATGGCGTATCCGCCAAGCGTACTGATCCGGTGGCGTGATGAGTTTG
>CAZFDW010000694.1:0-3254 GCA_964517865.1 uncultured Chitinophaga sp.
GAAAACGCCATTCCGGCCAGCGTGGCCGCGAGGCTCATTCCCTCACGTGCCTCACGATTGCTCGGTTCGCGCACGGCGGTGACGAGATGCTTGCCGATCAGTGCAATGGCTTTCTCTGCGAGACATTCTCCCAGGGGAGTTCGCCCTTCGTACGCGGCCGTTTCGTTCTCGGACAGATCCATCGATTGAAAATCCACCGCTGTGCAGGCCTCGATCGCATGCGTCAGTGCATCGATGCCGCTGTCGGCCGTGACCTTAGCCGGGCACGACAATGTCAACTCCGGATCCACCACAGCAATCATCGGCCGCAGGTAATTGCTGAGTGTGCTGACCTTCATCGCATTCGCCGTATCCGTGAGCACCGCCGCATGGGACACTTCACTGCCGGTCCCGGATGTCGTCGGAACGCAAACCAGCGGCACGACGGGACCAGGAATACGATCCCAGCCGAAGTAATCGCTCGGTGCTCCGCCATGCGAAAAAGCCGCCGCCGTGATCTTCGCCAGATCCATATTACTGCCGCCGCCCAAGCCCACGATGACGTCCGGCTGATACCGTCGAGCCCGTTCAAGAGTTCTCAACGCTGATTCCACCGAAGGCTCCGGTTCGCCACCGTCAAACACATCGACATCCAGTCCCGCATCAACCAGCGGCGTTCTGACCTGTTCGAGAATCCCGTTCCCTGCGAGCACTCGATCGGTCACCAGAAATACTCGACGAAACTTCCGCCGCAACAGCAGCGACGGCAGCTGCCTCACCGCTCCCCAGCCAAAAACCAACTGCCCCGATGTGTGAAACTGCCAGACGGTGCGCATGAGGCCTTGACTCCTGAGGTTTTCGAATTACCAAAAAGGAACACGAACGTGGAAGAGCAGTGTACATTCATTCGATGAAATTCGGCTCCATGTCGTGTGAGCGGTCGGCGCTGCCGATGGCTCCTGTATCCTCCGGCTGTTTTTTTGGGCGGGCGGTTCGTCGGCGAGTCACGTCAACAGACTGACGTGCGGGTAAGCAAGGATTTTTGCATCGGCAGTGAGCAGCGGAATGCTCAGGATTCGCGACGTGGCCACGATCAATTGATCGGCGGGGTCGGAATGAAAACCTTTCGGAAGTGTGGTCGCGCCTACAGCGATCTCAGGTATCAACGGGAGCAACGTGATGTGCGGTCGATCCAGCGCCGCCGTGATCCATTCGCCGACGGGCTGTTGCAACGCGAGACGCCCCTTCTCCACCAGCTTCGCGACTTCCCAGCAGGAGATGATGCTCACACCCAAACCGCTGGCCTCGTGCTGGTCGAGCAGTTCGCGATGTCTTGAACGAAGATGCTGCATGTTGCTGACGAGCCAAACCCAAATGTGCGTGTCGAGCAGAATCACTGATTCGCCTCCCACTCGTCAGCGGGTACGGCGGGTTCAAATGGGTCGTCGTAGCGAAGGACCGAGCCAGCCAAAGGATTCGTCGTTGTGTCGAGCGCCGAAGGCATCTCTGCGCGAGTTGCAGTCGGAAGGACGATAATCTCGACCTCCTGTCCCATGAATGGGCGCAGCTGGGGCAGGTAGAGGGTTTCGGAGTCGAGAGTTTTGGTCACGCGAATGGCTTGCATGGGATTCTTCCGTCGAAAAGGCGAGGAACAACTTGTTGACATCATAACATCGCGAGTCATGTTGCGACACTCTCTTCCTGCTCGATGAGGGCGACGATTTCGCGAGGTTGCTGAAAGATCGCTTCCACGGCCATGATCGCTTCGGTGGCGCGGTCCTGCGGGTCGGGGAGGCGTCGCTCGATTCCGGCGACTCGTCCTTCAGCCAGGTGACGTCGAGCTTGTACGACCACTCGGCAATCTCGATCGCGTGGACGCCAGCAAGTCAGCGTCCAGAGATTCCGCGTCAATGATCTGATACACTCGGCCGGGACTCCGCTCATGATTTCGGGGGAATGTGACGCGATGATGACCTGGCGGTTTCCAGATGAAGCGGCACCATCATCAGATTAAGGATTACTGCCTGCTGAGATGCATGTACGTGTGAATCTGGTTCATCCAAAAGCACCACGCCGGCAGGCGATTGTTCTAAGATTCTGGCAAGCGAGCCGAATTCGTCACGCCCGCGTGTAAACTGTCCTACGTGCTTGTAGAGTAGTCGCTCCAGACAAATAACTCCATGACTCAGGAACAGGAAAACTAAAATGCAGGGCGCTCGTCTCATCTCTTGCGTGCTGACAATTCTGTTTCATGCCGAGGCAGTCTATAGCGAGGACTACGTTCTCACTGATTCCGCGTTGAAGGAAGCAGTGTCCGAATATGAATTGGCCGTCAGTACGGCCCGAGACAAGTTCCTGCCACATTTTGAAAAGGCGATTACGGTTGCTCGCAATAATAAAACGATGGCGGTGGATGAGCGAGCGAAATTCATCTCTGAACTTGAAAGTCAGCGAGCGAGATTTCTGGTCGATGGGACAGTGCCAGTGAATGCTGTCCTGATGAAATTCGCTCAGCCCTACGGACGTTCAGTCGATCAGGCAGCCTCAAAATTGAGCGCGCTATTCAAGAAGGCTGCGAAAACCTGCATCGACGATGGAAAAGTTTCTGAAGCGACCGCCTTGGTGAAGTGTCTCAACAAGACGGTCATGGGAGACGGTTACGAACTTGCGGGCCATTGGCGACTTGCCGAAGGAATCGGGGCTCACGGATTCTCAGAACAGTATGTCATTCAGAAGCGGCTCGGCCAATGGTCAGTGGAGCGATCGTTCTACACGCCCTCCGGGCAAAAAGTCGGTGCCTCAACCGCAATTGATCTCGTTTACGCCGACGAAGTATTAAGCTACACAGATCATTTCACACGCAAGCCGAAGCCAGAGTGGCATGATAAAGCCACGATGAAGGTTTGGGTGCATGACAAAGAAACAGGAACGCTAAAGTTGAGTTGGGTCGTGGGAAGCGGCCAGACTGATCAGAATTCTCTGGTGCCCGTCAACTAACTCTCGAACAAAGTCACGCCAGTTGAAAATCCGTCGCCGTCTGCAAACGCCTTGAGAACGCTGGTTGCCTACGGTACTCTATAATCAAATCCTCCGCGTCAACTTTGATCAGGTCTCGCCCCTGTTCCTGATTCAGCCCACCGACATCGTCGCAAGACGGGACCACGCATGAATCCCTCCTTCTTGTTCGCATTCGCCAGTCGATTGATTCGATTGCGACACATCCTCGGTCGAATTGCGGTCACTTCGATCGTAACCAGTTGTCAAATCTTGACGGT
>CAZFDW010000695.1:0-3230 GCA_964517865.1 uncultured Chitinophaga sp.
CTGCATGAGCTGAAGGACATTCAGCGTGGGGGCTTTATTCGTGTGGCCCAGTTGCAGGCTCTTCACGGCGGAGCGTGACGGCTACGTTGCGATATTCCCGTCACCGTGGCCGAACCCGACAAGGACGAGCCCCATCGTGGCGGAAATCCCCTTATTCCTCACCGCCCTGTTACGAACAACATCCCAAACCTGATGGACTTCCAGCAGCTCACCGTTAAACTGAAGTTGGCAGGATGCGCCCGGTGTCATTGACCGGGAATTGCTGCCTGTTTGCCGAATGCCATGCAACGCATGGCGGAACTGGACGAGCAATTGAAGCAGCAACAAGGCTCCACGCGACCGCCGTTGTTTGGGATTTGAGGTGCAGCGATGCTTCGCAGGTTTTTGAATCGAATCGTGATCACGTTAGTGTTGATCGGCAGTGTCAATGAGCCAGCACACCTTTGTGCATCACCGTGCGACGAGCACGACGGCGCGAATCCGGATGGCGGCGTCTCGATACTCAAGGTCACCGTCTCTGAGATCGAAGCGTTGTTGAATGTCGGGCGCGATGCACAGGAATTTACGCTGCGGCTGATCATTGCCGTGCACGTGGAAAATTCTTTGGACGAAGCACAGACGATTGCCCGCGAACAGTTTCAACTGCTGGTCAACGGGGAACCTGCAGAAATCGGGTCCGTCGATTCACATCCCAATTTCCCTCGCAGCACAATGACACCCGGTCAATCCGCAGAAGGTTGGGTCGGATTCGGTTCCATCGTCTACGACGGTAAAGAGCCGTCGATGATTCTTCGCTGGCAGCCGCCTCCCGTGGATGCGATCGATCAAAAACCCATCGACATCAATCTCAACGATGAAGTTCGCAGGCACAGCGGCTTTCAACAAACTCGCCTGGGTCCTGAGGGTTGCCTGCTTCAGATTACCACGAATCGCAATCTGGATGTGCTTGCAATCTGGCCTGTTGCCAGTGTGCTCAAGTCTGCTGCGACTGCAGGGATCGAACGGATTCTGATGTCATCGACGCGAGAACAGCCACCGGTGATCCATGAAGAATTCAATTTGTGGCTGAGCGCCATGCTCGACACCAGCGCGACTGCGAATGATCCGAACATGCGGTTCATGCCCCGCCTCGCCCCGCCATTTCCGCGTCAGCAGATTCAGTTTCAGCAGATTCTTGTGGGTGGGCTCACCGAAGCTGTCAACCGGCAGTATGGAATGTATCGACGTCCGATCGCAGTGCTGCCGACGGCTGAAGCCGCGATTGCAAACGCGCTGACTCCCGTCTATCGACACATTCCCATGGACCTCGTGGTCGCCGATCTGCGACATCCAACTCCCGGCATTCGGCGTGCGGCGATGGCCGGTGCGGCCGATCGCCTGACACCTGAACAGGCCGAAGTGATTATCGGCGAAGCGTTGCAGGGATCGCCTGATTTGCAGATTGAAGTGGCCAGTTATCTGAACCTGATCCCCGGCTCAAAGTCGGTGAAGGCGTTGCAGGTCCTGAGTGAGAGTCGTGATCCGCGAGTCTCACGCACGGCCCTGCGCTCACTCATCGGCAGCCTCGATCCAGCCGCAGAAACAGCAATGACGGAACTGTGGCAGGCCGGCAGGAGCACGCCGGAAATGCAGAACCAGATTCTGAGCGCCATCATTCAGCTCAACGGCGAACGCTGGACATCACTGGTT
Source organism: uncultured Chitinophaga sp. (assembly GCA_964517865.1). Lineage (GTDB taxonomy): Bacteria > Planctomycetota > Planctomycetia > Planctomycetales > Planctomycetaceae > SXXK01. The sequence goes on from CAZFDW010000695.1 coordinate 1,690, forward strand.
GCCGGTTATGTCGCGGAAAAACTGCAGGACGCTGCGACCGGAGCAGATACGGCCGTCGCGGTCGATGACAATCCGGCAGCATTGCTGGAACCCGATGGTGATGTGCCGTCCGATGCGTTCGGTTCTCCTCGGCGTTTCGCTCCGAATCAGCGCAGTCTGATGGGTTCCGCACTGGCATTTCTGAGACAGCAGAGACACGCCGGGACTTTGGACGCATTGCGCCGTCATATGCTGCAATTGTCCGATCCTGCATTACAGGACATCGCACTTGCGGCGCTGGTCGAAGCGGGAGATTCTGCGGACGATGCGACTATTCGCGAGTGTCTTGATCAGCGAATTCGATCGGGACAGATCAGCGACAGTGTACGCAGCGCGGTCGTGCAGTTGCCATCGCCAAAATGGACAGAAATGCTGTTGCAGGATCTGAAGTCCGACACTGATGCGTCCCATCAACCCCTCTCAGCTCATGCCATGCTGCGTTGTGCCTCTGCCGGACAACTGGATGACATCATTGAGGATTTTCAATCACTTCCGCCTGCAGCCAGACAACAGACTCTGCGACATCTGGTCATGCTGGATCATCCTCGCTGGAAGCCGCTGGCTCAAACGCTGATCGAAGCTCCATTTCTGGACGCGGCCGAACTGAACATAGCCGAACGCTCAATCGCGCGATCGATCGCTTCAGAAACAATTCAACTGCTGGCGATTGATGCATCCGAAGAATCGATCGCAATGCTTACGGCCCAATTGGCGAAAGCTGTCCAGGAATCAGGCACGGCAGAGGACGTCCCGATTGAGGACAAAATGTATGTGCATCGATTGATTGAAACGATTGCGATGTTTGCGCATCCGGAATGTCGTCGCAGTCTGAACCGCGTGGCCCGCTGCGAGAACAAAGGCCTCCGAGATAAGGCGGCGCTGCAGATTCGGGATGCCGAGCGGCGTTCTCCTGCCATCCAGATGCTGACTCAGCGTCTGAATGTGCCAGGGAAGGATGAAGATAAACTCGCAGACAACGAGGAGACGCTCGCGATGTACACGGAGTGCATCGAACAGGATCCTTTCCTGCCGCGGATGTACATCCAGCGATCTTCCGTGTTGATGCATCTGAATCGCTTTGAGGAGACCATAAGTGATCTCAGAATCTGCGATCGCCTGTCCCCGGAAAATATGGATATCGAGAGCATGATCGCCTTGTGTCAGATCCGTCTGGGCGAAACCGAGGCCGGTCTGAAGTACGCTGAAAAACTGGTGGTGACGGCCCCCGAAGATCTTTCCAGTCTGTACAATGGGGCATGCTCCTATTCGCGAGCCCTCGAAAACTCCAACGTCTCGGAAGAACAGAAGAAACGCTACGGCGATCGAGCGATTGAACTGCTGCGGCTGACGATTGCGACCGAATTCGATGACTTTGAACATCTTCAGAAAGACGAAGACCTTGTCGCCATTCACACCCATCCGGAATGGTCGGCAGTGGTGGAGGAGACGAAAAAGATGCACGCCGAAAACCTGAAGAAGCCGCCGGAGTAGCGGCCCGGGTT
>CAZFDW010000696.1:0-3215 GCA_964517865.1 uncultured Chitinophaga sp.
TATGCTCGCTGGTCACAACATGCGATGTTGTTGCCGTACATTGAACAGGCGAATCTGTATCAATCCATCAACTTCAGTGCGCCGCCTGAAACACCAGGAATGGGAGGCGTTGTCAATTTTATGCCGGCGTATGTCAGTCCCACCGGAATTAACAGTGTCTCCAGTCGAGCCATCATCCCGGGATTCTTTTGTCCATCGGATCTTGGAGTCTCAGATCCGTGGCAGGGGCAGAACAACTATGCTGCAAATCAAGGTGGCTGGCTGTGTGACAGAAGTGACAGTTCTGGCATCGCGACTGACACATCTCCGGCAGAAACTCAGACGGGTGTCTTTTATTTCCTCAGTCACTGCGGCGCAAGGGACATCACCGATGGCATGAGCAACACGGCGTTCTTCAGCGAACGCATTCGAGGGCAGGGACGACCGGATCCAAAGTCTGACTTGTTCGTGATGGCACATCAAACAACGCTGGATGCAACATATCAGACGTGCAAGGCCTTGAATCCTATGACGGCGACTCCACTGACCAGCAAGTGGGGCTACAGTTGGGTCATGGGTGAAAACTGTTGCACGCAGTACAATCATGTGGCGACACCGAATTCCGTTTCGTGTGCCGGAACGGGTTTTCCGGGCACGATGACGAATATGGCAATGCAGGTGTCGGCCAGCAGTCGCCACACGGGCGGCGTGCAGGTCATGATGGGTGACGGATCGGTGCATTTCTGCAGCGAAAACGTCGATCTTGGTGTCTGGCGTGCCATCGGGACTCGCGGCAGTGGCGAAGTCGTCCAGCTTCCATTTTAGTGTCTGGCCGAGTCGTGGATTTGCGGACTTGAGCCAGGTCCGCTCACATTGAGGGAGCAGCAATCGCATGCGACTGGCAGAACCTGACATTGGCAGAACCGTGATTTGCGCCGGGCTGATTGCATTGTTCGCGATCTTGTGGTTGCCCGGCTGTCAAAAGGCGCGGACCAATGCGGACTTCATCCCTTCTCCCGGCCAGTCGCAAAATGCTCTGAAGGCCGCACTGGCGGCATGGAAGGCCGGACAACCAGCCGGACCGGTCGCCGGGACGTCGCCCGTCGTGCATGTGACGGATTCCAGTCGCGTCTCGAATCAGACCCTGGACGACTACCAAATCCTCGGAGAAGTTCCCGGCAACGCACCGCGGTGTTTCGCCGTCAAACTGAAGTTGTCTGATCCGACCGAGGAAAAACGTGAACGATATGTGATTGTCGGGATCGATCCGCTTTGGATCTTTCGACATGAAGACTATGACCTGTTGTTACACTGGGAACACCAGATGCCGCCAGAGCCAACGGAAGATCTGGAATCGCAGCTTCCGGTGGCACGCGAAAACAACGCCGGTTCGAACCCGGAAGCGACGTCTAAAGATTCGGTGAAGCAATGACGCATGACGGCCACGGGAACCCGGACGATCACACTCGGTCGGGCGATGCGAATGCAGCGACTGTTGAGGGAACCACATCATTGTACGGTCAATCGATGTGGTGGCTGAAACTGGTGCAGGTTCGATTTCGTTTTTTGATTGTAGTCCTGATTGCGGCCGCAATCGTTAGTCAATGGGTGACGTTGCAGACTGTCTGGGATCGATGGATCTGGAACACGACATCGGCAACTGCATCGTCGGGCGTCTCCGGGGCTCATGAATTCTTTTGTCCGATGGATCCCGGCGTGCTGTCGGCATGGCCGGCGATTTGTCCCATCTGCAACATGGACCTGGTGCCTCGTCGTAAGGCCGACGCTCAGATTCTCCCCGAAGGTGTCGTTGCAAGAATGCAGCTGTCTCCTTATCGCATTCAGCTGGCCGGGATTCGAACGGTTGCCGTAGTGAAGGCAAAGGATCTGCAGTATCGGATTTCGTTTAACGGAACTTTGCAGACGCTCTCGTCGGATCATGCCGGCGAAAGGCTTATCGGCTTTGATGTCGTCCCGTCTGCAAGTGACATCGCGATGTTTCAGGAGCCGCGTTCTGCCACTGTATCGCTGCGTGAAGCAGCGGGCCAGGACTTTGCCGCAACCGTTGAATCGAGAACTGCTGAAGCCGGCGCGGATGCAGCACGCATGACCGTCCGCATTGTTCTCGATGATCCAGGGGCACTGCCTTCCGGAAGTGCTGTGACAGTGATCGTTGTTATTCCGGCGGCAGATGTTCTTGCGCCTGACAACGCATCAGTCGCGGAGTTCAGTGAAAATGGTATTCTCTGTGTGCCGGAATCAGCCATCGTTGATCGTGGTGATGAACAGCTTGTGTACGTCGAATCGATGCCCGGGATGTTTGATGGTGTCGCCGTCAGAGTTGGCCGACGAATGGGATCGTATTATCCGGTACTGAGCGGACTCGCAGCTGGCCAGCGAGTGGCCTCGTCCGGTGCGTTTCTCATTGATGCGGAGTCACGTCTGAATCCCAGCCTTGCCGCCGGCTATTTCGGCGCGAATCAGTCCGCATTGACATCGACATCGGCGACGTCGCCGATTGCACCCGTTCGCAGAACGGCAAAAAAGTCTGAGGGACCCGGACTGTCGCCGGAAGACCAGAGAATCGTTGATCAGCAGAAGTTCTGCCCTGTCACAGAACTGTCGCTGGACTCCATGGGCGGCCCGATTCCCGTGATGATTGGCGATCGAAAAGTCTTTATCTGCTGTGCAGGCTGCGAACGCCGACTGCGCGAAGAGCCTCAAAAGTACCTCGCCAAAATTCCAAGGAGCAAATAGTAGCGTGCCTCTCACCGGATTCAAACCGACACAGGAAGTCCGGCTGTTTCCAACAGCCGGACTTTCTGCACCTCGCTCAGGGGTACGCCGATGATTGACTGGATCATTGGTGCCTCTGTCCGGCATCGGGCCATGGTTTTGTTGGCATCGACAATCTGTGCGGTTGCGGGGATCTATGCGGCATTGCATACGCCCATGGATGCCGTGCCGGATCTGTCCGAAAACCAGGTCATCGTTTTCACGGCTTGGCCAGGGCATGGCCCATCCGAGGTTTACGAACAGGTCACGCAGCCTTTGTCACAGCAGCTCCAGGGGCTCGAAGATGTGCGAGTCGTTCGTGGGTCGAGCGACGTGGGTTATTCCATACTACATATCATTTTCAATGATGATGTGACCTATGCGATTGCACGGCAGCGTGTTCAGGAACGTGTCTCGACGCTGGATCTGGTTTTGCCTCAGGGAGTACGTCCGAATCTTGC
>CAZFDW010000697.1:0-2005 GCA_964517865.1 uncultured Chitinophaga sp.
ACAGCCGCATGATCCGTGCTCCCCATTTGGCCAAGCGGTACGCGCGGCGGCGGAGCCGTTCGCATTCCTGCGGATCGCTGGACGCCACGGCGTCAGCGTGCAGTCGCAGCGCGGTGGCCAGCTCCGGCAGCGCCACGATCATGTGGGAGTTTACGCAGAAGCTCTTCCGAATCAGTTCTCCGGCGTGCTCGAACATCTGCAGGGACTCAGCCGTGCGTCCGTGGAACCGGTGCCAGTGCCCCTCCGCCATGATGCCGTGGACAGTTGACATGACATCGTCCGGTCGGCATGGATAACAGCTCTTCAGCTGTTCAAACGGAAAGTTGCCGCGAGTCGCCCGCGCCCAGAGGTAGCTCGAGCACAGAGTTCGCGAATCGCCAATACGCGTGCTCGAAGCAAACGTCCAGCGCGCGTCGGCAGTCGCTTCAGCAAGATTTCCTAAGCCGAAATGGCAGCATCCCAGATGAAAACGGGTAATATGGAGATGCCAGAGATCACCCGCCTTCTCAAAAGCATCAATCCCCTCATTCAGACAGACCAACCCACCTTCGTAGCTGGCTGCCGCATAAAATCCGACTCCGCTGTAGGCGCAACTGAAGCCCCTGACGAGTGCGTCATCAAACTCCTTAGCCAATGCCAAGGATCGGACACTGTAGCGGGAAATCCTTCCGTGCCATCCCAACATCGACATCAACATTGCATGTTGGCAATAAGTGAAGGCCAGCCGTGGGGACGGCGGCAGGTGTTCGGCACGATTCATTCCGGCAACATGGGACCACACCGTTTTTAGCACACTTTCAAAAAAATAGGTTTGATTACTATGTATCAAGATGCGGACGGTGAGATCCAGCGCGCTGTTGAAAGGCGTTCGATGGAGTCGCCCGGGGAAGAGACTGTGCCCGCATTGAATCAGTGATTCCTGGAGGATGCCCACCGCGAACCCGAGCCGTGTTTTGGGTACCCAATTGCCCATACGCCGCAAACCCTGCTCGGAAAAGCTAATACTCCCGTCGATCGCTCCTTGTCTGAATGCGACTTGCCCCTGGAGTGCCTCGATGCGCGCCTTCCTTTCCGCATCGTCCACAAGGTTGATCACACCTTCGAGTCTCTGATTCGCGTCCTCGTAGCGTCCCAGGAGCATCAGCGTTTCGCCCCACCCCTCCGCAATCCGAAATCGAATGGCATTGCCGACGGTCGTCGCATTGCGGGCAGCCAATGCATAGTTGTTGGCCGCGACCTCTAACGCCGACTGCCGCCGCGCCTGTTCGGCCGCCAGCAAGGCATACTGCCAAGCCTTCTGTGTCTCACCGGCAGCGTCGAAATGATAGGCCAGGTCGAACACCCGCGGAATCGGTAGTGGCTGAGTCTGGTCACCCTCTTTTTCGAGCCCCGCCAACTGCGGCATTGAAATGTCCGAAACGCTCCGCTCAATAACCTCCGCCAGCGTGCGATGCAGCGTCCGGCACCGCCCCTCGTCCATCCTACCCAGCACCGTTTCCCGGACACGGTCATGATAGGTATCCATCAGAGGACTGTCCTCAGGGCCGACAACCCGTACCAGTCGCTCGTTGCGCATGCGTGTGATCGTCGCGATCGGAGGCAGCGTATACCCTGCAGTCTGTGATGCTTCCTCCAGCGAAAGTCCCTGCCCTGACACCGCCACGACCTCCAGCAAGGGTCCTGCCTCCGCAGGCAGTCGGCTCAGTTTTCTCGCCAGCACTTCATGCAGCGGCAATGGCTCAAACGAATCCGTGTCGGGATCAAAACATCCCACCAGTTCGATCAGCAGTAAAGGGTTGCCCAGCGTCTCGCGCGCGAATTCCGTCGCGCGTTGGCGTATCGCAGCCGTGTCCTGACCAATCAAGCCAATCACCAGCTCGGTACATTCCTCAAGCGTGAGCGGCGCTACCTTGACCTCACGATCCGCAAAGTGGACGTCGTGCTTCGCCTGCAGTTCCTTCCACATCCTCAGAAACGCACTGCCTTCCGTTTCGTCGCTGCGGTA
>CAZFDW010000697.1:2105-3213 GCA_964517865.1 uncultured Chitinophaga sp.
GGCTGCAGGCTGGAGGTCATCAACTTGGCAATCGCAAATGCGTCCGGCCGCTGTCGTGGCTCACGCGCCAGCAACCGCAGGCACAACTCGGCGAGGTCTCCCGGGATCGTTCCATCAACCGGCAGTGGCGGTGCGTCCAGCCGCTGTTTGTCCTGCAGGATCTGCAGGACCGGGCCAATGAACGGTGGCTGTCCCGTCAGACATTCATATAGCATCACGCCCACTGCATACCAGTCGCTGCTCGCAGTCACCTGACCAGAGGCCGCCTGCTCGGGTGCCATGTAGCGAGGCGTGCCCGCGATGTTGGTCAGACTCTGCGTCGCTGCGTCATGCCCCTGGTCCAGCACCAGACCGAAGTCCAGCACGACGACATGACCATCCCGAGACACCATCACATTCGAGGGTTTCAGGTCGCGGTGGATGATGTGTTGTCCGTGCAGTGCCAACACGCCCCGCACCAGCTGAGACAACGCCGATCGCAGCCGCGCCTCGTCAAGAGCACCGTTGGGACGGACGTAGTTGAGGAACGTCGTGCCGTCGACCAGGTCCATCGTGAAGAACCACTGGCCGGCGTCCGCTTCCAGCGTATGCAGCCCGATCAGGTTTGGATGATTCACATCCGCCAGCGATCGGAACTCCCGCTTGAACCGGAGCAGCGCTGCGCCGTCCACAATCGGCAGGGTCTTGAGGGCCACATGATTGCCGTGCTGCAGGTGCACGGCCTCATACACGATCCCCATGCCGCCGCGACCCAGTTCGCCCAGCAAGCGGTACTCACCGAGGCGGCTGACTGCCGGACGTTTCAGCGTGGGAATCTTTGGCTGCGGCGATGCCTGCGAGTCCAGTGTGTCGAGGAACGCCTGGCGGATCAGGTCGGCAAACTGCGGCAGTCGCTGGATGTATTCCTGAGCCTGTGGCTGCAGACCGGCGTCACGTCGATTCCTGATATCGATGGCCAGCAGATTACGCAGCAGGACAGGCTGGATGTTTTCGCCCACCCCACCGAGATAAGAATCGAGGGTGACGAGAGAGGCTTCGCTGGTATCCCCCGCGAACGATTCGCACAAGCCAACGATCGTCGCGAATGACGCAGGTGAGTCACTCGGGG
>CAZFDW010000698.1:0-3210 GCA_964517865.1 uncultured Chitinophaga sp.
CGCTACGCATTCATTTGACGAGCCGTTAAACTCTGAATGATTCCACCTTTCCTTCCCCTGCCCCTGGACGCCTCCCAATGAAACTGTTGCATTTCCCACGTCTCAGCGTTGGTCTGTTCCTCTGTGCTGCATGTTCAGTTTCCTGCTTGCCGTCGGTGTTGGCGGATGATGCGGTCGGCCTCGCTCTGCCAGCAACTGACGATGGACTTCCTGGAATCGGGCCGATCCGACGCTACGACTGGTTCAAGAGTCTCTGGAACGAACGGCGTTCCGCATGGGCGAAGCAGGTCGAACAGGATCAGAAGGCCGTCGTGTTTCTGGGTGACTCAATCACACAGGGCTGGGGCGATGACCTGCACGGCACGTTTCCTGGCTTGAAGGTGGCCAATCGAGGCATCAGCGGCGACACAACCCGCGGGATGCTCATTCGGCTGAAGGGAGACGTCTTGGACCTCAATCCGTCAGGCGTAGTGATGCTGATGGGCACAAACGACCTGGAAGAAAAGGCCGAGCCACAAGTCATCGCCGACAACGTCAAACTCATCATCAATGCACTGAAGAAACACAATCCCGAAATGCCGATCGTGCTGTGTCAGGTCTTTCCAAGTTCCGAATCAAAGAGCCGCCCAGCCGACAAGATCAAGGAGATCAACAAGCTGTGTGCCAAGGCTGTCCAGGGCGATCCGCAGATCACGGTCCTGGAAACATGGACTCTGTTTGCCAACGAAAAGGGTGATGCCAAAGCCGAAGAAATGCCTGACCTGCTGCATCCCAACGAAGTCGGTTACGCCAAATGGGCCGGCGCGCTGCGGCCTGTGCTCGCCACGCTGGGATTTGTCGAAACGGAAGCCGATGACTTTTCACCGGAGCCTGGTTTCGAAAGTCTGTTCAATGGCAAAGACCTCACCGGCTGGGGCTATCGGGTGACTCCGGAAAAATCACGCGCCGGAGCTTTGAAATGGATGGCGAGTGATCCGGGCGTTTCATGGCCGTTTGTAGACGAACCTGTCAGCTTCGACGGCAAAGTTGTTACGCCCGAAGGTCGCTATCTGGCAAAGAACGGCCGACTTGTCGTGACGACGCCACCAGAAGGCCGCAAGATTCAGCAACTGTATACGACGCGCGAGTTCAGCGGAGATTTCATACTCAAGCTGGAATTCCGGGCAACGCCGAACGCCGACAGCGGCGTCTTCATTCGCGAGCCGCAATTGCAGTGCCGCGACTTCCCCCTCGCCGGACCGTATAAAGAACTGAAAGGCTTCAGGTCCGGCGACTGGAACGAGCTGGTCGTTGTCGTGAAAGACGGAGTCGCTCACTGCACCTGTAACGGCGAAGTGATTGAAGACGCAATGAAGGTCCCCGCCACCGGCCCAATCGGTCTGGAAGGCGACCGGGGACAGATGGAATACCGCCGAATTCGAATCCGGTAGGATGGACATTCATGTCCGTCGCATTACCAGCCAATATTGTCGATGGTAAAAACTTTGATAACGAAACATGGTTCCATTTGCCTTCACCCTACCTTCTTAATCTTACTCTTAATCATAATCTTAATCGATTCGCAGCCCGGGCCACTCCGTGATTGTGCATGTCTCACGTTGCAATGAGCGATTACGATTAAGAGTAGGAGTTGAATGACAGGTGAACGAACTCTTACATTTGCTGAATACTCGGAAATGAATGTTCAGGCGACAGGAATCACACTCGACTCGGAGAGTCAAGTTACAACTACCCCATCAATTCCGGAATCGGCTTGCCGTGATCCACGATCGGTGTCGGGCGGCCGTTGAAGTCTTTAATGAGAGTGTGCGCGGCGTCGATGCCAAGGTGATGGTAGATCGTGGCGAGAAAGTCACCGGCCGAACAGATTCGTTCTACGGAATCTTCGCCGCGTTTGTCGGTGGCACCGATGACACGACCGGTTTCAATTCCACCACCGGCCCAGATGTTTGAGAATGCTCGAGGCCAGTGATCGCGACCCGGCTGCATGGTGCCCGCTGGCGCGCTGGCATCGCCGGCGCCCGTGCTCGGGGAGTGTTCGATCTTTGGCGTGCGACCAAATTCCCCGGTAACGACGACGAGAACTCGCTTATCGAGCCCGCGTTCATAAATGTCTTCAATAAGTGCCGAAACGGCCTGATCATACGCCCTGGCGCGGAAGCGCAGAGCATCGAAGACGTGGTGATTGACGGCATGGTCATCCCAGTTGTTAACGCGGCCACACAGCGGGCCGTTCAGACTGGTTGTCAGAACTTCGACACCTGCTTCGATCAATCGACGCGACATCAATAACTGCTGTCCCCACGAATTGCGACCGTACCGATCTCGCGTGCGATCATCTTCTTTTGTCAGGTCAAAGGCATCGCGCGTCTGAGGATTCGTGAGCAGCGTCATGGCCTGCTCTTCGAACTGATCCAGTGCTCCGAGTTCACCCTGCCGATCGAAGGCGCGTTCGAGAGTGTCAAGATTCTGTCGCAGCGATGAGCGTCGGTCAATCCGCTGGATTTCGCTCTGATCTGACAGCCCTATGTTCGGCACTGAAAATGTCGGCAGGTTTGGATCGCCATTCACGGTGAATGGCGAATAGGCGTCGCCCAGATACGCCGGCCCGTTGTATTCCAACGGCGGCTTGAGACCCACATACCGCGGTAACGGATTTGTCCGGGGACCACTCTGCGAACGCAGATAATTTGTGACGGTCATCCAGTCAGGAAATTTTGGTTTTGGTTTGTCGCGCGTATCCGGATCGCCGGATAACATCTGCATCGAGCCGGCCGGATGCCCGCCCGCTGTCTGACGCATTGATCGCAAGACTGTGAACTTATCAGCGATCGCCGCCTGCATCGGAAGCAGTTCCGTGAACTGCAAACCGGGGACTTTCGTGTCAATTGTTGAGAACGGACCTCGATATTCACTGCCGGAGTCAGGCTTTGGATCATACGTATCAATGTGCGAACATCCGCCCGGCTTCCAGACCATGATGACGGCCGTCTTTTCGCTGGCCGGTTTTCCATTCACCTCGTTCGCCTGAGCATTCGCGGCCTGCAACCGTAACAGCCCGGGCAGACTCATACTGGCAAACCCGGCCAGTCCCATGCGGATAAAGCCACGACGCCCGGCGGAGCCAAAGGCGTATGGTCCGGGACATCGGACGACGGATGTTGCATAAAATGGATCGCTCATGATGACACCGGTTGAGGGAAAAATGTT
>CAZFDW010000699.1:0-3208 GCA_964517865.1 uncultured Chitinophaga sp.
CGGGGTTCTGGAAAAACTCGCCGTGCTGAAAACGGAGGATGCACCTTTCCTTGACACGCTGGCACGTCACTATCAACAGCAAGGAGAACTTTCGTTGGCGCGCGATGCTGCGATGAAGGCTCGCGCCCTTTATGAAGCAAAACTCGTCGCCCAGCCGCAAGACTCGAAACTGGCTGGCGCGCTGGCCGACCTGCTACTGGAAATCAACCCGGTCCGCTGGACGGTCCTGACGCCGACCGAAATAAGATCCGAAGTCGACGCCAAAATGGAATTGCAGGAGGATGGCTCCATCTTCGTTCACCACGCACCGCCCCTCAAGAACGACACTTACACCCTCGTGTTTCAGTCCGAATTGGAGGCGATTGCGGGCTTGCGACTGGAAGTTCTTAGCGACACGCGTCTGCCTGGCGGCGGCCCAGGGTTGGGTTCCGACGGGAACTTCCTTCTCAGCGAATTGACACTTCAGGCGGCACCCAGCGGAACTCCCGATAACGTGAGAGCGGTCGCTTTACGAAACGCGCTGGCGGATTTTAGCCAAACGGATTGTGACGTACGAGGCGCAATTGATGGCAGCACGAGTACGAGCTGGGGCATCTTCCCCGAAATGAACAAGAATCACACTGCATTCTTTGAGTTGGCTGAAAAGGTTGGTGACGCCCAACCATCGCGACTGACCGTCCGTCTCAACCTGATCCACAACCTGCCGCTGGGCCGCTTCCGCCTGTCCGTTAGCGACGAACTCGGCTTTCAGACCGAAACCAAACGGCTTGCTGCGAAGAAGCTCACTCAGCCCTGGTCCCGCCTGGGAGCTGCCTATCGCGCCCTCGGCGAGTCTGATAAGGCGCTGACGATGTTCGCGCGATTGATTGAACTTGCCGGAACTGATCAGGCGAAGGCAACCGCTGCGCAGGAAGCGGCGGCTTATGAGGATATTTTCTCGCAACTTCTGGAGCGGTTCCCGAATGACAAGTCGCTGCGTCTGGGGCAGGCGAAATACCTGGCCGCGCAGCACACTCAGCAGAGCCAGTTTCAGGCAGCCGTCGATGTGCTGTCCAGCGTTCTGGTCGACTTTCCAGACGACATCGACCTGCTGAATCAGCGGGCCGGTGCCCATATGAAGCTCGCGCAGTGGCAGGCCGCCTATGCAGACTACGCCCGCATTCTCGAACTGGAGACCGATAATGGCCGACGCCGAGTTGCCGAAAGCCTACTGGCTGAAGTGCAACTCCGGTTGGGAAATTTTCAGGCAGGAGCCGATGGCTACTTCGAGCGAATGCTCCTGATTCCGGGCGATGAGTGGGCGCTCCGAGACGCGGCCACAGCCCAGCTGCTCGCGAGTACTTCAGGCATCTCACAGGCTGTCGCAAGGCGATTTCTCGAGAAATCGGGGACATCAAAGGACAAGAATCTGGCCCATTGGCTCGTTCGTATTCTCGTCGCCCGGCCTGGGCTGTTTACGAAAGAGAACAGTCCGAAACTGTTGGAGGCCGCCAGGGTCGCTGAAAGCCCCTGGACCGAGCCGATGACGGCGGCGATTCACTATCGTCTCGGCGATCTGCAGCAGGCGGAACCATTGCTGACCAGCTCGAACGGCGATATCCAGTTTCAGGCACTGGGCGCCATGCTGCTTTATGACCAGGGCAAGAACGACGAAGCCCGCGCCCTGCTGAGCAACGCTGCAGCCTGGCTTGACCGAGAACGGTCGCAAGATTCCGACAGCGTCATCCCAGTGCAGCAGGTCTGGCAGACGTGGACGGTGAATGCGGTCGCCTGGCGCGAAGCGGCTCGCAAGTTGATGGGACCGAGGATTACAGAACTCGACGAACTGCTGGCAAAGTCGCCGGACAAAAGTGCGGAGTTGCTCGAGCGAGCCAGGTTACTCACCAATGTCGGCTTAGTTGAGGAAGCGTTAAGGGATCTGCAATCGTTGGACACGCAGAATGTCACGTCACCCGAGTCGTCGGCCCTGCATGGTCGCATCCTGGCCGGACTTGGCCGTGACGAGGAAGCGATGCCGTATCTGAACCAGGCAATCGACAGCGGTTCTCTGGACGGCGACGTCTACGCCGCGCGCGGCACCCTCCTGCTGAAGCAACAGCAGTCCGACACCGCTCGCGTCGATCTGGAGAAATCGTTGGAGCTGAAACCGAACGCACTCGCTGCGCATTCGCTTGCCGATCTCTTGCTCGCCCAATCTGGGAACTCCACCGCATGGACAGTGCTCAAGCCTGGAGAAGTGAATTCGGAAAATGGGGAACAATTCGCTCTGGAAGAGGATGGAAGCATCTTTGTGAGCGGCCCCATTCCGCAGCGGGCCGTGTATACGATTCGCTGGCGAACCGAGGTGCCAGAAGTCGCCTGCCTTCGGATCGAAACCCTCCCCGACGCGCGATTGACGAGTAAGGGAGCCGGTCGAGCGACCAACGGCAACTTCCATCTGGCCGAATTAACTCTCGCTATCGCGCCCCAGGAATCAGGCGGCATGGCGACCGCTATCGAGATGGCCAATGTCATAGCAGACGATCAAACCTCGGATGACTTAAAGGCGGCCAACATCATCGATGGAAACCCCAATACGCGCTGGGATACCTATCCCCGACAATCGACCCGCCATGCAGTCGTCCTGAAATTGAAGTCCCCCATCCGTACAACCGACAAAGAGTTGACACTGACACTCGACAGTGGAGTTTTCGAGTATGGTCCGCATGCACTCGGTCGCTTCCGCCTGTCCGTCAGCGGGGACCCCGCCTCGTTCGCGAGCCAGCAAAAACTCTTCGCGGCGATGATGATCACGGATCCCTGGGCGAAACTGGCTGCGGCGTACCAGGCCATCGGCGACCAACAGGCGCTCGACAAGCTGCTCGAAGGTCACCCGTCGGCCGCTACAGGTATCGGCGATCTGTACGCAGCCGATAAGAACTGGGAGCAAGCCATCGCTGCATACAGCAAGCTGATCGGCGACGAGACCACTGATGCGTCGCTGCTCATCAAACGGGGTGAGGCTTACTTCGCTTTAAAACAATTCGATCTGGCGCGGGCCGACTGGCGGGGAGCCGTCGCGCTCAGACCTGGATTGGCTCAGTCTCAGTTCGATCGCCTGCGACTCGCCTTGCGTTGGAGCGAGGCCGCCGAATTCGGTTTGCTCCTCATTGGGCAGAAGCCAGAGGACACGATGTTGTGGGTCCAGGTTCCGCCGGTGGCTGTACTG
>CAZFDW010000700.1:0-3205 GCA_964517865.1 uncultured Chitinophaga sp.
CCATCGCTTCGCTTCCCTGCATCCACCAATGGATGCAGGAAATCTACCGCATTATCCCCAAACCAGCCAACACAATTCTTAGCCCGCCAGCGGGCCGTTGATAAAGAATGGCTGCTCCGGATGATCGGAAGTTTGCTGACTCAGCCAGGTGACCGCTTCATTCACGACCACCTGACAGCTGAAATCGCTCGTTTCGCCGACCGGCTCACTGTTGCGCACAAAATTGCGAGGATTCTGATGCGAAGGAGCGGCGTTGTTCTGAGTTGCCATCCAGTGATCAAAACCAGCATCACCCGGCTGCGGCTGAGCGGCATTATTGAAAGCGATGTTGCAATGCCATTTTCCCGCCATGCAGGTCGCGTAGCCTGCAGTTTGCAGAAGTTGCGGCAGAGTGACTTCATGCCGCTGCATATGAACAAGATCCCTGGCGTCTGACTTCACGTCGTTTGCACCCTTAGCTGCCGGAATCCAGTCATAAACACCGGCACGGTTCGGTGATCGTCCTGTCAACAGGCCAACTCGCGACGGAGAACACACGGGTGCTGCGGAATAGAAATTGGTGAATCGAATCCCTTCCGCAGCCAATCGATTCAGGTTTGGTGTCTGAATATGCGGATGTCCGCAGCATTGGAGGTCAGCAAAACCCAGATCGTCGCACAGGATCACCACGACGTTGGGGCGAGTTTCCGCCGCTTCAAGAGTACGAATTGACACGATGACCAACACTCAGGCGACGAGGCAACAACAATCTTTGAACAGATTATTCAGCATGATGCAGACCTTGCAATTACGGTGAGGGAACCTCGATGACCTGCCAGACTTTTCCTTGCCAGACCGGGACTGTTTCAAATGGACCAAGTATTCGCGTCACGACAAAATCGCAACCGGTTGCGGCCCGTAGCTCCTCCAGATCCGTGCGATCATAGACGCCATCTGTGGAACTTTTCAGCGTCCAGTAATTCAGCCACCAGAGCCGTCGATTCCATTCCAGAATTCCGGGGGCGTCCTGCGGGCAATCTTTGTAACACACATATTCGGCTCGTTCCGCCATCCATTTAAAGGCGAACGATTCGCGCGGCGTGAGGAATAATGTACCCGGCAGCGTTTCTTTTTGAATCCATGTGCATGCCGCCTGCCAGTCAGCGAATTGATCGGCCGTGTATCCGGGCGGAACCGCGTCCCGCTTCAGAGTCGCCGGAACAAACGGCATTCCGCAGAAAATGAGCACGATGATCGCGGCTGATTCCCTCCATCGATCGGCAATGAGTCGTTGCAATGACAGGCCGACAAACAATCCGCTGACAATTGGCAACAATGCGTCAAACGTGCGAAAAGGATAGAACTTTAAGAGGTTCGCACGCCATTCCCAGCCGTTCATGTGCTGAGCATCGACGACGTGCCATCCGATGACCACCCCGGCAAATGCGACGGCGACCGATGCCAGAAAGAACTTCATCAGGAGAGTCATTTCGACCGTCGATCCTGGAGCAGCGTTCCGGCTACTTTCCGTTCCCGAAGATGACGAATCAAACCGCAGCTGTCGCTTCAGGAAGATGAAAAGGATGATCGAAAGCGACAGTAATCCGCATGCGTACAGCCAATGCGCAGCCATTAATTCGGTCGGGTCCAGATGATGCTTCAGCCGCCAGAAGACCTGAATGAACGACGCCAGTTCACGGTCTTTCCTGCTCAGCGAATCATCCAGCACCAGGCGCATGGCGGGAACCAGCCCCGGAAGAGCAACCACAATCGTCGCGATTGAAAATGCCATGACCCCACTGAGCGATTTGATGAGACGCGGCAATCCAAACGCACGCCACCACATCAACAGATCTACCAGCCACGCCACGCAGAGACAGACCGCGATCCAGCCACCAACAACCGGATGCAACATTCCGCCCGCGCCGCAACAGATTCCGGCCAACGCCATCCAGCCCGGACAGGTTCTCACCGTCCCACGAATCCAGAATCCGACTGCGCTTAAGCCGAGACCCCACGCGGCAACTTTGGATTCGAAACCATCAAGCAGCCATTCGCCGGAAAAACTTCCGAGCTGACTCAGGAAGGCAAATGCACCCGCTGCACAGATTCGAATCGACGATGACAGTCCAATCACACGCCCCAGCACCGTCCAACCGATCGCCAGTATCAATGCGGAAACTCCGCGCCCGATCAAAGCCGCCGACGTGAACGAGACGACCTGCGTTAACGGCCCGACCAGCCAGAAGAAGCAATAGTGCGCGTTGGCTGACGTCAGGAAAAAATCACGATCGCACCAGGTCGGGTCAGAAAATGATCGAGATTTGCACAGATAATGCGGCTCATTGACCCCCGGGATCGGACTACTCAGCAGCGAAACCGCAAAAAACATTCCGGCTGTTGCCAGGATCGACAACACGCAGAAGCCCAGAGACTTCTGCCGTTGCGCTTCTGAGGCCGTTAACGGGACACGGATCACTTCGTTTTCTTTACTGCCGTCTTAACAACTTTCTTGACAACTGTCTTTGTTGCCGGTTCTCCCTCGGACTTGTCAGTTCCCTTGGTGGCTTTTCGGTCACCAGTCGCTTTTTTCTTATCTCCGAAAGCCCTATCCCAGTTCTTCCAGAATTCGGGTGTCGTCCCGGTCCGAACAATCGGTCCGCTCATAGATTCAGCCTCTTTATCCAACAGAAATTCAATACACTTTTAGACAGACCAGCATCCGCGATCATTCGCGTGCCGTTGCCGCACAACTCGTAAGTCTGACCCTGCTGCGACACTCCGTCAAGGAACTCCTGGATTGACCTGCGACTGCGGGTGCGGTCGCCTCATCAATGTGCCCGAGGACTGAGATGGAATCGAGGTCATTGTTCCGGTTGATTGGCGCAGCTGTAGCCGGCGTCGAAGCCCAATGTGATCCTACACGACATGCATTGTTCCTGCACCGCTCTACGCCGAAGCACCTGCATGGCGTCGAGAACGGCGGGTAGAGCTGACAGACTGCAGGGATTTTGCCAAGCCAGCTTCGGTGCGGAAACGTTTGCGGAAATTCTGCACCAGATCCAGCCAGGACTCTGCACTGCAGTCCAGTCGTTCCAGAATCGGGTCAAACTCCGACGGGATTCTGCCTGCCTTATCCTTGCGCAGCTGGCGGCCGGTCCAGTCGAGCAAAATTGCATCATCGCCACGTCCCTTCTCCCCCGCTTCGGGGGAGAAGGTGGACGTC
>CAZFDW010000701.1:0-3202 GCA_964517865.1 uncultured Chitinophaga sp.
TGATGGCTCAGCTCAGCAAGCTGGATCAGGCGACGGCAAAATCCAGCGGCAAAGCCAACGACCTCTCGTCCGACTGGCGATTCGACATTCGAGCAATCTCAGTCGATAAAACACTGGCAGGCATGACGACCGGAGATTTCAATGGCGATGGACGACTGGATGTGGCTTGTATTGGATCGCCAGACCAGTTGCTCGTTCGCTATCAGCCTGCACCTGGTGAACTGGAATGGACAGAGAAATGGACCACGCGACTTCCGGGTATTGAACCTGTTGCATGGATGATTACTGCGGGTGATCTGAATTCCGATCAGCATGACGATATCGTCGTGCTCGGCAAAGACGTCACGTACATTGTTCTGCAGAACAACAAAGGTGAAATGCAGACGCCACAATCGCATATCAATACGTCTCCGCAGTTGTCGATGGTGCAGGTTGCTGATCTCAACGGTGACGGTCGCAGCGATATCTGCTATCTCGCCAACGAAGGATCAACCCGAGGTCTGTGTGCTCGACTTCAAACCAACGACAGTGGCCTGGGACCGGAAATGAGATTCAGTCTGCAACAGCCAAGATCAGTCACGCTGGCGAATGTCGATCAGAAACCCGGACACGAAGTTGTGACGGTAGACTCGCGCACGGGAAAGGTGCAGATTTCAACACTTCGGCCATCCACACCGAAAGACGGCACGGTGCCGACGCGTTTGTTGCAGTACGGGATCGGTCCGTCCGGTGCCAATCGGGATCGGGGAGTCGCGATCGGCGATATCGATGGCGATAAACGGATCGATGTTGTCGTCACTGATGCTGAACAGGCTCAGTTGCTGCTGTACCGACAGAATGGAATCGACGGATTGGGTATGGCCGAAACTTTTCCAGGGCTGCTGGGCGTGACGGACGTCGCCACCGCCGATCTGGACGCCGATGGTGTGCTGGATTTGGTACTGTTAAGCGGCAAAGAAGGCGTGTTGGCGACGAGTCATTTTGAAAGCGGACGAATTACGTTCCCTGAGACTATTTTGAAGAAGCCCGAAGGCAGTGAACTTGCGGCCGTGAATGTACTTAGTTCGGGTGAGACCGTTCAGATTGTGGTGGCTCTCACCAGTGGCACCGGATCCAGTATGAAGTTGGCATTTCAACGTCTGGTTCGAAGCGATACGGGTGCATGGCAACCGGCGAAAGACGACCAGAAAATCGAGTTATCCGGCGCGGTTGGCAGCCGAGGCGTCAGATTAGTGCGGATGGATGTCAACAGCGATGGCAGAACAGATCTGTTGTCCGTGCCGACCGGGACGTCGAAAGCGGGGGTGCAGGTGCTGCTCCAGAAGGAAGATGGTTCGCTTGAAGTCGCTCAGGAAAAGTCTCGACTCGATCTGGGCGTATCTTCCGCCGGCAGAACATTTGTCAGCAACGATCGGCTCCTGGTGGCCCGCGACTCGTTCGCTCGTTTGCTGTCATTCAGTGGGGACGGATGGAAGGTCGAGGACCAGTTCAATGCCGGTGAATCTTCAGCCAGTCTGGAAGGCGTCGCGGTGCTCGATCTGGATCAACAACCCGGCGACGAAATCGCACTGGTCGATACGGGTGTGCAGAAACTGCGAATTCTGCGACAGCAGGAGGGCGTTTACCGACCGTGGAAAGAGGTCGATTTGGGAGCCATGCAGTTCAGTTCAACGCTGGTTACCGATCTCAACGGAGACGGCCGCAGTGATTTATTACTCGTGGGAGCACAACATTTCTCAGTACTATATTCAGGGCAGTCCGATTCAGAATTGGAGGAACTGGCAACGTTCGAATCGAAACGTACCACTTCTTATCCTGCCGACGTCATCGTGGGTGATATCAATGGCGATGGCCAGGTGGATCTTTCGGTGATCGACACCAGTATCGATGGCGTCGAAATCCTCAAATTTGATCCTGCGTCAGGACTGCAGGAAGCCACTCATTTTCGCGTTTTCGAAGAAAAGCGATTAGTATCGACCGATGAAGATCGAGGCACCGAGCCACGCGAGGGAATTGTGGCCGATGTGACGTCCGACGGTCGGATGGATCTGATCCTGTTGTGTCATGATCGTCTGATTGTCTATCCACAGGATTCCGGTGAACCTGCGCCGTAGCTTAGGCGTTTCGGCAGCACGGCAGTGGCCAGCGATTCTGGTTGTGAGCCGCAAAACGCCGACTGCCTGTTGATTGAGTATGCACAGGCATCAATATTTCGATCAATGCACTCCCATCAACTCCGCCAAACCACGAAAGTCTCCCATGCAACTCGGATTCGTAAGTGCCATACTTCCGGAACAGACGTTCGACCGCACATTTCAGATTGCGTCGGAGATCGGGTACGACTGCGTCGAAGTCTGTTGCTGGCCTGTTGGCAAGGCGGAGCGACGTTATGCGGGCGTAAGTCATGTCGATGTCGCACACATGACTGAGCACGTTGTGTCGGACATTCGCAAGACCATCGACGCCACCGGAGTACTGATCAGCGCATTGGGGTATTATCCAAATCCGCTCAGCCCGGTCTCAGCAGAAGCAGAAGCAGCAATCGCACATCTGCATGTGGTCATCGAAGCGGCCTATCGGCTGGGGTTGGCCCACGTCAATACGTTTGTGGGCCGCGACTGGACGTTGTCGGTCGATGATAACTGGCCCCGGTTCCTGACAACCTGGAAGCCACTTATCGATTTGGCTGAAGATCGCGGAATTCGCATTGGTATTGAAAATTGCCCGATGCTGTTCAGTGCTGACGAATGGCCTGGCGGAAAAAATCTTGCAACGACACCCGAAATCTGGACACGCATGTTTTCCGACATTGATTCCGATTGCTTCGGTTTGAACTACGACCCATCCCACATGATCTGGCAGCACATGGATTATCTGGCCCCAATGCGTGATTTCAGTGACAAGCTGTTTCATATTCATGCGAAGGATGTCCGGATCGACCGTCATCGGCTGGATCAGGTCGGCATCATGGCCCATCCATCGACATTTCACACACCGAAACTGCCTGGCTTGGGCGATGTCGATTGGGGCCGGTTCTTCTCAACACTGACAGACTGCGGATATCGCGGCCCGGTCTGCGTCGAAGTCGAAGATCGCGCCTACGAAGGCAGTCTGAACGAACGTTTGAAAGCTCTTCGCCAGAGTCACACGTTCCTCAGGAATTTCATTCCGAATTAGGATGCGAAACCTGCGGAATATCGCC
>CAZFDW010000702.1:0-3194 GCA_964517865.1 uncultured Chitinophaga sp.
CGCCGCTGCGCGATTTTTGACCCCGAAAAGCTGTAAGGAGGTCGCTTGTTTAAGGGCTAGAACAATATGTTTAAATGTTCAAGGTGGCAAAAACGGTGGCAAAAACGGGGACAGGTCCAGTTTTGACGTTGGAAAACGTGTGAAATAGAATCCTTTGCATTATGCCGAGAACAAAACGTGCCACCCACTTTGAAATGGATGTGCTGCAGAATATACTTTGAAAGGAGATCCTTCGATGTCCGTCACCGATCCGGAATTCAACTGCATATGCTGCGGCCTGGGCAACACTCGGTACTACAGAGCGACCCTGCTCAACTGTGTTCCAAACACGAATTGTCCGGATTGTCCCGAAGAACTGGCTCTGATTTTCGACATGAGCGTCGCTATCTCTGAAGGAGTCTGCACAGAGGCTTTGGTACACGGACATCCCTGCTACACGCCTCTTGCTCTCACTTTCAAGGAGGATTGCAACAAGACATACGAGCTGAACTTCGTTGGGCCGGGTCAGACTGGCGCTAACGCCAGCGCGAGATTCGCGAAGTCAGAGATAGAAGATTGCCTCGAACGACAAGAACTGGGGCTTGTGTTCCAGGCCGGGGAGGCATGCGACTTTGGGGGCACGATAGTCTATGTTGATCCCATCCCACCCGAGTCGCTTGCAGAATTGCTGGAATCAGCATGCTATTCGCGTCGAATGAACACGTGTCTCACTGGGACCAATGATCCTGATTTGGCGTATATCAGTTCTTTTGGCCCCCAAACGTGTCAAACTTGCTGCGTCCGTCCCCAACCGTTGATACCAGGAGTCGGAGGGCACGGAGGCGCCGGAGGAGATGTCGCTGAAGGCGGCGGCTGTTTTACCGGAACCTGTGCCGCCAGTATGGATGTTTCTACCGGGAATGTGTCAGTGGCATTAGGCATGCCGGACGCCGGCCCTGAGTCTCCGGCACCGACAATCACGATCAATACGCAATGGAGTGCCGCGACAACGCTGGGTCATGGAGCCAGCAGCATTGTGACCAAGAAAGTCACCGAGATTGATGCCCTGACCGCAGATGTCACGCAATGTGACGGGTGTGTCCACCGCCATCGATGCAAGAACGGAAGCGGCGTGTATATGCCACCGCCGGACGTTACAAATCAGGTTGTCAAGAATGGAAACGGAACCTGGACCGAAACCACCGCAATTGGAATGGTGTATCAGTACAGCTCAAGCGGTGTCCTGACTGCAATTCTGAATGCCTCCGGTCAGCAGTGGACACTGGTCAGTGGCAGTCCGTTGTCCTTTATCACCGATCCCGCAGGTCGCCGGACGACATTCGCCTACGACGCCTCCAGCAAGATTCGACGAATTCAGGACGTCTTCGGCCGCATTACGACCTATACCGTGGACGGCAGCGGCAACTTGACTTCGCAGGTCACGCCGGAACTGTGTACGACCACACTCCGCTACGATGGCAGCCACAGGATCACGTCGCTCATTTCACCGGATGGCCTGCGATCGTCGTTTGCATATGACGCCAATGGTTTCTGCAAACGGATTCAGAAACCAAACGGCGGAATCTTCACATATCTCTATCTGGACTGGCTGGCGACGCGTGTCATCGATCCGGCGGGACAGATCACGACGCTGACCCACAACGTTCCGCGAAAGGTTACTCAAGTCATCAATCCGCTCGGCCAGCGGGAATCCTTCACGTATGAAGGAAGTCGGCTCAAAACGCACATCACCGCGGTCGGTGTCAGAACGACATTTATTTATGAGCGGCAACCTAACCGCGTGATGTTTCTCAAGTCGGAAGTGACGGCGCACGGTCGTACAACCTATGTTTATAATTCAAGTTCCAAATGCATCGCGACAGTTGATCAGTTGGGACGTCGGACCACTTTCGTGCGAGACGGCAATGGACGGCCGCTGTCTACAATTAACGCGCTCGGCCAGCGCACGACAAATGTCTACAACGCCGACAACAAGATTGTCGCAGGAATCAATCCGCTGGGAGCCCGCAGCACGATCGTCTACAACAGTAACGGTCTGGTGACAGCGACGATCAATCCTCTGTCTCAACGAACGACTTACTCGTACGCCAGGGGTCAGCGGGTGACGATGAAGAATCCGGTGGGAGCGGTCACCAGTGTCATCTATGATCTGAACAACCGGCGGAAAGCAGAGATTGACCCCCTCGGTAACCGGACCAGTCATATTTACAGTGCCTGTTCGGCTCCCGTGGCGACGATTCTGCCCAGCGGAGCACGTACGACGAACGTGTATGCATTCGGCAGAGTCAAAGCGACGATTAATCCGCTCGGGAATCGGACGAGCTTTGCGTATGACATCGCAGGACGACGCATTCGATCGCAGTCGCCGCTGGGACGCATCACGACGAACGTTTACAACACAGCCGGACGACCGTTAGCGACCATCAATCCGTCCGGACTGCGTTCGACAATGGTACTTGACGCGGCAGGACGTCGGGTCGCCACGATTGATCCGGCCGGACTTCGCACCACGACGATCTTTGACACGTGTTGCAACCGACCGTTAGCCACGATTGCTCCGACAGGCGCACGAAACAGTTTTGTCTACAACAAGGTCGGCAGCCAGATTCGGACGGTCAGTCCCACCGGAGCAATTTCCACCACGATCTATGATGCCGTGAATCGCACGATTGCGGGTATCGATCCGCTGGGGAAACGCTCGACCACGATCTACGATGCGGCAAATCGGACGATTGCCAGTGTCAACGCTTTGAATCAGCGATCCACCACGGTCTACAACCTGGCGAATCAGGCAGTGGCCAGCATCAACGCCTTGGGATTCCGCACGACGCAGATCTACGACGCCGCGAGCCGTGGCGTGGCGTCGGTCAATCCGAAGGGCAGCCGCTGGACGACGGTTTACAATCTGGCTAATCAAAGCATCGCGTCGGTCGATCCGCTCGGGCGTCGGTCCACGTCGATCTACAACAAAGTGGGAGCCGTCACGGCCTCGATCAATCCTGCGGGCAGTCGCAGCACCACGGTGTACAACGTCGCCGGACAAACGATTGCCAGTGTGAATGCCAAAGGAGCCCGCTCGACCACGACGTACAATTCGGACGGCCAGACGATCGCTTCGATCAATGCTCTGGGAAATCGTTCCACCAGCATCTACGACGCAGGCGGGCGAGGCGTGGCGTCGGTGGATGCGAAGG
>CAZFDW010000703.1:0-3189 GCA_964517865.1 uncultured Chitinophaga sp.
CACGTCGCGACGATGGTCGTCTGTGCCGCACTCGGCGAGTGACTCGATTCCGGCGAGCGGAGTGGCGTGAGCCCTCCGGTACCTTGTTTTTGTACCGGCAAGCTGACGCATGCCGCTCGCCGATTGTCTCGCTCATGACCGCGCGGAGCACATGTCCTCGTTGAACCTCAGTGACCAATTGCGGGCGAACTGGAATGCTGTTCCATCGGCGGGTGAATTCCATTCCGGTTGAGTCCGGTCAGTTCACGGCGTACGATTCAGCTCCGCGAGTTGCCGTTCGATCTCCAGCAACTTCTCTTTCACGTTCAGTCCGGCTTCCAGGATGCAGTCGCAATGATCCAGGCCAGGCCGAACAGGACTGCGGTTCACAATTCTTCCGGTTTTTCGACTATTCCCCGACATTGAACCCAACATCGTGTTCGGCACTTCATGTGGAACCCCGATTCAGGCACAATCACTGTCGCAGCTGAATTCGTCAGAATTCAGAACACGCATGAATTCTCACGAATTCCCCTGCGGGACCGGGGCAGGTTATTCCACCGTTTGCCTGGAGTTGAAAACTATGACACGATGTTTCACGTTGGCTCTGCTGATTCACTTTGCCAGTTCTCTGGCCGTCGCTCAATCCCCGGTAGCAGTTCACGAAATTGGATCTCGACGAGAATTGTTCGTCGATGGCACGCTCATTGAACGCCTGGCGGGAAAAGCGGATCTCCGGCTGCAGCATCCTGTCCCTCAGGAAATCGTGCTGGAACACAACGAGCCCTGGGAAGGCAGCGGCTGCGTTTATCACAGCGTGTTCAAGGACGGCGATCGGTTTCGCATGTATTACGCAGCCGGGCACCTCGACGTGACTCCGAAAGGCGTCAATGCCAGCACACATGGCCTGTTCTGCTGTTATGCCGAGAGCGTAGACGGGATCCACTGGCAGAAGCCATCACTGGGACTGCACGAGTTCAACGGGAGCACGGCCAACAATATTGTCATGGTGCGACAGCAGATCGGCGACGCGACTTCAGAACCCGGTGAGCCCGCGGTCTTCAAAGACGAAAATCCGGATGCTCCGGCGGATGCGCGTTACAAGGCATTGTTGCCAGCGAGCCGTTTGCCCAGGGATCATCGACGCGGATTGCTGGCATTCAAGTCGCCCGATGGGTTGCACTGGTCACCGATGAGCGACAAACCTATCATCACCGCCGGTGCGTTTGACTCGCAGAATCTGGCTTTTTGGGATACGGCCCACGGCCACTACCGGGCCTATTGGCGCTATTTCACAAAGGGTGGGCACGACGATGAGAAGGTCTGGGATCCGCAGGGGCATCGGGCCATCCGCACAGCCATATCAAAAGATTTTCTGCACTGGATAGACCAGGCGGATCTGCAATATGTCGATTCACCGTCCGAACAACTCTACACAAACGTGGTCTCGCCGTACCACCGTGCGCCGCATATGTTGATTGGCTTTCCCATGCGCTACGTGGAACGCGGCCACAAAGACGGGCCGGATCATGAAGCACGGGCCGGAGCCGGCTCTGAGCAAATTGGCGCGTGGTCTGCATCGCTGCGGGCTCTGCCGGAATTCGAAAACCGCCAATGGCGAGCCAAAGCAAGCGAACGATACGGCCGAGCGTTGACCGAGGGCTTATTGATGGCGAGCCGCGATGGAGTCACGTTCAAACGCTGGAATGAGGGTTTCCTGCGTCCCGGCATCGAACGCAACGGCACATGGAACTACGGACATCAGGCGATTGCCTGGCATCCCGTCGAGACAAGAGGAACGCTCGAAGGCGCTCCCGATGAACTTTCTTTCTTCGCTGTCGAAAGTTACTGGACCGGCAACAGCGACCTGCTCCGGCGTTATACGCTGAGACTCGATGGGTTTGTTTCCGTGAACGCCCCGATGAGTGGCGGCGAACTGATCACGCGGCCAATCACATTTACCGGAAATCAGCTGTGGCTCAACTTCGCCACATCTGCCGCAGGCTGCGTGCAGGTCGAACTTCAGGATCAGGCAGGGAAGCCTGTGCCAGGATATTCGATCGACGACTGCGAAGAACTCTTCGGCGACACGCTCGACCGCACAGTCATCTGGAAATCAAATCCGGATCTGGCAACGATTGTCGGTCGGACCGTGCGGCTGCGATTTGTGCTCCGCGACGCAGATGTGTTTTCGTTTCAGTTTCGTGATTGAGCACGGAACTCCTGCAAGTCGTGCCAGAGTACCGCGATGTGATGCAGGTACCGCACAGGATGCTGGCTGGGCGGAATGCGGCCGTTCGACGACTTCAGCTTGATGAATCGGGCGGATCGGAATCGAGAACTCCCTGGATTTGATACGCCAATCGATGCAAATATTTGCCTTGTCAAAGGCAGTCGCTGCACCATTTGGCTAAGATACTGCGGTGATCAGGAACGGATTCAATGACTCCAGGCAAATTGAAACAAGGCAAGTGACAATCGCTATGGGAAGAAGTTTCGAAAATCGCAAGGCCTCGATATTCAAGACAGCAGGTCAGAAATCAAAGCTTTACGCCAGGTATGGCAAGCAGCTTTATGTGGTTGCCAAAAATGGCGTACCAGATCCCGAAAACAACCCGGCGCTGCGGAACCTGATTGAGAGAGCCAAACGCGATCAGGTACCCAGCCACGTCATTGAAAAGGCGATCGAAAAAGCCAGCGGCGTTGGCGGCGAAGACTTTGCGGCCGCTCGCTACGAAGGTTTTGGCCCCGGTGGCTGCTCGGTGATCGTCGATTGTTTGACCGATAACAATAACCGTACCATTTCAGAGGTCCGTAATTGTTTCAACAGGACCGGCTCGAAGTTGGGACCGTCAGGTTCCGTCTCGCATTTGTTTGACCATCTGGCAATTCTGTCCTTCAAGGGGGATAACGGAGATCAGGTCCTGGAAGCCATGTTGGACGCCGACGTTGATGTCGATGATGTCGAGTGTAAGGATGGCCAGGTGACGCTGTTTGCCCCGGCGAGCGAGTTTTACAAAGCCAAAACTGCGTTGCTGGAAGCGTTTCCCGGAATAGAGTTGCAAGTCCAGGAGATCACATTCCACCCTCAGGCCAGCCGGGAAATCAGCCCGGAAGATCTGCCCATGTTTGAAAAGTTCATCATCCTTCTGAACGACTGCGATGATGTGCAGGACATTTACCACAACGCGATAATCCCCAGCTAGTTCG
>CAZFDW010000704.1:0-3189 GCA_964517865.1 uncultured Chitinophaga sp.
TGAAATTCACGCAGCACCGACGGCGGAGGGTGTCGCATCCGTGCTGCTTCCTGGCGAACGGGAATTTCAGTCGGCTCGGGATGCCGCACAGAACGGCATCGCTTTACCCGAAGACGTGCGGATAAAATTGCGGGAATGTGCGGATGTCGTGAGATGTCTGGTGCCGGAATTCCTGAATTAGCGTTCTGTTTTGTCACTTTCCGGCACGAAATCCCGCCACGGAGTGTCGGGGCACATTGGGAACAAATGGTGATGCGCTGTCTTGGTCTGGACATCGGTTCTTCATCCATCAAAGGTGCTGTGCTGGATCTGGATACGTCGCGAGTTTCGCACATTGTCCGCGAGCCCTTCCCGAATCCTGTCGCGGGAATGCCGTCTGGATTTCATGAAGTCTCGCCGGATGAAATATTCACGCACGCTGTCAGTGTGATCGATCGCCTTTGTGCTCACGCACCGGATGCCACAACGCTGTTCAGTTGCGGGCAGATGGGGGGCATCATGCTGGTGGATCAGAAACTCCGGCCGGTAACTAATTATCTTTCCTGGCGGGACCAGAGGACGACGGTTGCTGATGCCGCCGGCACGACGCTGCTGGATCACCTCCGTGGTTGCTGGTCCGATGCCGTATTTGAAGAGCTTGGTAAGGAACTGAAACCTGGCTCCGCCACAAGTCTGCTCTACTGGCTGGCGCAGCGACAGCGACTTCCTGCCGAGGCCACACCGATCACCGTGGGTGACTATGTGATTGCTCGTCTTTGCCACGCGGCTCCAAAAATGGAACGAACTCAGGGCATCGGAATGCTGAATCTACGCACGCAGGATTGGCATCACAACGCTTTTGCCGCGTTGGGCCTTGATGGTCTGCGCTGGCCGGAACTGACAAACGAAAAGGATCCGATCGGCAGTGTCCATCGCAATGGCCGGACGTTGACATGTTATCCGGTCATCGGCGATCAGCAGGCAGCGCTGCGTGGCATCAGGCTGCAGTCGCATGAACTCTCGATCAACGCTTCGACAGGTTCACAGGTGAGTCAGATCACGTCGGAATTCCGACCGGCAGATTGTCAGACTCGCCCGTGGTTCGACGGACAGTTTTTGAACACGATTACGCACATTCCGGCAGGCCGCTCG
This sequence comes from uncultured Chitinophaga sp., assembly GCA_964517865.1. GTDB lineage: Bacteria > Planctomycetota > Planctomycetia > Planctomycetales > Planctomycetaceae > SXXK01. The sequence goes on from CAZFDW010000704.1 coordinate 1,132, forward strand.
CTGACGGTTCTTGAAGCCCTCCTGACAGAATTGCCGCGACTGGCTGGTCTGAAAATTGAAAACTCATGGGAGCTCATTCAACGGGCGGCAGAATCTTCAGGCGGTAACGGGCTGTCGTGCGACTTGAGCTTCTTTGCCAGCGCGATGGGCAGCGATGGACACATCAACGGCATCACCACCGAAAACCTGAATGTCGGCAATTTGTTTCATGCGGCCTTTGAGTTCATGGCCGACAGTTACCTCACGTGCTCCCGCCGCTTGAGTCCTGAACCGACATGGGACCAAATCGCGATCTCCGGTGGCCTTGTGCAGTCTTTCACGCCGTTGCGTAAAAAAATTGAAGCCCGGTTTTCACTCCCCATCCGCGATGTGGCGGAGCAGGAAGAGACGCTGCTGGGATTGATGCCTGCGGATACTGTGGATATTTCATAAACGCAGAAATCTCGTGGAGGCACTGTGGCCTATGCCGCTTGAAATCGTGTAGACTCCGACATTGTTCGTCGTGTCAATCTTCGAAAACGGTGCTGCGGTGGAAGCAATAGAGTCGTCGTCGATTTCCAGCGGTTGGGAGCGTGTCCATTCAATGTGATATCACTGGAAGCACTTGTCGGGATGAAGTTAACATCGTTCCGCAGGAAAGATCAAACTCATCTTGAGGACATGGTCAGCGTAGGCTTGATCGACCGAACATGGATCAGTAGATATCAGACAATTCTGGCTCAACGCCTTGCTGAGATCCTGGATACGCCTGAGGATTAGTCGATGTTGTGATTCTCAATGAAGAAGCCCGGTTCTTTTGAAAGAACCGGGCCGCATTGTTCAGTCCACTTCATGGTATGCGGATTACTTTTGTTTGGCCTTATCTGCCTGACCTTCCATCGATGACACAAGTTCGATATCGAAAACCAGGACCGAGTTCGGGCCGATACCTGGCGGACCATTTTCGCCGTACGCCAGTTCGCTTGGAAGAAACAGACGATACTTCGCTCCGACTTTCATCAATTGCAGCGCTTCGGTCCAGCCCTTGATGACCTGCGTCACGCCAAATGAAGCAGGCTTGTCGGCTTCGGTCGGTTCATCGCCTTCGTAAGAATTGTCAAACACCGTGCCATCGATCAGCTTGCCACGATAGTGCGTTGAAACAGTGCTCGCCTTGGTCGGCACTTCGCCATTGCCTTCTTTCAGGACAATATACTGCAAGCCGGACTTAGTGACTTTGACGCCGTCTTTCGCTTTGTTCGCCGCCAGAAATGCCTTGCCGTCTTCCAGATTCTTTGCGGCTTTTGCTTCGGCTTTTTTCTGCATTTCTGCCTGCATTGCTTTGAAGACTTCCTGAGTTTCCTCCGGGCTCAGGACAGACTTCTCACCCGCCAGTGCTGCCGCGATGCCGGCAGCAAGAGCTGTGGGATTCGGCTCAAGTCCCTGCTTCAGGATATCTTTGCCGATGTTGTAACCGATGGCGTAACTCGCCTTGTCGATGGTAGTTTCCAATTTTGGAGCTTCACTTTTTTCTTGAGCCGCATCCTGCGCGATTACGGGAACGGCTGCTGTGATCAGGAGGAATAAGACACATGCACGAAATACCATGGGACCAACTTTCGAGGTTTCAATGTTCCGGCCGCCTGCGTCCACGCGACGCAATGACTCCGAACACATTTGATTATCACAGACGACGGTCTGGCAGCGCGATCACATGATCGCATTTGCCTAACGCCGTCGAAACTATGACGATTTGGCGAAAGGTTGCCAATCGAACGGCCAGAATTTGACCACGAACGGACGTGCCTTCTCAGGTTTTCACCATTCTTCGGGGGGTTTTGCGGCGTCTCAGATTTGAAATTTCCTGATTCTGTCCAGTTCGATGCGTTCAACGGACAGCATTCTCTGTTTGGGGTTGAAAACCACAGATCGACCCAGCGCGGGCTTCGCCCGTAACCCAATTTTGGAGCCGTACCAGGACCAGTTCAGTCACTCGACCGGCTGAATACCACACTCTGAAAACGGGCTCAACGACAAATGAAGTGCGCGGCACAGTAAAGTCGATGTGACTGCGATTCA
>CAZFDW010000705.1:0-3164 GCA_964517865.1 uncultured Chitinophaga sp.
ACGAACGCGGCGTGACGCTGACCCGCACTGCCATGCGGCCGATCTTTGAAAGACTTCAACGCGACGCAGCCCTGCCCAAGTGGAGCCTCGTGATCTCACCTAACTCTGATAGGTTATTTTCAAGCGGCTGCCTAAGTGTGCGCTGGCCCTGAAAGATGCGCCATTTCATCTAGGAGTTGCGTTAAGTTTTGCAAGGTTATTGGCTTTAAGAGATAGAGGTCGAATCCCGATTCCAACGCGTCGTGGAGATCCGAGGGGCGTCCACCTCCGGTGATCGCGACGAGTTTAATCGCCGCCACTCTCGCAGTGTTACGAATGTATCGAGCAAGTTCGAATCCATTCATGTACGGCATTCGAATGTCCACAATTGCAATGTGTGGATGGTACGATTTCAGTAGTTCCAATGCGATCAGTCCATTGGACGCGACCTCGACTTCGTGACCTTGCAGGCGAAGCAGGGTGCTCAAGCTGAACGCTACGTCGTGGTTGTCATCCACCACCAGAATTTTGGTCGATGTCGGTGAGTGAACTCTCCGCTCTTGAACGCGACCGCATTCTGGAGTTCGATGCGGCAGAAATTGAGTGAGCGGCAATCGAACTGTGAACTCGCTTCCTTTTCCCTCCCCGTCGCTCGTTGCCGCGATGAAACCTCCGTGAAGATTCACAACCGTTTTTACAATCGTCAAACCGATTCCCAATCCGCTCAGATGCCGAAAGCCCGACTGATCGCCCTGCTGAAAAAGGTCGAAAATTCTCGTAAGCATTTCGCGAGGGATACCAATACCGTTGTCTCGAATTGACAAGATCGCATTATCGTCACTTCGAGTGATGAAGGCTTCGATTTTTCCGTGCGGATTTGTGTACTTACAAGCGTTGTCCAGTAAGTTAAACACGATTTGTGTCAATCGAATGGGATCAGCATCGACCAACAACTGTTCATTTGGCATGTGGACGGATAACTGATGCGACAGCGATTCCATCCTGGGTCTGATACAATCGATCGCCTGATAAACGACCGATGAAAAATCGACGATTTCCTTACGAAGTTGAATCTTTCCTTGCATCGCACGAGACGCATCCAGTAGGTCGTCAACGAGACGGACAAGGTGTCCAACCTGACGCTCGATCATCTGATACGCGTCTTCGACTGCCTCTGCATCAACTCCCGGGACTCTCAAAATGTTCATCGAACTGCAAACAGGCGATAATGCGTTTCTAAATTCATGGGCTAAAATCGCGACGGATTCGTCTTTCCGACGGTCTGTTTCAGTCAACTTCGCTTCCGTTTGTTTGAAGGTTTCGATGTCGTCAGAAGTGCCAAGCCAATAACTGGTGTTGTTGTTTACATCGCGAACCGGAACACCTCTGGTCCTAAACCAAAGGTACACTCCATCATGACGTTCGATACGATGCTCGATTGAAAGTTCTGCATCCTCTTTAACTGCAATCTGTATAGTATTTATCGTATGTTTTACGTCTTCAGGGTGGATTACCATTTCCAGCCAGTTCAAACCGAGTAATTCAGACACGCGAATGCCTGTGTATTGTCCCCATTGCTCGCTAATCCAATCGGCTTCACCCGTCGACGATGCCGTCCACATTAACTCTGGTAGTAACTCTACGATTGAACGGAACCGTGCCTCGTGTTCCTGAAGTTCCTCATTGTCTCGATTACGATCTGTGACATCTCTGGTAAAACATCGAGTGTGAATCAAAGCTCCTTCCACAATTTTCGCACTCGAATCAATCAAGACTTCTTTAACGCTACCGTCCTTACAACGCAGGCGTGCTGGATAGTCACTGATGCAACGCCCAGCTCGCAGTTGCTGCAGAATGTGACTGGCCGAAAGCCCATCGACGTGAAAGTCAATAGTCGACTTTCCAATATATTCGTGCAGCTCGTATCCGAGAAGCTGGCACGCGGCTTTATTTGCCTGCAGTATCGTGCCGTCGGGTCCAGCAATGCTCAGGCCAATGGTGGCATGTTCGAAGAAATCGCTGATGCGATTCTGGCTGTTTCGCAGTTGGTCTTCAAGCTGACGAGTGTGTTCAGCTTGAAAGCGCAAACGATTGCTTCTTTTGTACAAGTCAGCGAATGCATTTACCTTGGATCGAACGACCCCCGGGGGCAACGGCGTCGCAAGGAAATCCACCGCTCCGAGGGAGTACGCGTGATCCATGGTGAAAGCTGAATTGTCGCTTTCGGAAAGAATGACGATAGGTGTGCAGTGATCTTGACTGCCACAAATCATTTCCGCAGCCTGGCGGAATACGATATCTGAACCGTGAACGCCAATGATCGCGACCGCAAACTCTTGTTCACGCAAGAGCCCCAGGGCATCTTCACCGGTCATTACTTCTACAAGGTTGTGGTTTAAATCTTTTAGAATCTCGCGAATCGACCAAACACTTGCGGGATTGTTGTCCAGGAGTAGAACATTGGCTTTCAATTGATTGGACTGGCGCATTGTTGTTTGGATTGCTTTTTAATTGATACAATGCATTCAAGCGATCACTTCGACGTTGATCACTACTCACGTTTTAAGGGGCCGGAGTTATACTCAGTTTGTGCATTACGACCGCAGATGTAGCCGACCTGTTCCTCTGTAGTACCTTCAGGATTCTAAGCCTTGGGAGTGATCTGAGTTTAGTGAAGTGTCACTTGGAACAGCCGCGTCCGATCGGCTGCTCCGACTCTCAGCTCGGCGGGCTGCCTGCCGGGGAATTACCAACTGACAGCCTTCTCCCGCCGAGGTGGCCAGTCACGACGATAAACTCAAAAATGCATGTGCATGTAAGTGTGCCATTGACTCTTTGTGTAAGAAATTACCTGACACGGGTCAGGGCCAGCTCGCACGCTGGGTAACTATGGTTCATTCAAGGTTTTGGGGGGGGCTGAGTTGAAAAGAACGGACATGCTTGTCACCACTGGAGTTGTGTTTAGACGGCACGACATTCCAGCGGGGAGCGCAACATGTCCGCAGCGGCATTGTATCGGTCGATGGGTTTGAAGGGGTTTGAAGTCGAGGACACTTGGGAGGGGAAGAACGGGGCGCTGTTTGTCTCGGTGTCGGTACCGCGTGAGGCGTTGCGGTGTCGGCGGGTCCATTTTCAAGTCGATCTGGGGGAGTCGCGTGCGGAGCGATTCCAGCACGCTGGCCAGG
>CAZFDW010000706.1:0-3150 GCA_964517865.1 uncultured Chitinophaga sp.
ATAAAACACTGGAAACGCTGAAAACTCTGTTCGTTTGTGCCGTACGATGTGACCGGAGCAATCTGGGACTTTGCATATCGTGGCTCAGGTCGGTCTCACCGAGGCAGGTTGTCGCAAAACGTTAAAGGGTTCGGGACGTCACACCCTCGCGGCGAACGATTGGGCAATGTTCTGAGTTTGTTGGTACTTGCGAGGGCTTGCATTGCACATAGGGTTAGACAAAACAGGACTGGCTTGTCGGTGAAAATTGATTCCGGAGCAATCGTTGCACACCCGACCGACGTACCGGTACCGTTTTGTCGAGTGCGCACATCGCAATATGAGACAGGAACAGATCTGGCGAACTGCGCCAACGGATACATCCGGCACTTCGATCTGAGCCAGTCCCACTTGCTCCAATCTTCGAGCACAATACGGGCTCGCACTCGGTTTTTCTGGAGCGTGGCCCACTAGCGAGTTCCGGCTGATGGTTCTAAAACGTTGTGGTTTCATGAACATGGCGCTGTCCATCCAGACAGGCAAAGTTTATGAGTTTTTCTGAGCTGCCAATTTCGCAGATGTGCAATCACAAGCAGAATCGCTCCGATCGGAGACATCCACGCCATCGAGAAGAACGCAGTAGAGACGGCAGGAGTCGTCGTCGCCACATACTTGCATTCCGACGCCATCCAGCCGCAGAGTTCACGACACGGACAGTCAGCCGCGTGAACGGTGCTCGGTAATGAAGCACACTGGCAGGACTGCAACCATGCGGAGCCCATCTGTAACGCAACTCCGGCAATCGCCAGTGTGACCACGCTGCGAGAGCGATGTACTCGATAACCGGCACTGACAGCACTGACCGCCAAGAGACTACTCAATGAGAATGCCGCTATCTGCAGCAAGGGAGTTGTCGATAATTCCGTCAGGACAAAAACTGGAATTAAAGAAATGACAGTCGGCAAGACAAGGCAATGCAACACGCAAAGGCTAGAGAAAAACAGTCCACAGCGGTCCGCGCGATCAATGACGAGCGTCGAAGTTTCAGAGTGAAAAGTCTGAGTGAGCATCAGCAGTCTCCTTTGTTCAGAGCAATCATGTCTTGCTAATGACAGCAGGATTTCTCAGCGACCTTTTTGGGCGAGGGAGGCACATCGTTGCCGGGGTTCCAGCGGAAGAACCCATTCGGTTTCAGAAGAAATCCGACGTAAGCCGTTGGCATCACCGGATAGTCTTCGGGACGAGGAATGTGCGTATGGCCGAAGGTGTACCAAAAGACGACGTCGGTGTTCTCAATCGATCGATCCTGTTCCGTCCACAACGGCAGCCCATCCCCGCCGCTACTCTGATTGGGATAATCGCCAGCCGCAAAGCATTCATCGTCGCGATACGGAGTGACCCAGACATGATGATCCACAAACCCGGCTCGCTTTCGCCACCAGGCATTCTTTGACGCCATGGGAAAGCAATTATCGCCCGGCATGAACTTGTAGCCCACAGGTTCACCAACTGCGTTCTTTCGATCTGGATTGACAATCTTCCATGTCCTTGCAGTTTCCAGATTCAGATGAGCGCGAGCCTGCTTCTCTGTCTTCATCGAAACCGCCTGCGCGACGAATGCATTTTCAAACGGATTGTTCTCGTCGATCGGGTCGGGCACAACGTCGATCTGCTGAACCGTGTTGCTCATGCCGTCAAGGTCAAAGTCGAGGCGCACATTGAAGAAGTGCTGATGGTTGGGAGCGTAAAGCTGTGGCGCTATAAGGTTTCCATACTTCGGCTTTTCGTTGGCCGGAAAAGCGCCCATGGATAAAATGCCGGTCAGCTTTACTTCCAGCTGAATATTCCCATCCTGATACAGATACCAGAAGAAGCCGTACTCATAGTTTTCCACCGTCGATACCGACGAAATCACCAGCCGCCGTGATCGTCGCACTTCCGGAACGTTCAGCCGTCGATCAGTATGCTTCCACAGGATTCCAAAGTCTTCTTCATGCATGCATATCGCGTTCTTGATTGTCAGCGGTTCGCCGCGACTGGTACAGAGAATTGCGTCAAAGTAACGTATCAGGCCGAGACAGTCGCACCCCAGCTCAAGGCTGTTTGCACACATCCCCATGCCGTATTCGCCGACATCGAATGCATTTTTGCGTCGCTGGGTAGGCGTTGGATCACCGTATGGCACGACCATTTCTGTCAGTGATGCGCGATACAGAATGGATCGATCTTCTCCCTCATCGTTATACCTTAGGTTATGCAGGGTCAACCCCTCGCGTGCGTTGAAGCCGATCACGAATTTCCATTTTTGCCAACTCACCTGATAACCGTCGACGGTGAAACTTGGTCCTTCCGGCTGAGTAATGTCAATCTTTCGCAGATCGGTTCGCTGATTTGGAACTCGATCGGCAGCGTAGTTTCCGGATTCCGGAGGCAATGGCCAGACGCCGTGTTCTTCAATGCGAATCACCGTCATTGTGTTAAGATCAACAAGCGGTCGCAATCCCTCGATCGGCCGTGCATAACCATTGTCTGTGGGGTCAGTTCGCAGAAAGCACAGCGGACGTGCGAGTCGCAAAGTGCTGTCTTCTTCAGACCCGTAGTTACCGGCACTCCAGATATCGACCATGACCAGACTGCTGTCGTCTGTTCCGCAGTGCCGCAATAACGCTGCCTTAAACTCAGGCGACGACAGTACGGCCTGTTCGCATTCAACCTGTTCGTCGATCGTCATGGTCGGCTGAACATTTGGGACTGACGTCCATGACAACAGCGACTTGTGAGTCAGCGATAAGATCACCTGATGACAGCAATTCGTCGCATTGTCAAACAGGACGACGTGAGCATCTCGGCTCAGGGCCAATTCCAAACTCACCGCATGAACCTGATCTTTCTGAGGCTCCTTCAGGCTGACAGAAACAAACCGAGTCGCCGGGGTGACTTTTCCAAGTTCTTTCAGCAGATCAACCGCCTGCTGAACTTCTGCGGCGCTGAGCGGCTCAAGCGGATGCATCGACACAACTCCTCGATAATTACGATTCTTTCTGCTCGCTAAAATGCGTCATGAATCTTTAAAAACGCCATCCTTGGCTCTGAAACCGCACGCGACCCGTTCGAGAAGAAATTCAAATAGAAGTTCCTGCTTCCTCCGGCGAAACGTGGCACCGGTGAAAA
>CAZFDW010000707.1:0-3148 GCA_964517865.1 uncultured Chitinophaga sp.
TGAATCGCAGTCACATCGACTTTACTGTGCCGCGCACTTCATTTGTCGTTGAGCCGTATTTCTATCACGCGCAGGCCCTGGAGCGAGCCGCAAATCTGTTGCGAGTGGATCGCTTTGGCGATCACAATTGGCGGGCAGTGTTGACGGAAGAAATGTTCCGACGGCATCAACCAGACGGTTCCTTTCGTGGAAACACAAAAATCGAGTCACCGCTGGTTGCGACGTGCCTCGCTCTCATGACCCTCTGCGGACCGACAGCAGACATCCCTGAAAACGCAAATGGCCTCGAAATCCTGAAGCCATAACCTGACATCTCGATCGGGGACATGCGAGGCATAGCTCAGGAATCATCAGCCTATCAATTCATCTTGCGGCGTCAGCATCGGTGAGCGTCTTTGTTGTGACAACTTCATCCGGCAGCAAGTGTCCCATCTTTTCCTTTTTTGTGGTCATGTATCCCGTGCGCTGCGATTGCGGTGGAGCGACAATCGGGACTTGTTCGATCACATGCAGATCAACACCGGTATAGACGAAGGCGTCGGTTTTCTTCGGATTGTTGGTCAGCAGCCGCACACGTGACAGACCAAGATCCTTCAGCACCTGCAGCCCGACCATATAGTCGCGCATGTCGGCTTTGAAGCCAAGACGATGATTGGCCTCAACCGTGTCCAGTCCCTGATCCTGAAGCTGATACGCTCTGAGCTTGGCCAGCAAGCCAATGCCTCGTCCTTCCTGCGGCAGATAAACAACAACCCCGATGCCTTCCTTGTGAATCATTTTCATGGCCATGCGTAGCTGATCTCCGCAGTCACAGCGCAGGGAATCCAGCACGTCGCCGGTAAAGCACGATGAATGCATGCGAACCAGCGGCGCATCGATCTTACTGAGATCACCCCAGACCAGTGCGAGCGGTTCCTGAATTTCATGGGCGACCTGATAACCGATGACCATGGGCGTGCCAAATTCTGCCGTCGGCATCGGGACGGAAACGATGCGCGTAATCAACTGTTCGCGGAGGCGGCGAAAGCGGATCAGGTCTTCGATGGAAATCATCGGAATGTCGTATTCCCTGGCAATCGAGTGCAGCTCGTCCAGGTCTGCCATGCCGTGACTGGTCTGGCTGCAGATTTCAATCAGTGCGCCGACCGGACGTTTGCCGGCGAACCGCATCAGGTCGATGGTGGCCTCCGTGTGACCGGCTCGCCGCAGGACGCCTCCTTCCATCGCTGCAAGCGGATTCACATGTCCCGGTTGCACAAAATCGTCGGCAACAGAGCCGGGATCTGCCAGTGCTCGAATCGTGCGGGCTCGATTGAGAGCACTCACGCCCGTGCCGGCGGCGACATGATCGACCGCGCGGAGGAACGCAGTTTTGTTCGGGGCATTGTTGCTGGATTCATCCACAACCGGACGCAGTTTCAGCCTTACGGCTTCTTCAGCGGCGACCGGGACACACAGCGTCCCGCGACCGATTCGCAGCATGAAATCAACCTGCTCTGGCGTGATGGATTCGGCCGCACAGATGAAGTCACCTTCATTCTCACGGTCTTCATCATCGACAACAATGATCATGCCACCCTTTTGAAGGGCATCGATCGCCTGCTGGATAGATTGCAGCGGCACGGGTTTCAATTCTGCGTAAATGGAGGAACTGGATATTGGCGGCTGATTCCTGTCAGCCGCCCCCCTATTCTACGCAACATTGGATTCCAGACAACTCGGTCTAACGCTGCGATTCCAGTAGCTTGGACATTCATGTCCGAGATTCTGGCCAAACACCGCCGCAATATCGAACGACTGCCAAGGCATAATAATTTTCGCTCCGACCGTGTTTCATGGTCACGCGACGGACATGAATGTCCATCCTACATACGAAAGTTCCGACGGCGCACCCAAAACCAGACTCAACTGCAACATGTTTTGAAAAGTAAGCGTAGCTAATTCTCTTTTGGCGATTCAGCTATGGAACGTGGTTCCAGTGCCGCCTTCAGTACCTCCAGCTGGTTGACATAGTCATGCACGGTCGATACCGGATAATCGTGCGTCATCCAGCGCACCAGAAGATCCAGATTTGCCTCGGACAACTTCTGCGGCGAATACACGACCATCTGATTCTTCGCCCCGTAGTGTCGCGCAGCGTCAGGGTGACGGATAAAATCTTTCAGCCATGCTGCAGAACCGTACTTTGCCAGGGTCGGATAAGTGCCAGCGGCGGAGTCATCGGGATTCGCAGGAAACGCCTGCCCGATCGTATCGTGGCAACTCGCACACGACGTATCTTTGAGTCCACCGCCCCATGTGCCATTGATCGCCAGATCCCGCCCTTTTTCCACCAACGCGGCATCATAGGTTGTCCCGGCATGACCGGCCTCGGCGGCGAGGAATTCAACCAGTGCCTTCACGTTCTCGGCGTTCTCGGCAGACTTCAGGGATTCGAGATTGCCGCTGGTCCAGTCAGCCATTTCGGAACTGTCCGGGTTGATGTAATCGACAGTTTCGCCCGCAGCAGACTTCGCCTGAGCCTTTCGGAACCACTCTGAGTTTTTCATCGATGCGAAGTGATTGGAATAATCCATCACGATCGCCGTCATCCATTCACGACTTCCAAACGACCCCAGATCTGCAGCTGTTGGCAATCCCATCACCGGAGGATCGTCTTTCGTCTTACCAGCTTCTGTCACCAAAGAACCACGTCCATCATGGCCGTTGTAACGATGACAACCGGAGCAGTTTTGTGCGAACAATCGCGGTCCCTGAGTAAACGGGTCTTTGCGTAGGAGCGCGACGGCACCTTCGACTGGAATCTTGTCCGGCCCTGAAGCCAGTTCGATCGCGCGTTGCCCATCGCGGTGAGCTTCTGACAATGCTGCCTGATGATCCGTGTTGTTCGCGTCTTCGTAAAATGCCATGACCGTCAGCACGACCACACCGAGCGCCAACGCCCAGATGAAACCTCTGTTGAGCATATGGCCGAAACCACCGAACACCTTCGCTGTGATGGGCATCATGGCGATGATGCCCATGATGATCCCAGGCACGATAATTGCGCCGAATGTCACGCCAAGGGCATCGACGGCATGAAACTTCAGGAAACGAAACAGAAACAGGAAGTACCATTCCGGTCGGGCGGCATCAAATTTCACGGCCG
>CAZFDW010000708.1:0-3132 GCA_964517865.1 uncultured Chitinophaga sp.
GTTCGATATGTTCCCGCTGACCCGCTGTGATCCCAACGTTGCGATCCAGAATGTTTACGTCCATGGCTGAGCTTCCTCGAGAGACAAAGTTAGTTGAAAAGTGCTCGGCGAACTTCGCACGTGGCCAACTCTACTCAACTCTCAATAAATTGACTAATTCAAATTGAATTAATAAAACATCAATTTAATTGAACATTCAAGGGTTCTGTGTCATCCGGTTTCTCAGCGAACCGGGCCGCACACAATGATTTGATTAAATCAATATGTGCGCAACGTATTATACATTTGTTATCTGATGTTGTTTCCCTAAGATTGGCGGGATTGAGATACAGAACAATCTGCCGACCGCAGATCAAACGTACAAATCCGAATTCGACTTTACCTTAAGGTCTCTTGTCATGAAATGCCCCGTCTGTGATTCGGACCTGCAAATGTCAGAGAGATCCGGAGTGGAGATTGATTTCTGCTCCGGCTGCCGAGGCGTATGGCTTGATCGCGGCGAGCTTGACAAGATCATGGAACGGTCGGGCCGCGACACAGAAGGTGGACGATTATCAACAGATCGAGAACGGCACTACGACTCGTCCGATGCTTCGGCGTCGCAGCATCCGAAGAAACGTGAATCGTTCTGGAGCGATTTGTTCGATTTTGGCTGAGTTGTCAGGATGCCCTGTCACTTGCGATAGATAACGCGGCAGCATTGGTCGTACAATGTTCCAGACGTCAGTTACGACCTTCCAGCGCGGGACGCAGATTGCATCGGCAACCTTCGACGGAGATTGTTGATTCGTAGTTTCCAATCGATCCTTGAGCAGATCTCTGTTTCTCCGGATAAATTGCCAGTTGCGGGCAAGACCTGAGATCATGCTGAGGCGAAGGATTAGACAACAGCCAGACAGCCAGGTAGTAGATGAGCAGTATGGAATCTTCAGAGCGCGCTTCCGAAGGAGATTTAGTCGCGGCAACGTGGATTTTTGAAAAAGTCGCACTGCGGGATGGTCTGCATGTCGATCGATCCAAAGTGCGGCGAGCCGTGGACGAGGCTGCAGAAACCTACTTTGGCATCCAGGAAGGCGGCTGGTGGCGCTGGATCGTGGAAACAGGAAATAGCCTTGGTCGCAACTGTCGAGTGATTGACGGTGACGTGCCGCAACTGGTGCGTCTGGCCCTCGACGGCGTCGCTGTAATCCTGCGTTCTGAAGACGGCCAGACCTGGCAGTCATTGATGGCGACTGGACGGCGACTTAGCCTTTCCACACCGGGCGACGATCGGCCGGTTCGCATCGTCAAACCACGACAGATCGCGAAACTGCTGCGTAAGGCAGGATTTGAAGGCACTCTGCGATGCGTGGTGGTGGAGTCGGCAGAGACGTTATCCCAGTCACTGGTGGCAGACGCCGGGGAGAAGAAGCCGCAGCAGCGATTGCTGGCGCTCCTGCGAGCGGAGAGCAGTGACATCTGGGTGATCGTGATCTTCGCGTTGGTCTCTGGCCTGTTGACGATGACGACCCCACTGGCCGTAGAAGCGTTGGTCAATACCGTGGCATTCGGTCGCTTTCTGCAGCCGGTGATTGTGTTGTCACTGATGCTGCTCACGTTTCTCATTTTTCAGGCGGCGCTGAAGGCCGTTCAGACGATCGTCGTGGAAATCATTCAGCGGCGATTGTTCGCGCGAGTCGCAGCAGAATTGTCCTTTCGACTTCCGCGCACGCGCGTCGAGGCTCTGGATGATAAATACGCACCGGAACTTGTCAATCGCTTTTTTGACATTGCGACAGTCCAGAAGGTCAGTGCGCAGTTGTTGCTGGACGGGATTACACTCGTGCTGACAGTCGCCGTCGGCATGACAGTTCTCGCATTTTATCATCCGTATTTGCTGGCGTTCGACATTGTTCTGATCCTTGCGATTTTGTTCACCATGTTCGTGCTGGGTCACGGAGCAGTGAAGACCAGTATCAAAGAATCGAAAACCAAATACGCAATGGCAGCCTGGCTGGAAGATCTGGCTCGCTGCAGCACGACGTTCCGTTACGACGGTGCTGCTGAGTTTGCGATGGAACGATCCGATCATTTGATTTACGACTATTTGATGGCGCGGAAGAAACACTTCAAGGTGCTGATGCGACAAGTCATTTTCATGCTGTTGCTGCAGGCGCTGGCGAGTACAGCGTTGCTGGCGATCGGGGGATGGCTGGTGATCGATGGCCAGTTGTCGTTGGGCCAGCTTGTGGCGGCGGAGCTGATCGTAGCTGTGGTGGTCGGATCGTTCGCCAAACTCGGCAAGCACATGGAGAGCTTTTACGACCTGATGGCTTCGATCGACAAACTGGGATCCTTGTTTGATCTGCCGATTGAACGGACGGATGGATTACTCACGACGGGTTCAGGATCAGGAATCGTCGTCAGGAATGTCAGCTATTCTCTGCCGGACGGACGTGAGATTCTGAACAATGTTTCGCTGACGATTCAGTCCGGACAAAAGGTCGCCGTCACCGGCACAAGTGGCTGCGGCAAGAGCCTATTGCTGGATATCCTCTTCGGTCTGCGAGAACCAGCCTCAGGGCTGGTCACGGTGAATGGAATTGACCCGCGCGACGTGCGTCCGAATGTCTTGCGACGACGCGTGGCTCTGGCGCGCGATGTGGAAGTGTTTGACGGTACGATTGCAGAGAACGTGCATCTGGAGCGGCCGGATATCAGCATCGGCGATGTTCGCGCAGCCCTGGAGCTTGTGGAACTTCTGCCGCTGATTCAGCAATATCCCCAGGGACTGGACACGCCTCTGAACTCCGCAGGAACGCCACTCACTACCAGCCAACGGCGCCGGTTGATGGTGGCAAGAGCGATTGCCGGAGCCCCTGAAATCGTCCTGCTCGACGAGATTCTGGACAGCATGTCCGACTCAGGCGCCGCACGGATTCTGCAACGCATCGTTGAGGCCGAACGGCCATGGACGATTGTGCTGGTCACAAATCGCGAAACGCTGAAATCGCTAATGGACAGCGTGATTGAATTGACGGCCAGTTGATTTAATGGGGTCAGACCCCCTACTCACGGGAATCGAAGCCAAATTCGCTGGAGTTTTCGCTTCGACTTCCGTCATGAAGGGGTCTGACCCCATTAAATCAACAG
>CAZFDW010000709.1:0-3128 GCA_964517865.1 uncultured Chitinophaga sp.
CTGTTAGTCTAACTGTTGCGGAAGATTCTGTCGCGTTACGGACACATCGTTGCGTTGCGGCAACATCTGTTGATCTGCGGCAACAAGCGGCGGTTTCCACAATGCAATAAAGCCCGTTGTTTGCATGACTTTACAGTCTTTGCGCGCATGGCATCGTTTTTGTTAAGTCAAAAGCAAATGGATTGCATCAGGCGTTTTAAATTGGCTGTCCACCGTCTCAAACGAGCGCTGCGAACGGCACCTGAATCCATCTGGCTTTGAACAATCTGAATGGTAGTCGGAGGTGGCACGGTGAAGATTCCTGACGTCGCTCTAATCTGCAGTGGTTCACCGGGATTCCTTCGCGGTCTCGGCAGTCTGCTCTCTGGTCGCTATCGACTCATGGAATGCTACTCGATTCCCGAGGCCACTCAGATGATTCAAATGCATACACCGGACTTCTCGATTTTCGACGTGCGGTCATGTTCTCCACAACAACTCGCGCGCACGTTCGTGGCGATCAGTAATATTCAATCCGGTCAGGCCATTTTGATTTGTGTCCCCGATCAACTCCACGCCGACCGAATTCCGCAGGAAGTCCTTCCGTTCTCTCGGATGATCGAATTCTCAAACCATGATGAAGGTTATCACGAGCTGGTTGCAGAAATTTTCCGGCCGCCGACAACCAACGCTGGATCGACCGATAACCGCAACGAAATCGATTCATCCGCCGCATGTGACGCTGCCGCCATTGAATCTCCGGAGACGGCCAACCTGACGCATCGTGTCCAGCAGTCGAAGTCTGCCGGATCGTCCAGTCCATTCGTGCGGCCGGGCCGCGAATCGAATGCCTCAACAATCGACGCAGGCAGCATGGCCGAACGGTTTCGAACGCGAACACCCGAGCTTCGGACGATGCTCCGTCGCCTCGAAGTTGCCGCACGTCACAACGTCACAATCCTGCTCATCGGCGAAACTGGCTCTGGCAAGACGCATCTCGCCAGCCTGATCCATGAAATGTCCCCGCGGTCCGGTGACCCGTTTCTGCACGTCGCCTGTGGAGCGTTGCCGGGGGATCTGATCGAAAGCGAACTATTTGGTCATATGAAAGGTTCATTCACGAGTGCGCATGCGGACAAAGACGGAAAGTTTCTGGTCGCCGGCAATGGTACGATCCTGCTGGACGAAATAGACGTTCTGACACCCGATCAACAGGTCAAGCTGCTGCGTGTCATTGAAAAGGGCGAATTTGAGCCAGTGGGATCGAACCGGACACTTTTTGTGAAAGCTCGCATTATCGCCGCGAGCAATATGCAACTGCAGCCGCTTGTGGAACAGGGACGATTTCGCCCCGACTTGTACTATCGTCTGAATACACTGTGTTTCACGCTTCCACCACTGCGGAAGCGAATGCCCGACATCGAACCGCTCGCGCGGTACTTTGTGCATCGTCATGCATCGCAGTTGGGAATTGAAGTGGTAGAGATTACCCCCGAATTTCTTGACTGTCTGTTGCAGTACCCGTGGCCAGGCAATGTCCGCGAAATGGAAAATGCAATCCGAAGCGCGGTGATTTACAGTCGTGAGGGAAAAATGACGGTTGACACTTTGCCGACCCACGTAGTCGATGGCATATCAGGTCCGGCCAGCGATCCTTCTGTCGCCGCGTTCTTCGCTGTTCGCAAGGGCGAATCGCTCGAAAATCGCATTGAAGTGACAGAGAAGGACGTCATTGAACAGGCTCTGTTAAGCAACAATTTCAGTCGCACGAATACCGCCAAACTGCTGAAAATCAGCCGTGTGACGCTGTACAATAAAATGCGAAAGTACGGGATCCTGCCGGAGCGGTAGGTGGTGACGTTTCCCACCTGGACTACGAATTCAGAATAGTTTGCCAAAGCCCTTGACGCCCCGCAGTCTTCCTGAACAATACAGCGGACAGAGCCATTGTGACAGGAGTGATGTGCGACTGACTTCAAATGGTTCTGCCGAGATCCTCAAAAGCCACTTGCCTTTCAATGGTTTGGAGGGCAGGTTGAAGCATGTACGCGATCGCCTGAAGGATCTGAGGTCGCTCGGCAAGTTGATCGTCAAACGAACAGGCGAAGATTGTTTGTCCTGAAGAGAAAGAGGTTTCCAATGAAAAGTATTGCAAAATTGTGCTCAATGTGTCTCATGCTGCTCGCCGGAGTTGCGCAGGCACAGGAATTGACGCCGATTCCTGACATGCAGATTCCTGCTGTGCCGTACGGGTATGCAGATGTGGAAGTGGGTGGTGCTGTGATGTTCGTAGATCCCGTAGCTTACAGGGGGACACTTTTCCCGCATGTTAAGTACACGGATCTGGATGAGATGTCTCCGTGCGCCGCACCGAAGATCATTGTCGTGAAGAATCCTTGCGCGGATGATGGCTGTTGTGAGCCTCAGACCGTATGCATTGAGATCTGCGTTCCAACCTGTGGTTGCGAAGAAGTGACCTGCCGTCGTTTCGGAAACCGAATCCGTTACGACTACGGTAAGTACGCCGTCGATGTCCGCATCAAGCGGGGCTATATTCAGGTAGATTATCAGGACTAGTGCCGATCCGGATTGATTCAGGATCTCGATAAGATCCTCGAAGTCGTGCAAAAGGTGGCCGTTAATCACGGTCACCTTTTTTTTTACATCCGATTCGAAGGCGCGACCAAACTCACCACTCTCCGCCTTTGAATGCCGCCGCACGCTTGCAACGATTGCATTTGGGTTTGAGAATGCGGCATGGATGCCCACTGCGGCAATGAAACACAGTTTCACGTCTCGGTCACGCCCCCTATGTCTCAATTCACCTTACCTCCCCCTGGGAGAAATTCGATGCGGTTTCCGTATGCTTCGTGCGTTGTTGCCGTGTCAATTGCTTTCTGTTTCCATCTGTGGCAACCAGTTGTCGCTGGAGATAGTGCCGACAAGCCAAACGAAATTGCTCAGTTCTACGGTTTCGCCGGGATCGAACTTTTTAAAGTGGAACCTCGCGCATTCAATCTGCATGCGGGGGACTTTACTGGTGATGGGCTGACGGACATCATGCTGATTGACAACCGCGGCAGTTGTCTGCGATTGATGGCTCAGCTCAGCAAGCTGGATCAGGCGACGGCAAAATCCAGCGGCAAAGC
>CAZFDW010000710.1:0-3123 GCA_964517865.1 uncultured Chitinophaga sp.
TACTCGTACATCGGCTGGTCGCGGGATCAAAGCGAAAACGGCGAACAGTGCGGAATTTTTGTGCGCAAGGATCGCTTTGAGGTCTTCGAGTCCGGCCAGTTCTGGCTGAGTGAAACGCCTGACGAAAAATTTTCGAAGAGCTGGGATTCGTCTCTGCCGCGAGTGGTGACATGGGCTCGTTTGAAAGACAGGAAGTCCAATAAAAAGCCAGCAAACGGCGGCATGTTTCTCTTCGCCAATACACACTTTGATCATCGAGGTACGGAAGCCAGAAAACAGTCGGCGATGCTGTTACGCCGTCGGCTTTCAGAGATGGCTTCGAAGCTGCCGATCATTGTGACGGGCGACTTCAACTGCGATCAGGGATCGGAACCGTATCAGGAACTGCTGGAAGAAAACGTGTTGACAGATTCGTTTCGAGTTCTGCACCCCACGCGCGGAGACAATGAAGGCACATTCCACGGTTTCAGCGGCACACCGGGGACGGAGCGGATTGACTGGATTCTCGCCACCGAACAATTCAAAGTGATCGAGGCCGCAATCGATCGCACGAACGCGGACGGTCGCTATCCGTCTGATCATTTTCCCGTATCGACCGTGTTTCAGTGGCAGAAATAATTAGTATCATCACGACGTTGTGGTTGCGACCAGAGGAGGAGTCGAGATAGAATGTCGGGACGGTTATGCCAAAGGAGAACTCCAATGTTGTCGCAAGCGTCACAAAATGTCGCAGATGCTGCGAAACATCTGTATCTGGAAAAGTACCGCGAGTCACTTGAGGCGATGCACTTCGGTGAGTTTGTCTGCATCGAACCCGTTTCCGGTCAATGTTTTCTTGGAAAAACATTTGACGAAGCCATCAATAAGGCGATCGATACATTTCCTGAACGGTTGACGCACACTCTTCGAGTCGGCCACTCGGCAGCTCTTCATATAGGGGCAATGTTGAATGCGCGGCATTGTTGATGGTGACCTCAGAGCTCTGCTTCAGATTCAGGTCGGTAAGGCGGCGGATGCACCGAAGTCAACTGTTCTTGCCTGGGTGGATACTGCGTTCAATGGTGGATTGGTCTTTCCTCTTGACGAGATTGAACGACTCGGCTTAAAAGAGTTTTCGTCGGTTCCGGCAATTCTGGCAGACGGACAACTCGTTGAATTGCCGACCTACACTTGCTTCCTGAACTGGTTTGGCAAAGAGTACCGAACGCAGATCGTCGCAAACAATGGAGTACATCCATTGCTGGGTACGATGTTGCTGGATGGTCACGATCTGATCGTCAGTTACAAAGATCGAAAACTCACATTGAAATAATTGACTGCGATTCATGGAAGGAGGGGATTTTGCCTGCTGCGTTTGCGGGCTCAAGCGTGCATTCCTGCCGTTGTTACGGTCTATTCGCCGCCGCAAATAAATCCACCGCAGCGAACTTGCCTTTCAGGATCGGTTCCGCTTCGCACTGGAACCAGTCCTGGATGACCGCCGCATAGACCTGCCGAAAGTCGGTGTGGTGTCGCAGATCGCCGTCCTGCAGATTGCTCAAGCTGGGAAGTTGGCCAATCAGGCCCGACCTAACCGCTGCGCCTGCCATGAACATCGGTCCGGCTGTACCGTGATCTGTTCCCGAGCTGGCGTTTTCTTCGACCCGGCGGCCGAACTCACTGAAGCACATCAGCACGACACGATCCGACTGCTTCAACTGATCAATGTCGTCCAGAAATGCCTTTACGGAATCTCCCAGTTGACGCAGCAGGCCGGCATGGGCATCCGGTTGTTGTGAGTGTGTATCAAAGCCGCTCAGAGTCACGTAGTAGACCGATGTCTTCAGACCCGAACTGATGAGTTTAGCGACTGTCTGCAGTTGTTCGCCCAGCCCATTTTTCGGATACGTGACGCTCGACGAATAAGACTTAACCGATGAACTCAATCGTTCGCTGGCGCTAATCGCGGAGCTGGTGCTGGACTGCACAAAGTTGAGCAAATCGTTGCTGTCATCTCGGCGGGCGTCTGTCAATTCCTGCACGGCCTTACGGAACTGTGCGTCTTCGGTACCCTGCAGGCGAAACTGTTCCAGAGATCGGATCGACGGCACGCGCACCATGCGTGACATCAGTGCGAACGGCTGTTTGTCATGTCCAGGATGCAATGCAGTCGGATCGCCACCTCCGGCATCGGCAGTTTGTTCGAGCAGACGGCCCAGCCAGCCGTCGGTGCGATTTTCATCCTTCCGCTGACAGGTGTGCCAGATGTCCATTGATTCGAAATGCGAGCGGTTGGGATCGGGATAGCCGACCCCCTGAATGACGGCCAGTCGTCCGGCTTCCAGGAGATCGGCAAAACCTCGCAAAGAGGAGTGGAACGCCAGGCCATCACTGATCGCCAGCGAATCATTCTTTTCAATCGCCAGTTTCGGACGCAGCTTACGATAAGTTTCGTCGCCGACCGGAATGACAGTGTTCAAACCATCGTTGCCACCCTGGAGTTCGATGACGACCAGAATGCGTTCCGACTTGCTTTGTTCCGCCGCCGCCTGCAGTGCAAACGGCGCGAGCCCGTCGAATGTGAGGACGGCAGAACCCGCCGCTGATGATCGGAGAAAGTTGCGTCGTGAAAAGTGGGACATGATCATGGATCCTAATGGATTATTGACGGTTGATTTCCTGCTGCCTCGCAAAGATTCTCCGGCGGCTCGTTCACGACATTTTGAGAAAGACAGTTTGGACCACAGATGGACACGAATAAACACAGATGGACTGTTGATTTCTGTCTGTGTGAATCTGTGTTTATCTGTGGCTGCTTACGAAGGTATCGTTCTGAGGCGTGAACGGTTACGATTCTCCGGCGGCGCGTCGAAGAATCACTCAACCTGGTGTTCTCCTGTTCGTCAGGATAATTCTTCTCAAAATTACAACAATCTCAACGTTTGCTGAGCTGACTGATCACATGATGAAAAAGGGCCATCCCTCCCGCCACTGCGTATGGAACTTTCAATTCTGAATTCATGAGAATTCAGCTACGGTAAATTCTTTTCTGCTGCTCGCTCTACCCAAGCTGAAACTCGGGTATCGTACACAACGCATGCAGTCCCTCGATCAGACTGCCATCGCTGCGGGATTTCATGAGTG
>CAZFDW010000711.1:0-3101 GCA_964517865.1 uncultured Chitinophaga sp.
AAATGAAAAGAGCGAGCTTCCGGGGGAAAGCTCGCTCTTTTCGGGAGGGAGGGAGGGAGAGGTACTTTTCGTTGTGTCGATCAGGCTGCTTTGCGTTGTTCGCCAATGGTTCCGGCGATGACGATGCGTTTGATGTTTGAACCGGGGCCGCCACGTGGAGGGTAGCCGTATTCTCTGAGTTTCCCGGAGAGGGTTCGCAGACCAATCTGCAGGATCTGAGCCGTCTTTTCGCGGTTGCCGTTGCAGCGGGCGAATGTAGATTCGATCAGTTTGCGTTCCATTTCGGCCAGCGTCATGCCGACGCATTCTGCACCGTCATTAATCGCGTCATTCTGCAGCCAGGGTCGCAGATCCTCGGGACCGATCATTTCTGTCACATCGACCGTGCAGCAGCGTTCAATCACGTTCTGAAGTTCACGTACGTTGCCAGGCCACGGATGGCTTTCCAGGACCTGCACAGCTTCGCCACTGATCTGTCGTGGGGGACGACCTTCCTTCAGCGAGATCTGACTGATGAAGTGTTCCACCAGCAGTGGGATATCGTTGCCGCGGACTCGCAGCGGTGGCGACTGCAGTGTGATACCGCTCAGGTGTTGCAACAGGTCGTCGCGGAACCGGCCTTCCATCGCCAGTCGATTGAGGTCACCGTGCGTGGCCGCGATGAACCGAATGTTCGGACCTTCCTGTCCACCATGTAAGACGGCGGTCGCTCGCTGTTCCAGGAGTTGAGCCAGTCGTTTCTGGAACGGCAGAGCGACCGTATCGACGTTGTCCAGCAGGATCGATCCACCGTCAGCCATCTTCAGGTAGCCGGGGAAACCATCCGGAGCATTGTCACCGAAGAGCTGATGTTCCAGCGTTTCGACGGAATGCAGACTGCAGTCAATTCGCAGGAACGGCTTCGTTGACCGACGGCTGCAGCGATGCAGACCTTCGGCAATCAGCGTTGTTCCGCTGCCGGGTTCGCCGCGAACAAGGACCGTGCGGTCATCGTCGGCGGCGATGCGGATGGATTCTCGCAGAGACTGCATGGCCGGCGTGCTGCCAACCAGATCCATCAGATTGCGGTTGAGCAACTGGCGTCGCAGTTTTTCGTTTTCGCGGATCAGTTCGCCGCGTCGCAGTGCGTTGAGTAACGCAGCTCCAAAACGTGAGGCTGAATAAGGGCGTTCCAGGACTTCGCATTCGAAAGTCGGCACAGTTTCACGACCCCAGCGGGAGTCTTCACCGACGATGCAGATGACCTGGGCGGCTTTCGAATGATTTCGAATCGCAGCGTTGACCTCCTGAATCCGGGAGACTGTGTCAGCATCATCAATGATGCAGCAACAGAATTCCTGTCGACTTAGGTGAAACAACATCGCATCCGGACTGTCTGTTTCACAGACCTGCATGCCACGCTTGCGGACATCGTCGGCAAGCAATTGGCGTGCACCGGGACGCGGCGAAAAGACCAGCACAGTGCGTGTGGTCGATTCCGTTTCCGGTGGACTGGATTTGGTTTCGGAAGGCGCAGCCTGAGTGGGCTGGGGGAACCGCAGGATCTGCGGCTCATGATGAGCGCCGTTTGGGAACTCGTTCATGATTTCCTCAATCTGGGAGCTGAGTGGAGAGTCAGAGGGGAGACGAGTGGAGGGACGAACAGTTCGAGAGACTGAGCCGTTCGGCTTTTGATGAGATTCAAAAGACGAACAATTCAACAGACGCGAACAGCTCTGACTTCCGGATGAGATTCCGGAAGGTGGAGAGAAGGGAGGAGAACAGAAGGGAGATTTCGGATTCAGGAATCGAATCCGGGTTGAGAGACGGAGTGATATCGCCGGTCGGGCTTTAGTGTCAACACGTGTTCTGAAGGATTCTGCACAAAACTTTGCGGCATTCCAAAGAAATCGCCGTAAAGCTGTTTTTGATGTGTTCCAGGTACCCTGTGGTCGGCACTTTCTGCCGGACACAGATCGTCGTGGCAATCCCGGCAGTTTTGACCACCGGAAGGATTCCTCTCAACGCTGCTCGCGATTGGTGGTGACGCGGGATATCCTTAGCGTTTTATTTTCGAAACACTGATTTCCGGGTGCCCCTGTGCCATTTTTGAGTCGTGAACTTGTCATCGAATCATCGTCCGCGTTGATCAACGGACGAATCGATCGCTGTGTGCAGGAACTGGCCGGCGGATCTCGTTCACACGTCACGGGTTTGTTTGATCACGATTGTGTGTCGCTCAACGGACAGGTCGAAACGAATCCCGGTCGCACGTTGAATGTCGGCGATCAGGTGCATGTGCGGTTCGAAGAGAATCGTCGCTATTCGCCGCGACGTCGTCCTCAGCAACAACAGCATCGAGGTTTCTCAATCGTGTTTGAGGACCGGCATGTCGTGGTTGTGGAAAAATCGGCGGACCTGCTTACTGTTCCCACCGATGGACGCGAACCGCACACTCTGTTGTATCGGGTGAACGAACATGTGAAGCATGAAGGAAGGGGCCGCGGTGCGTTTGTTGTGCATCGCCTGGATCGTGGCGTGTCAGGACTGTTGATGTTCGGCAAGACAAAGGAAGATGCCAGATTGATGCAGAATCAGTTTCGGCAGCGCAAGCCCGAACGTCAATATGATGCATTGGTTGCCGGCATTGTGGCTCAGGACAGCGGTGAATTTCGCAGCTTCCTGGCGACCGGGAAAAATCTGACGCGGTATTCAACTGATGAGGAAGAAGATGGTCAGCTTGCGGTGACTCATTTCCAGGTCGTCGAACGATTGCCCGATACAACGCACGTGACGGTCCAGCTGGAGACCGGACGACGCAATCAGATTCGTGTGCATTTTGCTGAAGCGCAGCATCCGGTGCTGGGAGATAATCGCTATCGCTCGGATCTGTGGAAAGACATCCCGTGGGCACACAAGCGTTTTGCACTGCATGCTTCCACTTTGGGATTCACTCATCCGATGACCGGTGAACCGATGCGATTCAGTTCGCCGCTGCCTGCTGAAATCACGAACTTCATGAAGTTCAGCAAGCGACTCGATAAAATCATCCGGCAGGATCTTCGCATTCCTCGTTCAGATGCCGCAAAAGCCATGGCGAAGGATCGGAAGAAGAATCGTCG
>CAZFDW010000712.1:0-3099 GCA_964517865.1 uncultured Chitinophaga sp.
CGATCTGCTTGGCGAATCACAACGATTCACGGCAGACAGCCAACGGGATTGTGCCGACTCGCCTCCCCTTAGCGGGGCTTGCGTCTCTCTGGGAGCCAGTGGCTTCTATAAATACTCGAAGGGTCCGACACGGGCGGGTCAGAGTGCCATGCGGCCAATTAACGGAATCACAAATCATCAACCTCATCCATGCCCCCGGTGACCAATTGCTTCGCAGTTTGGCGTGCAAAAAGCCGCAGACGCCCATGCAGGATGAGGCCCGCAGTCTGGTACTCCGGCCACGGGGCTTCGCGATAATGCCCGCCATCGTCCCAGCCGCCATACAAGAGATGGTCTGGCATCCCCGCAGGATTCTCTCTGACCAGCCTCGCAAAGACTTGGCCGGAATCCTCGAAATCGGTCCAATTCCCGCCGAATCCTGTTCCTGGTTGGATCAGTGCCACGACGGCCGGAGAAACTTGGTGTGAGTAGAACAGTGCGTGGTATGTGGCCGCACCATCTCCGCCAATGTACAGAAGGCTGAAACGCTTGGGGCCATGCTCAGGACAGACTTCTGGCTTCCGGTCGTAAACGGCCCAGATGGCAAATGGTGGTTTGATAGAGTCAGCGTTGCGTGTGTGGTTGCCGTCCTCCGGCCGTAATTTCGGTGGCTGCCATCCCTGTGGAACAAGCTCATCCTGGCACACCTGTCGATTCGAGATTTGATCGTAGCCGCTGAAATTTAGAAGGTCATTCAGGACTTCCTGTTCTCCGACGCCGTAGTCGACGTACACAAAACTCTGGAAGTATCTCCCAAGATACTTGACGGGATCTCCGTCCAAACCCGCTGATGGATAATAAACGCAGTGCCGGAGCAAGTCTGGCATCGGAATCGGACCAAGCCGATCGCCAAGTTTTGACAGCCACATAGGAACAGATTCTGGAACAGGCATAACTTCCCCTTAAAAGATTCCTCACTCGTTGCCGTTGTCGGCCAACGCCTGCAATTGGATCGCATCTTCCAAAGTCTGAATGAACAGGTCTTTCAGTTCGTCGGGTTTCTGTACTCGAACTTGGCCAGCCCATGACAAAATCCAATGCAGGATTTCATTGAGGCCATCGACCTGAAAGCTGAGGGTCAGGCTGCCGTCTTTGTGAGTTCTCGCCTTTTGAGTGTGGTGCCAGATTGTCTCGATCACGACCTTGGCAGCAGTGGGCTTGAACTTGAGTTCGATGTCATAGGACTGATCACCTCGAAAAACGGCCCATGCGTTCCCAAAGTAGGTCCGTAGATCGAAGTCTTCCGGAATGAGGGCAGGCTCCGCTTGCATCCGTAATGCCTTGAATCGAGCCACGCGAAATGTCTTCGGGGCTGTCTCATCTGCCATTGTTCCGATGATGTACCACGCATTCTTAATCAGGCAAAGCCGATACGGATGGAGTTTCAATTTGACCGGAGTGGGTTCGTAAGGACTTTCGTAAAGCCCGCTGATTTGTTTCCCCTGCAACAAGGCCAGTTGCACCGTCCTGATGACCTCATGATGGCGACTATGGTCCACCAGCTTGAGGTCCAGAACGGATACCAATCGCATTGCATCGTCGATCAGTTCTTGCGTCTCCTCTTTCGAGACCGCAGCTAGTTTTCGAGTTGCTGGGATTGCTCCCGCCGTGACATCCAGTCCCGGTGCCTTTGTGATGGCTGCTGCGAGCGAAAGCCCCAATACTTCATCATCGGTGAGTGACATCACTGGAAAGCGAAAGTCTGGCCGGACTCGAACAAACTGCTGGTCTCCCTCTCGGTAGTAGGGAATCCCAGCAAACCTCAAAACGTCCAGGTCTCGATAGACCGTTCGCTCTGAGTATTCGAGTTCCTCAGCGATGGCTTTGGTTGTCCATCGTCCTCGGCTTTGAACCAGTTCCAGAACTCGAAGAACTCGTGCCAGCCGGTCAGCCTGACGGACACGTCGATCTCGATCAGGCCTGTCCCGCTTATTGGGGTTCGGACCAGCAGACTTGGGCTTCGGCTTCTTCTTCGTCGGTCTCTCCGCCATTACTTTCCTCGTTCCCCAAAGGACACCCGTTGAAGGGCATCCTCAAATGCTTGTCGATGAAACGTGCGGTAGTATGCCGCTCTGTAGCTGGTGATGACATTCGCGACGTGATGTGCCCGGCAAACTGCCCAACGGCTCGCCGCGATCAGTCTTTTGAAGAGCAATTCACCGTTCAACCCGTGTCGATGTTCCAATCCTTTGAGTACGGGATTCCATAATTCGTGCTGGTCGGTCATTCGAGCTTTTGCCGCCGCCAACACAAAACGGTAGGTCGCTTCCCAAGGAAGTCCGGCGTGTCGATGCAGAAACTTCATGATAGTTTCCTGGGACAACAACGGCAGCAGCGGCGTCATTTCGGTCTCGACGATTGGCCTCCGAATTCTCTTGGGCTCCTTGGCAAGATGTCGTTTCAGGTATTCGGAAACGACTTCAGGATGAGAATTGCCAATCTGGTCCAGAGCGGTCACTGATCCCAAGTCTTTGATTCGGGATGGGGACAACTGGGACAGCAGAGACCGAACAGTTGCGGATTCGAGTTGGAAGACCCCGTCGGTATCACCTTCCCGAATTGTTTCAAAGACGGCCTTCTCATTCATCCTGACTCGCGTTTTCGGGAACCGCATTCGGAGCAACTCAGGAATTGCCTCCAGTGCTGTCATCGGATGAATTAAAATGCTGGGACGTTGAGGTTCGTCCCATGCCACGTGGTCCGTTGGCATCACAACAAACAGAATCGTTGGTGGTTCACGATTTGATGTGAGCCAGAGCCGTTGGAAATGCGTGTCGTAGCGAACAGGATCGACTTCCGAGAATCCGAGCAAGAAGAAGATGACGGAAGAGCCAGCGGCCCCGATCAAATGAAAAGCCGCCTTCTGCTGACGGAGCTGGTCACCGTACTCGACAATGCGAACCAAGGAATCCTGAAATCCCAGCGTCCGAATGAGACGGACCTCGGCCTCAAATAGCGGTTCAGCCCGATACCTGCTCTCCTTCTGATACTTGATTCCAAGCGATAGCCGGCATCGCTCAACGATGGTATTGAAGGTCTTTTCCGAGGATTCCATGTTCT
>CAZFDW010000713.1:0-3096 GCA_964517865.1 uncultured Chitinophaga sp.
TGTCAGCCCCCCGTGAGACAATGGTGGACCAACACAGGGGATTGCCCACCAGAAACTGACGGAGACTCCATGCAGAACCATCAGCCGGAAGTCGAATCGCTGCGAAGAAGGTGTGAGGGCTGGTTGCCACATCAGTACGACCGAGAGAGGCGAGACGAGGCCCAAGTCCGATTGAACAGCGAACTGAAACTCGTCGAACAACATGGACACAGCGAAGCCATTCAACGGGCAGCAGAGATCGGACGATTCACGGTCCAGCAAGGCATCTTTAGCAAACCGATCGGGGCGGGGCCGTGCTCCATTATTTCATATTTGCTGCAACTGTCGGACATTGATCCCCTGCGACACCAATTGCCCGCAGAACGGTTTCTGAGTCACCGGACGATTGGTTTCTATTTCATCGTCGATCCGAAGCATGAAACAGAAGTTCGGGACTTCGCGGAAGAACGAACGGGATTCGAGCACACCATTCGAATTCATTCAGCGATCGAGTTTGAAATGGTTCCTCATCACGTTGCCAGACTCATCCAGAGGGACTGCGATCCTGAGTTCGATGTCCGGTGTCTTCCGCTCGTTGATGTCCGGACCGGAGAATTTCTCAGTGAGGAAAACATCGCGGGAGTTTTTCAACTCGAATCGGAAGAGGTTCAACTTCAACTTCGCAAACTGAAACCACGAAGTGTCGAAAGTCTGGCCGCAATCCTGACGGCTGTTCAAATCGGTACAGCCAGAGACGGCTTCCTGGAAGAGTTCGTCGAGCGAGTGGCTCGTGGTCATGACGCACCCCGGAAACCGTTCACCGCCGCCGAACTTTTGAGGGAGACGCACGGTCTGCTGCTCTATCAGGAACAGATCATGCTCGTGCTGTACCGGTTGGGAGGCATCGCTCTGGAGGATGGGTACGAGTTTGTGAAGCAGGCTGCCAAGCGGAAGAAGATCGGAACATTCCGGGAACGATTCCTGACATCGGCGGTGAACTCAACGATGTCGAAGGATGAAGGCGAAACACTGTTTGACGAACTGGAACAAGCTGCCGGTTACGCACTCTGCAAATCCCATCAGTTGGCCAACGCTATCACGACTTGGCGATCCGCCTACCTGAAGACGCACTTCCGCAAGGAATTCGAGCAAGCGGCCGAGCGAATCGCCGTGGGAGTCTCTGAAACCAATGGTTAAGAAGAAAACAATTGCAGCGAACGTGAAGAAATCTTCGGGACCACCATCCGAGAAAAAAGATCGACCAGATCGGGATCGCCGTGTTCGTCAGGCGGATCGACTGGCCCGCGTGCTTCGAGTTCTGGAACTGATTCAAAGCCGTGGACGCTGGACCACAAAGGCGATCGCCGACGAAATTGAATGTTCCGAACGAACGGTCTATCGAGACCTGGATGTTCTGAGATTCGCTGGCATCCCGTACTACCGGGAAGGAGACCAGCAGTTCGTGCGAGTTCGACCCGACTTCAGATTTCCGGTGATGACACTCACCGAGGACGAAGTTCTGGGATTGTCACTGGCGACTGTCATGACGAAAGCACCGGGGTTGGACGTGACCACAGGAGCCAGTCCCACAACGCTCAAACTGGCCGCTGTCTCCAAAGAGGAGACACAGGAACTCATCGACGACGCTCTGCGGTTAGTGACCGTCCTGGATCTGAAGTTGGCTGACCACAGCCAACATCACGAAGCCATCAAGTCCGTTCAACTGGCTCTCGTGCAACGGAAGCAGATCACGGGGCATTACGAAAGTCCGTATGAGTCTTCCCCGGTGAAGCTGAAGCTGCACCCCTACCATTTGTGCCTCATTAAGAACGCTTGGTATGTCATCGGAAAGACTGCGGGGGAAGCCGCTCCACGCACCTATCGAATCGCTCGATTCAAAGCCCTGCGGATGATCGACGAGTCCGCCATCATTCCCGATGACTTCGATCTGCGGGAATACTTTGGCAACGCTTGGGCGGTCTACCGTGGGGATAAGACCTACGAAGTCGAGGTCTGGTTCACACCAGACGCAGGCAAGATTGTGACTGAAACGGTGTGGCATCACACACAGAGACTCACTCGTCAGAAGGACGGCAGCATCACGATGAACTTCCAGGTTGACGGTCTGGAAGAAATCACGAATTGGATTCTGTCTTGGACCGGACGATGCAAGATTGTTCAACCGCCCGAACTCCGCTCCCGAGTGGTGGCCAAGTTGCAGGAAGGAATCTCGCTGCATTCCAGCGAATCACCTCCCGTGGCCGTTAGACAAACGACCGAACCATGAAGGTCATTGAAGTGTCGTTTGGCTTTCCGTGGAAAAACGTAATTGGGCAAGAATTCAATTCCTCACTTCTTCTTGCTCTTAGCCGCCTCCCTTTCAGCCTTCCGAAATTCCCACGGCGGCGTTGGCATCTTGTCTGCCCAAAGACCCTTTTTCGCTTTTCGAGCAGCGTCCTCAGCGTCGGCCAATTCCTTCGACTTGGAATACTGCTTGTAGTGCCAGGCCAGCCCGTCCTGGACCATCTCCAAATTGATGTGCCTCTTCCCAAGTTGGACATCTCCAAGAATTCGTCCGTATTGATCTTTCTTGGTCCATTGAACGACGACTTCCTGGCCTGCCACTTTTTCGGTCATTCGTTCTTTGCTCTTGGCTCCGAACGCCTGCTTTTTTTCTGGTGCGTCGATTCCTTCGAGTCGAATTCGGTGCTGAACTTTGTCGGCATCCAAAACCGTGATCGTGTCGCCGTCAGCAATGCTCACAACTTTGCCACGAAGCTCATCGGCCTGGAGTGTGGTGACGAAGACAAAGAACAAAATTGGGACAACAATGTGACGCATCGAGGACGCTTCCGAGAAGAAACTTGGGCGGACGCTGAATCTTACCCGATGCTTTGATACCCGGTGGATGATCGTGACAAAAACGGCTGAATGGTTCGTCTACATCCTTCGTTGTGCCGACGACACGCTCTACACCGGGATCACCAAAGATTTGACCCGCCGATGCGACCAGCACAACGCAGGGACAGCATCTCGCTACACCCGCAGCCGTCTGCCTGTCGAACTCGTCTACGAAGAGCTGCAACCCAGTCGCAGCTTGGCTCTCAAACGTGAATT